>NZ_JBEXHL010000022.1:0-154253 GCF_040607795.1 Amycolatopsis sp. NPDC005232 | reverse complement strand
CGGACTACGCCACATGACCCGAGACACCACCCGACCACTCACCCTGCTCGGCATCCACCCCTAAAACACCAACGACTTTGCCGGAACCCTGCCCTCCCAAGGGGGGCGTCCCGACTCCAGTCTATCGGCCACCCCCGACAAAACCCGTGGCCAAGCCGAAAACGGGCCGAGCTGTCCACAACTCGGTCAGCCTGTGGACAAGCCGCGCAAACGTGTGCGCCCGCCTGAACCACGCCGAGCCCCTCGCCGGGAAGCCCGCCCGCGAAATCACCTGCCACGCAACAGATCCAGCGCCAGCAACCCCGCACCGAGCCGCCCGGCTTCGTCGCCCAGCGAGGCCGGCCGAAGCTCCGGCATCCGCTGGAAAGTCAGCGCCGAAGCCAAGTAGTCGCGCACCGGGTCGAGCACGTAGTCGGCCGCGGTGAACAGCCCGCCGCCCAGCACGATCACCTCCGGGGCCAGCAACGTCAGCAGCGTCCGCAAGCCGTGGCCGAGGCCGTCGAGCGCGTCGGAGACGACGGCGACCGCGGCTTCGTCGCCGTGGCGCGCGGCGTCGACCACGGGCTGCGCGCCGTCGGCCGGGCGGCCGGTCCGTTCGGTGTAGCGGCGCGCGATGGCCGACGCCGACGAGATCGCCTCGAGACAGCCTGTGGCGCCGCAGCCGCAGACGATGCGGTGCCCCACGTCGATGTGGCCGACCTCGCCGGCCAGCCCGTGGGCCCGGTAGAGGCGCCCGTCGAGCAGCATCGCGGCCGCGATCCCGGTGCCCACGGCGATGAACGCCGCGTCGGTGCAGCCTTTTCCCGCGCCCACGCGGAACTCCGCCAGCCCGCCGGCGCTCACGTCGTGGCCGAACGCCACCGGCAGCCCCAGCCGGTTCTCCAGCAGGTCGCCGAACGGCACGTCGCGCCAGTCGAGGTTGGCCGAGAACCGGGCGACGCGCGCCTGTTCGTCGACGATGCCCGGCACCACGACGCCGACCGCACCCGGCGAACCCGTACCGGCCTGCTCCGCTAGCGAGGAGACGACGTCGGCCACCTGCTCGGCCAGCGCCGTGCCGTCCGCGCTCTTCGCCGTGGGCACCCGGGTCGTCGCGAGCACGTTGAGTTCCCCGTCGAGCAGGGCCGCCTTCACGGTCGTGCCGCCCACATCCAATGCCGCCACCAATTCAGCCATACCGTGATTCTCACATCGGGCACCTCACATCGATGTGACATTGACGGGCGGTAGCACAGCAACCTACGCTCGGTCAGCCAGACGACGAGTTCCGGAACGCGGTGAGAATCCGCGCGGTCGCGCCACTGTGACCCCTCGACAAACCTCGAGGGGAAGCCAGACCCGGACCCGTCGTACCGCTCCCGATGAGGCCGCGAAAAGCCCGAGGAGGCACAGTGTCCACCCCCGCAGCACCCGCCGTCGCCACACCGATCCCCGTCCGGATCCCCGTCCGCCAGATCGTTCCGTGGGCAGTGCTGGTGGGCCTGCTCGCCCTCATCGCCCTCTACTTCGTGAGCGCCGAACAGGGCGCCACCGCGGTGTTCGCCAACATGTACGTGCACGAGTTCGTGCACGACGGCAGGCACCTGCTCGCGTTCCCCTGCCACTGAGGCGGGCGAACCACCATGATGAGGTCCTTGCTGGTCCGCGGCATGCTCGCGGGCCTGATCGCCGGCGTGCTCGCGTTCGTCTTCGCCTACCTGTTCGGCGAGCCGTCGGTCAACAGCGCCATCGGCATCGAGGAGGCCGGCTCCGCCGCGCATTCCCACACCCACGACCCGGCCGCCGGCCAAGGCACCGGCGAGGCTGCGCAGCCGGCCGACGAGCCCGAAGAAGAGCTGGTGCCGCGCGACATCCAGAGCACCGTCGGCCTGCTGACCGGCGTGCTCGTCTACGGCGTCGCGATCGGCGGGCTGTTCTCGCTGGCCTTCGCGTTCGTCTACGGCCGCATCGGGTCACTGCGCCCCCGCCTGACCACGGCGTTGCTCACCGCGGGCGCGTTCGGCGTGGTGTTCTTCGTGCCGTTCCTCAAGTACCCGGCCAACCCGCCGGCGGTGGGCCAGCCGGGCACCATTGGGGAACGTACCGAGCTGTACTTCGGCTTCGTCGCCGTCTCGCTGCTCGCGGGCATCCTCGCCACGGTGTTCGGCCGCAAGCTCGCCGACCGCCTCGGCGCGTGGCGCGGCGGCCTGCTGGCCTGCGCCGGTTACGTCGTGGTGATGGCCGTGGTCGCGTGGCTCATGCCGGTGATCGACGAGGTGCCGCCGACGTTCCCGGCGTCCACGCTGTGGAGCTTCCGTACCGCGTCCATCGGCACGCAGGTGACGCTGTGGCTCACGCTCGGCCTGTTCTTCGGCTTCTTCGCGGAGAAGGTACTGAAGTCCTCCCAGAAGGCCGTCGCGGCAGCCGTCTGAGCCTCACCAATCCAGGTCGCCGGTCATCTCACGCCTTCCAGTGTCTTTTGCCTCGGCTCCGCCGAGGCGGCGAGATCGCCGAGGAGCCGGCGCGATCTCGCGGTCGCCGGTCATCTCATGCCTTCCAGTCAGGGTGGTCCGGCATCGCCGGGGTGGTGGAGCCGTACAGCCAGTCGTGGAAGAACGCGCCCAGGTCGCGGCCGGAGACGCGTTCGGCCACGGCGACGTAGTCCTGCGTCGCGGCCGGACGGCCTTGGAACTCGTCGAAGAAGGTGCGTTCGATGCGGTCGAAGGTCGCCGGGCCGACGAGGCAGCGCAGCGCGTACAGCGTGAGCTTGCCGCCGAGGTCGGTGCCGAACATGACACCCGCCGCGTAGGTCTGCCGGGCGACCGGGCCGTTCTGCTTCAGGATCTCGTTGTTCTGCGCGTAGCCGGACTTCGCCGTCTCGTCGAACGGCTTCCCGCCGTGCTCGGAGTCGTAGAGGTCCTGGTAGAAGGTGGCGTGGCCTTCGCTGAGCCACATGTCGTCCCAGTGGCGCACCGGCACAGCGTCGCCGAAGTACTCGTGCGTGAGCTCGTGCGCCATGGTCGAGACCTCGCCGGGGTTTTCGAGGGCCAGGGCGCTGTAGGTCGGCATCGCCGCGGTCTCCAGCGCGACGCCGCCACCGTAGAGGCGGTTGACGCCGAGGGTGCCGGCGCTCGCGTACGGGTACGGGCGGCCCAGGCGCTGCTCCAGCCACGCGATGATCTCCGGGGTCTTGCGCGCGGTGTCGAGCGCGGCCGGTTTCGCCGCCGTCGTCACGTAGCTGCGCACCGGCAGGCCGTGCGGGCCCACCTGGTCGACCTCGGTGAAGTGGCCGGCCGCGAGCTGCACGACGTCGGTGGCCGTGGGCCGGTCGACGCGGAACACCGAGGTCACCCGGTCGCCCGCACGGTGCTTCCCGACGAGCGTGCCGCTGCCGACGCCCTGGACGTCGGCCGGCGTCGTGATCCGCAGGGTGTAGGTGGCCGGGTCGCCCGGCACGTCGTCGGACGGGAACACCGCGTGCTCACGGTCGGTCTGCCCCATCACCGCGAAGCCGTCCGGGGTGTTCTGCCAGACGCCCACGGCCTCGGCGAGGTCGGGCGGCAGCGGGAACTTCACCGTGGGCGAGGCCGGGCTCTTCGCGCGGTCCGCGATGTAGCCGATCCGCACGGTGAACGGCACGCCCTTGCGCAGCGCCCGCGCGGGCGTGACCACCAGCTTTTCGCCCTGCACCACGAACTTCGCGGCCGTGCCGTCGACCTCGACCGTCCGGATCTCGCCCACGGCCGAGTCGAGCCCGAAGGACGACAGCGACTGCGTGGCGACGGCGCGCATCGTCACCGCCGCGTCCATCGTGGTCACGCCCGGCCGGTAGTCGAGGGAGACGTCGTAGTCGCGGGCGTCGTAGCCGCCGTTGCCGAGCCCGGGGAACAGCCGCTCGCCCGCGCTCAGCGCGCCGGGAGACGCGGGATCAGCCGTGGCGGCGGTCGCGGTGCCGGCGGCCAGCACCGCGGCGAGCCCTGCCACCGCTGCGGTTTTCACGATCGTTTTCACCATGCGCCCCACCTTGCCGAGGCCGCCGCCGTGCGCACATCAGCCAGGCAGCTCGAACGGGCTAACCGGAAAGTCGTACGGTGATCGCCGTGCGACTGCTGCTGCTCGACGCCTGCCTGGCGATCGCGGTCGCTGGCGTGCTCACGCTGGAGGCGCTCAACGGCGTGAACCGGCCCGCGCTGTGGCAGCTCACGATCGTGGCCGTGCTGGTGCTGTTGCTGCTGCGTCGCCGGTTCCCGCTGGTCACGATGCTCGCGATGGCGGTGCTGGCGTGGTTCGAGCCGACGGCGCAGCTCGCCACGATCTTCTCGCTCTACACCGTCGCGGCCCAGCGCGGACCGAAGTGGCCGACGGCGGTCGCGGTAGCCGCGGATTTGGTGATCACGTTCGTCACCTACCGGCCCGACGACCTGCAGGCCTGGGAGATCGTCGGCTTCGTCGCGGCCCTGATGCTGATCCTGCCCCTGCTCGCGGGCCTGTGGATGCACCAGCGCGCCGTGCTGGTCGACGCCCTGCACGACCGCGCGGACCAGGCCGAACGCACTCGCGACCTGCTCGCCGAACGCGCCGTGACGGCCGAGCGCCGGCGGATCGCGCGCGAGATGCACGACGTGGTGGCCCACCGCGTGAGCATCGTCGCGCTGCAGGCGGGCGCGTTGTCCGTGCGCGCGCCCAACGACGAGACCGCCCGGCTGGCCGAGGTGATCCGCGAGTCGAGCGCCGCCGCGCTCACCGAGCTGCGCGACATCCTGCGCGTGCTGCGCGAGGAGGAGAACGAACCGAAGGCGCTGCCGAGCCCGACGCTCGACGGCGTCGCGCAGCTGGCCGGCGACCTCGCCGCGGCCGGCGCGAACGTCGACGCCGAGGTGCCCGATCCGCTGCCGCAGGTGCCGGAAATGGTGGGCCGGGCGGCGTACCGGATCGTGCAGGAAGCCCTGACCAACGCGGCGAAACACGCACCGGGCGCGCCGATCCGCGTCCGGCTGTCCCTCGACAGCGGCAAGCTCGTCGTCGAGGTGGCCAACGCCCTCGGCGCGTCGGCGGGCCTGCCCGGCGCGGGCTACGGCGTGATCGGCATGCGCGAGCGCGTGACGTTGGCCGGCGGCGCGCTGCGCGTCGGCCCCGACGGCTCGGGTGACTACGTGGTGCGCGCGGTGTTCCCGCTCGCCGGCGGTGCGTGAGATGAGGAGGACGCTGCGGTGATCAAGGTCGTGCTGCTGGACGACGAGGTGCTCGTGCGCAGCGGCATCCGGATGATCCTCGAGTCGGACCCGGAGATCCGCGTGGTCGCGGAGGCGGGCGACGGCACGGGCGTCGCCGAACTCGTCGCGCGGCATCAGCCCGACGTCGTGCTCACCGACATCCAGATGCCCGGCGTCGACGGCCTCGAGGTGACCCGCGTGGTCACGGCGCTGCCCGAGGCTCCGGCGGTGGTCGTGTTGACCACGTTCGACCTCGACGAGTACGTGCACACCGCGTTGCGCCGCGGCGCCACCGGGTTCCTGCTCAAGGACACGCCGCCGCGCGACCTGGTGAGCGCCGTGCACGTGGTGCGCCGCGGCGAGGCGATGCTGTCGCCGGCCGTCACGCGGCGCCTGCTCGGCGAGTTCGCCTCAGGCGGGGCCACGGAGAGCGCGAAGGCGCGGCTGACGTCGCTGACGTCGCGCGAGCGGGAGGTCGCGGTGGCCGTGGCGGAGGGCTGGAGCAATGCGGTGATCGCCACCCACCTCGGCGTCAGCGAGGCCACCGTGAAGGTCCATCTGGGCCGCATCATGTCCAAAGTGGAGGCCTCGAACCGCACCCAGGTGGCCATCCTCATCCACGATGCTGGTCTTGTCTGAATTGTTGTCGCGCAGGCGGTCTCGCGCCGGTTAGGATCTTCGTCGGGTCGGGGGATTCCACAGAGAAAGTTCAGGGGACCCCTCATGTCCGAATCTGTCCTGCCGCCCAAGCCGACGGGGCCGAGTTACCAGGACGCGCCACTGCCGCCACCGCCGCCACGGGCGACCGGCAACACCAACGGCTTCGCCATCACCTCGCTGGTCCTGGCGTTCCTGCCGGCCACCCTGTGGCTGAGCGTGATCTTCGGGATCCTCGCGTTGGTCCAGATCCGGCGCAAGGGCCAGCGTGGCCGCGGGCTGGCGATCGCGGGGCTGTCCATCAGCGGCGCGTGGGTGCTCCTCATCGCCGCGGCCATCGCGATCGGCGTCGCGACCGGTGGCTTCGCGCCCGCCGCCGACAACGCCGCCGCGGCCGTCGCGGGCAAGAGCGTCTTCGCGGCGCAGAAGGGCCAGTGCTTCACCACCTACGACGAACAGACCAGCAACATCGAAAAGGTCCCGTGCGACAAGCCGCACCACTCCGAGATCTACGGGCTGGTCATGCTGCCGGGCGACGACACGGACGCCTACCCCGGCGACGCGACGCTGTCGGCACAGGCCCGTCAGTACTGCGAGGCCGAGCAGAGGAACTTCTTCGCGACCACCACGCCGCCTTCGGACCTGGTCATGGCCGTGTACTACCCGGATGAAGGGACGTGGCAGCACCACCGGCACTCGGCGGTCTGCACCTTCGAGTCCGAGAACGGCGCGCTGACCGCCCCGGTGGCGCACTAGCGGATCACGGCGCACCGGGCGGAACGAATGGTAACCCGTCCGGCGCACCGTTTTCCAGCAGCCGCAACAGCTGTCGGGTGTCCACTTCGGACTCAACGGCGTCGGCCAGGCGCTCCAGCATGTCCTCACGCAAGGCCGCGAAACCCGGCGCGTCCGGGGCCGGGGTCCAGTCGACGCCGGACTGCGCCGCCACCTCCATGAGCCAGGCGCGGCGGAAGCCGTCGTTTTCGAAGGCGCCGTGCCAGGTCGTGCCCCACACGGACCCGACGCGAAATCCGTCCAAAAAGGACTCTTCGGCGGTGCCCGATGCCGTGCCGTGGTGGATTTCATAGGCGTGGACGCGGTGGCCGCGCCACTCGCCGACTGGACGGCCGAGCACCTTCTCCCCCGCGAACGTCACGTCGGTGGGCAGGAGGCCGAGGCCGTCGACCGTGCCGGCGCGCGATTCGACGTCGTCGTGGATGGTGGTGGCGAGCATCTGATAGCCGCCGCAGATGCCGAGCACGGGACGGCCGGCGGCGGCGCGGGCGGTCACCGCGTCGGCGAGGCCGCGCTCACGCAGCCAGCGCAGATCGTCCACAGTGGCGCGGGAACCGGGCAGCACCACGAGATCCGCGGCGGCCACGGTGTCCGGGTCGGCCGTGAGGCTCACCGTCAACCCGGGTTCGGCGGCCAGCGCGTCGACGTCGGTGGCGTTCGAGGCGCGCGGGAAGCGCACCACGGCCACGCGCAGCCCGCCGCCGCGCGGAGCCTCGTGCCGCCAGCCCGCGGCGGCCAGCGCGTCTTCGGAGTCGAGCCACACGCGGTCCAGCCACGGCAGCACTCCGAGCACGGGCCGGCCGGTCACGTCTTCGAGGCTCTTCAGCCCCGGGCGCAGCAGGCCGACGTCACCGCGGAACTTGTTGACCACCCAGCCCGCGACCAGTGCCTGGTCTTCCGGTGACAGCAGCGCGAGGGTGCCGAACATCGCCGCCAGCACGCCGCCGCGGTCGATGTCGCCGACCACGACCACCGGCAGTGAGAACCGCCGCGCCAAACCCAGGTTCACGTAGTCGCCGCCGCGCAGGTTGATCTCCGCAGGACTGCCCGCCCCCTCGCACACGACTACGTCGAAGCGGGAGCTCAGGTCCTCGAAAGCGCCGAACGCGATCTCCGCCAGCCCCGCGCGGCCGGTCGCGTACTCGCCGGCATCCAGCGTGCCGAACGGTTTCCCGAGCGCGATCACGTGACTGCGCCGGTCGCTGCCCGGCTTGAGCAGCACGGGGTTCATCGCCGCTTCGGGCTCGACGCGCGCGGCGCGGGCCTGCAGCCACTGCGCGCGGCCGATCTCGGCACCGTCGGCGCAGACCATCGAGTTGTTCGACATGTTCTGCGACTTGAACGGCGCCACCCGCACACCGCGGCGTGCCAGCCAGCGGCAGATCCCGGCCGTGACCAAGCTCTTCCCGGCGTCGGACGTCGTGCCGGCGACCAGCAGCCCGCTCATCGCGCCACCGCCACCGCTGCGGCCGCCAGCGCCGCGGCCGCGCCGACCACGCGTGACAACCGCACCGCGCGGCGCAGATCGACGGGCTGCGGCGCGCGGCCGTCACCGAGCGTGCCGCGGTCCTCCACCTCGCCGCCGTAGCTGTTGGTGCCGCCGAGACGCAGGCCGAGTGCGCCGGCGAACGCGGCCTCGACCTGGCCGGCGTTGGGGCTCGGGTGATGCGAGCCGTAGCGCCGCCATGCCCGCCACGACGCCCGGGTCTGCCCACCCGCGAGCGGCGCGGACACCGCGGTGAGCACGGCGCCGGCCCGCGACGGGACGAGGTTGACGACGTCGTCGAGGCGCGCCGCCGCCCAGCCGAAGTTGCGGTGCCGCGGCGAGCGGTAGCCGACCATCGCGTCGAGCGTGTTGAGCGCGCGGTAGCCGAGCAGGCCGGGAATGCCCGCGACGGCGCCCCACAGCAGCGGCGCGACCACGGCGTCGGACGTGTTCTCGGCGATCGACTCGGTAGCCGCGCGCGTGAGCTCCGCAGCGTCGAGCTCCGATGCGTCGCGCGCGCACAGATGCGACAGGCGGGCGCGGGCGGCGGGGACGTCGCCGGCGTCGAGCAGCCGCGCCATCTCGCGGCCCTCCGCCGCGAGCCCGCGGCCGCCGAGCACGACCCACGTCGCGGTGGCGGTGAGGGCGAAGCGCGCGAAGGGACGTCGGCGCGTACTCAGCTGAGCGGCCACGCCCAGGCCCGTCGCGGCTCCCGCGCACACCGCCGCGTACGCCGCTCCGCGCGGCTTCGAGTCGGCCCACCAGCGGCGCTCCAGCGCGCCGGCCCAGCTGCCGAACACCGCGACCGGGTGCCCGCGGCGGGGGTCACCGAAGAGTGAGTCGGCCGCATATCCGGTGATCAGGCCGGCCGCTGTGACGGCTTGTCGGAGTGGCACGTGGCGAACGGTAGCGCGTGCACGACAATGCCGGGTATGACCAAGCTGACGCACCGGCTCGCCGGGTATCTCGAGACCCTGGCGCGGACCCTCCGCCGGTACGGACGCGACGACGGCAAGGTGCTGGTCCTCGGCGGCGTCCGCTCGGGGAAGTCGAGGCACGCGGAGCGGATCGTCGCGCACCACACGCACCTCGTGTACGTGGCCCCCGGCCTCCCCCCGAGCGACGACGACCCCGAGTGGGCCGCCCGCGTCGCCGCGCACAAGGCCCGGCGCCCGCGCCACTGGACCACGGTGGAGACCACCGACCTCGCGACCGTGCTGCGCTCGGCGACGAGCCCGCTGCTCATCGACTGCCTCGGCACGTGGCTCTCGCGCGTGCTCGACGAGGTCGGCGCGTGGTCGGGCAAGCCGGGCTGGGAGCGCCGTCTCGACGACCGGCTCGAGGACTTCCTGGCCGCGTGGACCCAGGCCCGCGTGCCCGTGGTGGCCGTGAGCAACGAGGTCGGCAGCGGTGTGGTGCCCGCTACGTCGTCCGGACGGCTGTTCCGTGATGTGCTGGGCGCACTCAACAACCGGGTGTCCGCCGAGTCCGACCGGAGTCTGCTGGTCGTCGCCGGGCGGGTGCTCGAACTGCCGTAAGGAGTCCGCCGTGCCGCGTTTCGACATTCCCGTGCCCGACGCCGCCGTCCGCGCCGCCGCGCAGGAGCGCCTCGACGGCCTGGTGAAGCCACTCGGCGCGCTGGGCCGGCTCGAGGAACTGGCCGCGTGGCTCAGCGCCGCCCACGGCGTGGTGCCGCCGCGCCCGCTGGACGACGTGCGCGTGGTCGTCTTCGCGGGCGATCACGGGGTGTCGGCGCAGTCGGCCTACCCGCGTGAGGTCACGGCGGCGATGGTGCGGGTGTTCCTCGCCGGGCGCAGTGGCGTCACGGTGCTCGCCGCGCAGGTCGGCGCTCGCGTGCGCGTGGCGGACATCGCCGTCGATTGGGACGCTTCGGATGTTCCGGCTTCCGTGACCGCGCACAAGATCCGCCGCGGCTCGGGCGCCATCGACGTCGAGGACGCGCTCGCCCCGGGTGAGGCCCTCGCCGCGTTCGAGGCGGGGCGCGCCATCGCGGCGGAGGAGGCGGACGCGGACCTGCTCATCCCGGGCGACATGGGCATCGGCAACACCACGATGTGCGCGGCACTGGTCGCGGCCACGCTGGGCCTGCCCGCGGCCGAGGTCGTCGGCACAGGCACCGGCGTGTCCGGGGCGGCTTTGGACGCGAAGACGGCCGTGGTCGAGGCCGCGGTGCAGCGCGCCGCGGGACGGGTGGCCGATCCGTTCGAGCGGCTGACGGCGTTGGGCAGCGCCTGCGTCGCGGCCACCGCGGGGTTCCTCGTGGAGGCCGCGGTGCGGGGCATCCCCGTGCTGCTCGACGGCATCTTCTCCGGCGCGGCCGCCCTGGTCGCCCGGGACATCGCGCCGGGTGCCGAGCAGTGGTGGCTCGCGGGGCACCGCTCGACGGAGCCTTCGCAGGCGTTCGCGTTGAAGGCGCTCGGGCTCACGCCGATCCTCGACCTGGGCCTGCGCCTCGGCGAGGGCAGCGGCGCCGTCCAGGCCGTTCCGACGCTGCGTGCGGCGCGGGCGATCATCGCGGACATGGGGTTGCTGGCGGACCTCGCGTGAAGGCTGCCCGCGAGGATGTGAGGGCCACCGGAGCACGGCTCGACGGATTCGGGTGGCCTGCCGCGACGCGGCGAGGCGCGGCGAGGCGGCCGGCGGCCGCTGTCAGGTGCCTCGATTCCGGAGGGCTGCGAGTGGGGCGCCGGTGAAGCTCGGCGACGCGCTACGGCTGGCCGTCGGCACACTGACCACCGTGCCCGTGCCGGCCCCGCGCGTCATCGATCGAGGGGTGGCCGGGGCGGCGATGGTGCTGGGCCCGGTCGCGGCGGTCCCCCTCGCGGCGGCCGCGGGCCTGGTCGTGGCCGGCGGCGTGGCCGTGGGACTGCCCGCGCTCGCCGTCGCCGCCCTCGCGCTGGGCGTGGTGGCGCTGGGCAGCCGCGGTCTGCACCTCGACGGGCTGGCCGATACCGCGGACGGGCTCGGCGCGTCGTACGACCGCACCAAAGCCCTCGACGTCATGCGCCGCGGCGACTCGGGCCCGACCGGGGTGGCGACGCTCGTCTTCGTGCTCCTGGTGCAGGTCGGTGCTTTGACCGGCGCCGTGTCGGCGGACCACGGCGTCGTGGCCGCCGTGGTCGCCGTGCTGGCGGGCCGGTGCACGCTGTCGATGTCGTGCGCGCGCGGCGTGCCGTCCGCCCGGCCGGAGGGGCTCGGTGCGACGGTGGCGGGGTCCGTACCGCGGGTGGTCGCGGTGGCCGTCGGTCTGGTGGCCGCCGCGCTGGCCGCGCTGGCGCCCGGCTTGCCATGGTGGCAAGGGGCGGCCGCGGTCGGCGCCGGGTACCTCGTCGCGGCCGCCTTGCTGACCCGGTGCGTCCGGCGCCTCGGCGGAATCACCGGTGACGTCCTCGGCGCCGGAGTCGAAGTGGCGGTGGCGGCGACGCTGCTCACGCTCGCCGTCTGAGCCGCACCCGGTTCCGGACGGCGACGGGGCTAGCCGAACGTGAACACGTACGCCTGGGCGCCAGGTTCGAGGAAGGTGATCTCCAGCGTCCGCTCGCGGACCTCGTCGTGCTGGCGCACGAGCTGGTAGAGGCGAGCGTCCCTGAGCAGGCCGTTCCCGTCCTCGTCGACGTCCACACCGTGTGCCGGGCCCGGAGCCGCGCCGTCGAGGAACACGCGGAAGAGAACCGGCTCTCCCGCACCGCGAGACAGCACGACATGCGCGTCCCGCGCGTGGAACCGGTAGGAGATGCTCCCGCCGGCTCGGTCGAGCACGACGTTTTCGGGCCCGATCGTCCAATCGCCGGTGAGGGCCCAGTTGCCGAGGTGCAGGCGCGGTGGGAGCCCGTAGGTGCGGCGTTCGTCGAACCCGACGCGGCCCGGCGACGCGAAGTGCTCACCACGCCCGTAGCCGAGATACGTCTCGGACGTCCGCAGGTGCTCCCAGTCGGCCTCGGCCTCCACGCCGCGCCCGGCGACGGAGACGAGCTCGCGCTCGACACCGAGCAGCCGCTGGATGACGCGCTCCGACTGCTCGTAGCGTCCTTCACCGAAGTGGTGGTCGCGGATGACGCCGTCGGCGTCCACGAAGTAGAGCGCCGGCCAGTAGTGGTTGTCGAAGGCGCTCCAGATGGCGTAGTCGTTGTCGACCGTGACCGGGTAGTCGATTCCTCGTTCCATCGTCGCCTGCCGCACGCGGTCGATCTTGTGCTCGAACGAGAACTCCGGCGTGTGGACTCCGACGACGACCAACCCGTCGTCCCGATAGGCCCGCGACCAAGCGCGGACGTAGGGGTCCTGGCGCAGCCAGTTGATGCAGGTCAGCGTCCAGAAGTTGACGACGACGACGTGGCCCTCCAGCTCGGCGGGGCCGAGTGACCCGGAATTGAGCCACTCGGCCCCGCCGAGCGCGGGCATCTGCACGCGTGCGGATACCGACATCTAGCGAACCGAACGCAATCCGGCGCGGACTTCGGAGGCGAACAGCTTCGGCTGCTCCCAGGCGGCGAAGTGCCCGCCCTTGTCGAGGCGGTTGTAGTGGACGAGGCGGGGATAGGCCTCCTCCGCCCAGCTCCGCGGCACCTGATAGAGCTCGTCCGGGAAAACGCTCACCGCCACCGGAACCGAGACGCCCTTCGGGTCGAAGAAGCCGAGCTTGTTCTCCCGGTAGAGACGTCCTGAGGAAACCCCCGTGTTCGTCAACCAGTAGTGGGTGATGTTGTCGAGCACGTCGTCTCGGGTCAGGCCCTCGGCCTGCCCGTCGAAGACGCGGGCGATCAGCGCCAGACTGGCCGAGTCGTGGTCGAGCATCCAGGCGGCGAGGCCGACGGGTGAATCGGCGATCCCGTAGAGCGTCTGCGGGTGGGTCCCCATCTCGAGGGCGTAGGCCACATCGGTCGCGAAGAAGTCCTTCAACTTTTCGTAGAGGCGGGTTCCCTCGTCGGACAGATCGGGCGGTGCCGGGCCGCCGGACTGCACAGCCTGGGCGACGTCGGGTCGAACGGCGCCGGGGAAGTTGGTGTGGATGCCGATCAGGCCTCCTGGTGCCTGTGCACCCATCAGATCGACGATCTGCCCGCCCCAGTCGCCGCCCGAGGCGACGTAGCGCTCGTAGCCCAGGCGCTTCATCAGCTGCGCCCAGGCGCGCGCGATGTGCTCGGGGCCCCAACCGGTGACGGCCGGCTTGCCCGAGAACCCGTAGCCGGGCATCGACGGGATCACCAGGTGGAATGCGTCCGCTTCGCTCGCGCCGTGGGCAGTGGGGTTGGTGAGCGGATCGATGATCTTCAGCTGCTCGATGACCGAGCCGGGCCATCCGTGCGCGACGAGGAGCGGCAACGCGTCTTCGTGTTTCGAGCGAACGTGGATGAAGTGGATGTCGAGGCCGTCGATCTCGGTGATGAAGTGCGGTAGCGCCTTCAGTCTCTCCTCGCATCTGCGCCAGTCGTACTCCGTCGCCCAATAGCGGGCGAGCGCCTGCATCGTCTCGAGCGGCACGCCCTGCGAGATGTCCGAGACGGGTTCCTTTTCCGGCCAGCGAGTGGCCAGAATGCGCGCACGCAGATCATCAAGATCCGCATCGGGCGTCTCGACCGTGAACGGCCGGATCGCTTGATCGTGCGCTGCTCCTTCAGTCGTGACAGGCATGCGTCTCCTCGGTGGGATGGGTGCGGTGGTCGATGTCGCGTTGCCGGACCAGACGCGAAACTCGGTACTGTGCCACCGGACCACCGGCGGTTCCTCACCCGAAACGAGTGATACGCACGGTTTCGTCGTGCTCGCCGGCTAGAGGGAGCGGGCCAGCGCGGCGACGAACCCGTCGGTCACCTCGCGGGAACGGACCGCCAGGCGCAGGTGCCGGGGGCCCAAGCCGGGGAACGTGTCGCCGCGGCGGACCGCGTACCCCGCGGAGCGCAGGCGGGAACGCAGGCTTTCGTCGGGAGCCTCGATCAGCACGAACGGACCCCGCGGGTCACCCAGGACCGGAATGCCCAGTCCGCTCAGGCGGGAGACGAGGTAGTCACGGTCGGATTCGGCGGCCGCGGCCAGCTTTTCCGCTTCTTCCAGCGCGGTCGGACGGCAGCAGGCGACCGTGGCGACGGCGGCCGGCGTCGACACGGACCACGGTGGTTGGACGGCCCGCAGCCGCGCGAGGACTTGGGGCGGGCCGAGGACGTAACCCGCGCGCAAGCCCGCCAGCCCCCACGTCTTGGTCAGGCTGCGCAGCACGACCACACCGTCGAGCGACGAACCCGCCAGGCTCTCCGCTTCGCCGGGGATGGCGTCGAGGAAGGCTTCGTCCACCACGAGCAGGCGGCCGGGCTGCGCCAAGGCACGAAGTACGTGAGCGGGGTGCAGTACCGAGGTCGGGTTCGTCGGGTTGCCGACGAACACCAGGTCGGCCGACGCCGGGACGAGGCCGGGGTCCAGCACGAAACCGTCCGACGACGACAGGACCACACGCGAGACGTCGTGACCCGCGGCGCGCAGGGCGGCCTCGGGTTCCGTGAACTGCGGGTGCACGACGACCGCGTGCCGCGGCTTCAAAGCCGAAGCCAGCAGGGTGAACGCCTCCGCCGCGCCGGCCGTCACCAGCACTTCGTCCACCGGACGGCCGTGCCGCGCGGCAACTGCTGCCTGTGCCGCCGAAGGATCGGGGTACGCGGCCAGACTGTCCACAGCGGACACCAGCTGCCGCCGCAACCACTCGGGCGGGCGCGGCAGCCGGACGTTCACCGCGAGGTCCACCAGACCCGGCCCGACCTCGCGATCGCCGTGGTGGTGCAGGTCGTAGTCCGAGGTGTCAGCCACGCGAAGCCACCTGGGCAAAGGCGTGCACGTGAGTAGCGAACCGTTCCGCCAGCTCCGGATACCCGGCCCAGTGCACATGCAGGTACGACGCGTGCAGCGAACTCGAAGCGAACCCGTCCACCGTCCGCTCCCAGCCCCACGCCGGCGACGGACCGGCCCCGGGCGTCAGCTCCGTCCGGTGGAACTCGTGGCCGGTCACGCGCTGGCCGGCGACTGCGAGCACGTTGTCCGCCAGCGAAACCGCGGTCCGGTATCCCAGCTTCCCGCGTTTGGTCATCACCGCGGTCGCGTCCACGACACCGGCCATCGGCAGTCCGTCCAGCTCACGGCACAGGTAGAGCAGCCCCGCGCACTCCGCGCTCACCGGCATGCCCTGCCCGACCGCGTCCGCCACCGCCGTGAGCAACGGCTTGTTCGCCGACAGCTCCGCCGCGTGCACCTCCGGGAACCCGCCACCGAAGTACAACCCGGCGCAGCCCTCGGGCAGCTGCTCGTCCCGCAGCGGATCCACGTCGACGACGTCCACGCCGAGCGAGGCCAGCAGCTCGACGTTCTCCGTGTACCGGAACGTGAACGCCGGCCCGGCCGCCGCGGCCACCACCGTCCGCGGCCCCTCGAAGTCACCGGGCGGTGTCCACACGGGACCGGTCAACGGCGGCGCCGCCCGCGCGACCCGGACCACGGCTTCGAGATCCACCCCGCCGGCCACCCACGACGCCAGCTCCGGCAGCACCCGCTGCGAGTCGGCAGTGCGCTCGGCCGCGGGCACCAGGCCGAGGTGGCGGCTCGGCGCGTGCACGTTCTCGTTGCGCCGCAACGCACCCAGCAGCGGAACACCCGTGGCCTCCAACGCGGACGCGATCTCGTCCTCGTGGCGCTGCGAGCCCAGCTTGTTCAGGATCACCCCGGCGAGGCGCACGCGCGTGTCGTAGTTCGCGAATCCGAGCACGGTCGCCGCGACGCTGCGCGAAGCGGCCGAAGCGTCGACCACCAGCACCACCGGCGCGTCGAGGACCCGGGCGACGTGTGCGGTCGACGCGTAACCCTCCGTGCCGAGCGCGCCGTCGAACAGTCCCATCACGCCTTCGATCACAGCGATGTCCGCGTCGGCGGAACCGTGGCGCAGCAAGGGAACCAGCCGGTCCTCACCCTGCAGGAACGGGTCGAGGTTGCGCGCGGGACGACCCGTGGCCAGCGCGTGGTAGCTCGGGTCGATGAAGTCGGGCCCGACCTTGTGGCCCGACACGCGGTGCCCGGCCGCGCGCAACGCCGCCATCAGCCCCGCGGCGATGGTGGTCTTGCCGTGCCCCGAGCCGGGCGCGGCGATGACCACCCGCGCTACCACTCGATCCCCCGCTGCCCCTTCTGGCCCGCGTCCATGGGGTGCTTGACCTTCGCCATCTCGGTCACCAGGTCCGCGGCCTCGACGAGCTCCGGCGGCGCGTACCGGCCGGTGATCACCACGTGCTGGTGCCCGGGCCGGGAGACCAAAGTGGACACCACGTCGTCGACCTCGAGCCAGCCCCACTTGAGCAGGTAGGAGAACTCGTCGAGCACGTAGAAGTCGTGCGTTTCGGCGGCGAGGCGGCGCTTGATCTCGGCCCAGCCCTCACGCGCGTTGGCGGCGTGGTCTTCGTCGGTCCCGGACTTGCGCGTCCAGCTCCAGCCCTCGCCCATCTTGTGCCACTCGACGGGCCCGCCCTCGCCCGTGTCGTCGTGCAGCTTCCCGAGCGCGCGGAACGCGGCTTCCTCACCGACGCGCCACTTCGCCGACTTCACGAACTGGAACACCCCGATCGACCAGCCCTGGTTCCACGCGCGCAGCGCCATGCCGAACGCGGCGGTCGACTTGCCCTTCATCTCGCCGGTGTGCACGGCGAGCAGCGGGCGGTTGCGCCGCTGGCGCGTGGTGAGCCCGTCCTGCGGGACGACGGCCGGTTTCCCTTGCGGCATCAGGCAGCCCTCCCGGTGCGTTCGCGGACGGCCGAGGCCAGCGTCTCGGCCGCGACCTCGGCGAGCGGCACGTGCTCGGCGCCGAGGTGCCCGGCCAGCTCCGCCGCCAGCCCGAGGCGCATCCGGCCGCTCTCGCAGTCCATCACGATGGTGGTGACGCCGGCCAGCAACCCCGCCGCGGCCTGCGAGCGTGCGACGGCGTCGGCTCCGCTCGTGGCCCGCCCGTCCGTGACGAGCACCAGCAGCGGACGCCGGCGCGGATCGCGGATCGCCTCCACGCGCAGCACGCGCGCGGCTTCCAGCAGACCTTCCGCGAGCGGCGTGCGGCCGCCCGTCGGCAGTCCTTCCAGTCGGGCGGCTGCGGCCTCGACACTGATCGTCGGCGGCAGCGCGAGCTCGGCCGAGTCACCACGGACGGTGACGAGCCCGACCTTGTCACGCCGTTGGTAGGCGTCCAACAGCAGCGACAGCACCGCCGTCTTCACTTCTCGCATCCGCGTGCGCGCGCCCATGGAGCCCGACGCGTCCACGCAGAACAGCACGAGGTTGCCTTCGCGCCCTTCGCGCAACGCGAACCGCAGATCCTGCGTACGCACCAGCAGTCCGGGCCCGCTGCGGCCACGGGACCGCTGATGCGGCGCGGCGGCACGCATGGTGGCGACGAGGTGCGGCCGGCCATCGCGGACGCTCGGTGGCTGGACCCCGATCGTGCGCCCGGTGTCCGTGATGGCCCGAGACCGGCGGCCGCGCTCGCCTTCGCCGGTTCCCTTCACGCGGAACACGCGCGCCCGGAACGTCTCGCCGGAACCGACCGTGTTCTGCGGTCCGGAACCCGTCCCCTCGCCGGGTTGCTGCTGCGGTTGCTGCTGGGGCTGCGCCGGCTGGTCCCCCGGCGGCTGCTCACCTTCCGCGCTCGGGGACCCGGAACCCGAGCCAGGCCCGTCGTCCTCCGGGCCAGGACCGGGATCCTCGGGCGGCTGCGCGTCCTGCAACGCCTGTTCCAGCTGCTCCTCGGAAATCCCCGGCGCGTCGAACGGGTTGCGGCGGCGCCGGTGCGGCAATGCGAGCCGCGCGGCCACGCGCACGTCCTCGGTGGTCACCTCGTTGCGCCCGGCCCACGCGGCGTGCGCGACGGCCGTGCGCGCCGTGACGATGTCGGCCCGCATCCCGTCCACCTCGAACGACGCGCACACCTCGGCGATCTGCCGCAGCGCGTCGTCGGGCAGCTTCACCGCGGGCAGAAGCCGTTGTGCCGCCTCGATGTCCGCGGCCAGCGCCGAATCTTCGGCGGCGTACGCGGCCGCGAACCCGTCGGGATCCGCCTCGTACGCGAGGCGCCGGCGGACCACCTCCACGCGCTGCTCGGGCTCCCGGCTGGACGCGACCTCCACGGTCAGCCCGAACCGGTCCAGCAGCTGCGGCCGCAGCTCGCCTTCCTCGGGGTTCATCGTGCCGATCAGCACGAACCGAGCCGCGTGCGACACGGACACTCCCTCGCGCTCCACGGTCGCGCGGCCCATCGCGGCGGCGTCGAGCAGGGTGTCGACGAGGTGGTCGTGCAGCAGGTTGACCTCGTCCACGTAGAGCAGGCCCCGGTTCGCCGCGGCCAGCAGACCCGGCTGGTAGTCCGTGACGCCCTCCGACAGCGCCTTCTCCAGGTTCAGCGACCCGACGACCCGGTCTTCCGCCGCGCCGACGGGCAGCTCCACCAGCCGCGCCGGCCGCCGGTGCGCGGGCGCGCCCGCGGGGTGCGGACCGTCCGGGCAGACGGGGTCGGGCGCGGCGGGATCGCACGAGAACCGGCAGACGTCCACCACGTCGAGCTGGGGCAGCAGACCGGCGAGCGCACGCACCATCGTCGACTTCGCCGTGCCCTTCTCTCCCCGCACCAGCACGCCGCCCACGGCGGGTGAGATCGAGGACAGGATCAGCGCCAGGCGCAGGTCCGGCATCCCGACGACGGCGGTGAACGGGTACGGCTTCAAGAGCTCTCCTCGTGGTCGGCGTCCGGCCGATCATCGCACAGGAAACGCGTCGTCTAGCGTGGGTGAACGTGCGCGAAAAATCACGCCTGACGGTGGTCGGGATCGGGGCCGACGGCTGGGCGGGGCTGGGCGAAAAAGCGCGAAACACCGTGCTCGAAGCCGACGTCGTGCTGGGTGCGCCACGGCAGCTCGCGATGCTGCCGGAAAGCGTCCGCACGCAGCCGTGGCCGAGCCCGTTGCTCCCCGCGCTCGACGACGTCCTGGCCGCGCTCGCCGGGCGCCGGATCTGCGTGCTGGCCAGCGGTGATCCCCTGCTCTCAGGCATCGGCACGACCCTGCGCGACCGCGGCCACGAGATCGACGTCCTGCCCGCGCTCTCGTCGGTGACGCTGGCTCGCGCGCGGCTCGGCTGGTCGTTCGAGGAGACCGAGGTGGTCACCGTGGTCGGGCGCGCCGTGGACCGCGTGGCCCGAGTGCTCGCGCCGCGCCGGAAAGTGCTCGTGCTGGGCGCGAACGCGGCCGACCTGCGGGAACTGCTCCGGACCCGCGGCTACGGCGAATCCACCCTGACCAGCCTCGAAAACCTCGGCGCCGAAGACGAGCACATCGAAGACGGCTGGACGCACGAACCCGGCTCGCTCACCGTGTTCGCCCTGGTCTGCGCCGGCCCCGCGCTCCCGCTCACCGGCCTGCCCGACAGCGCGTTCGAGCATGACGGCCAGCTCACCAAACGCGACGTCCGCGCGTCCGCCCTCGCCCACCTCGCGCCCGTCCCCGGCGAGCTGCTCTGGGACGTCGGCGCGGGCGCGGGCAGCATCGGCATCGAATGGTCCCGCGCGCACCCGCTCAACCGCGCGATCGCCGTCGAACGCGACCCCGCGCGCGCCGAGCGCATCACTCGCAACGCCGCCACGCTCGGCGTCCCCGAGCTGCGGGTGGTCACCGGCCCGGCCCCCGACGCACTGGCGACCCTGCCCCGGCCCGACGCCGTCTTCATCGGCGGCGGCCTCACCGTGCCCGGCCTGCTCGACGCGTGCCTGGCCATGGGTGCCCGCGTGGTCGCTCACGGTGTCACGCTGGAAGCAGAACAGATCCTGGCGAACGCCTACGCGAACCGGGGTGGTGAGCTGACGAGGATCACCGTCGACCACGCGCAGCCGCTCGGCGGGTTCACGGGGTGGACCCCGTCGCGCACCGTGACGTCCTGGAGTTCGAGATGACCGTTCACTTCATCGGCGCCGGCCCCGGCGCGGCCGACCTCATCACCGTCCGTGGCCGCGACCTGCTCGCGTGCTGCGGTGTGTGCCTGTACCCGGGCAGCATGACGCCGACCGACCTGCTCGCGTACTGCGCGCCCGAGACCGAGCGCGTCGACACGGCGAACCTGAGCCTCGACGAGATCGTCGAACGCCTGATCACGGCCCACCGCGCGGGCCACGACGTCGCGCGGCTGGTGTCCGGCGACCCGTCGCTCTACAGCGCGGTGGCGGAAACCGTGCGCCGCCTCGACGCCGCCGGAGTGCCCTACGCCATCGTCCCCGGCGTGCCCGCGTTCGCCGCGTCGGCCGCCGTGCTGGGCCGTGAGCTGACCGTGCCCGGCATCGGGCAGAGCCTCGTGATCACGCGCGCGCAAGCGCGGTCGACGGCGTTGCCCGAAGGCGAGACGCTGGCGAACTTCGCCCGCAGCGGCACCACACTCGCGTTGCACCTGGCCATCAACCACATCGAGCGCGTCACCGAGGAGCTCGTGCCGTTCTACGGCGCCGGCTGCCCCGCGGCCGTCGTGGCGCTGGCGAGCCAGCCGGGCGAGACCGTCGTGCGCGGCACGCTCACCGACATCGCCGCACAGGCGCGCGAAGCCGGAATGACGCGCGCGGCCACCATCTTCGTCGGCCACGTGCTCGCCGCCGGAGGATTCCCCGACAGTTTCCTGTATTCGAGCACCCGAGACCGTGCGAGCCAACCGGAGTCACTGTGACAGAACTACGCTGGGGCCTGCTGGCCGCCGGAAGAATCGCCGCCGACTTCGCGACCGGCGTCGAGCTCAGCAAGCACGGCACGCTGGAAGCGGTCGCCGCGCGCTCGGCCGACCGGGCACGCGAGTTCGCCACCCGCTTCGACATCCCGAAGGCCTACGGCTCCTACGTCGACCTGCTCGCCGACCCGGACGTCGACGCCGTTTACATCGCCACGCCGCACCCGATGCACGCGGAGTGGGCGGTCCGCGCCGCCGAAGCCGGGAAGCACGTGCTGTGCGAGAAACCGCTCACGGTCACCGCCGCCGAGGCCGAGAAGGTGATCGACGCGGCGCGCCGCCACGACGTCTTCCTCATGGAGGCGTTCATGTACCGCCTGCACCCGCAGACGCGCCGGCTCGTCGAGCTGATCTCGTGCGGCGCGATCGGTGAGGTCCGGGCCGTCGACGTCTCGTTCAGCTTCGACACCGGCGCCAACGACGCCCCTCGCCTGGCCGACCCGGCGCTCGGCGGCGGCGGGATCCTCGACGTGGGCTGCTACTGCACGTCGCTCGCGCGGCTCGTTTCGCAGGCGGCGATCGGCATCGACGTCGTGGAACCCACCACCGTCACGGGGATGGCGCGGCTGACCGACCGCGGCGTCGACGAGTTCGCGATGGCCCTGCTGCGGCTGCCGGGAGACATCATCGCGCAGCTGTCCTGCGGCTACCGGCTCACGCAGGACGACCACATCCGGATCTACGGCACCACCGGGCAGATCCACGTGCCGAAACCCGCCTGGCTGCCGCAGATGCGCCGCGCGACGTCGTCGCAGATCGTGCTGACGCCGGCGGGCGGCGAGCCCGAGGTGATCGAGATCGAGGCGACGCAGAGTGTGTTCGCGCGCGAGGCCGACCACGTCGCCGCCCATGTGGACAACCGGCAGGCACCCGAGCTGACCTGGGCCGAGACGCTCGCGAACATGCGCACGCTCGACCGCTGGCGCGCGGCCGTCGGCTACGGCGGATGACCGTGCTGGTCCTCGGCGGCACGGCCGAGGCGCGGGCGCTCGCGGCCGAACTGCACTCGCGCGGGGTCGCCGTGGTGTCGTCGCTCGCCGGGCGGGTCGCCCGGCCGCGGCTGCCCGTCGGCGAGGTGCGGGTCGGGGGTTTCGGTGGTGTCGAAGGGCTGGCCGCGTGGCTGCGTGAGCACGACGTGGCGGCGGTCGTCGACGCGACCCATCCATTCGCGGAACGCATTGGTACCAACGCTTTCGCCGCCACGTCGGCCATCGGCGTGCCGCTGTTGCGGCTCGCCCGGCCCGGCTGGCAGCCCGCCGAAGGCGATCGCTGGCACTGGGCCGATGACCTCGGCACCGCCGCCGAACTGCTGCCCGGCCTCGGCTCCCGCGTCTTCCTGACCAGCGGACGGCAGGGGCTCGCCGCGTTCGCCGAGCTCGACGCGTTGTGGTTCCTCATCCGCTGCGTCGACCCGCCCGAGCCGCCGTTGCCGAGGCAGCACCAAGTCCTGCTGAACCGCGGACCGTACGAAGTGGACGGAGAACGCGCGCTGCTGACCGAGCACCGCATCGACGTCCTCGTCACCAAGGACAGCGGCGGCCCGATGACCGCCGCGAAGCTCACCGCCGCCCGCGAGCTGGGCCTGCCGGTGGTCGTCGCGCGCCGCCCGGCGCGCCCGGCCACCGCCGAGGTCGCGGGGGTCGCCGAAGCCGTGGAATGGGTGCTGCACCGATGATCGACGAGTTCTACGAAGTTCTTCGCCGCCGCCGCGACGTCCGAGGCGAGTTCACCGGCGAGCCGATCGACGACGCCCTGCTCACTCGCGTGCTCGAAGCCGCGCACGCCGCGCCGAGCGTGGGCCTGAGCCAGCCGTGGGACTTCGTGCTCGTGCGCGATTCCGCCACGCGCGCGTCGTTCGCCCAGCACGTGCACGACGAACGTGATGTGTTCGCGGCCGAGCTGGCAGGCGAACGCGCCGACACGTTCTCCCGCATCAAGATCGAGGGCATCCGCGAATCGACCCTCGGCATCGTCGTCACCTACGACGCCGAACGCGGCGCGCCCGCCGTGCTGGGCCGGCACGCCATCGCCGACGCCGGGCTGTACTCGGTCTGCCTCGCCATCCAGAACCTGTGGCTGGCCGCGACCGCCGAGGGCCTCGGCGTCGGCTGGGTGAGCTTCTACCGCGAGCCATTCCTCGCGTCATTGCTCGGCATCCCGGCCGGCATCCGGCCCGTGGCCTGGCTCTGCGTCGGCCCCGTGACCGCGCTGGCCGAGGTCCCGGACCTCGAACGCCACGGCTGGCGCACCCGCGCGCCGTTGGCCAACGCCGTGCACCACGAGCGATTCACGCCCCGTGACGAGGGGTGTGCGTAGGCCCTTCAGCCGACCGGATAGCTTTCCCGGATGCGTCCGATTGCCGTAGCGCTGGGGTTGCTTTCGGCGCTGTGCGCCCTGGCTTATCCGTTCCTGCCCGTCGTGCAGGACACCGCGTTGGTCGGCTGGCCCACCGGCTCCGACACCCGGTCCGTCAACGCGCCCTTGACCGGGTACTGGGCCCAGGACCTCGAGGCCGAGATCCCGTGCGCCACGGTCAAGTCGCTCGACGCGCGCACGAACGGTCCGGCGCTGCTGTTCGCGACGGTGCCGGACGGGCGCACCGACCCGCGCGCCGGCAACGGCGTCGGATTGCAGCTGCGCGTGGACAACGGCGTGCTGCTCGCGTCCAGCCAGGGCCAGCAGATCGCGCAGCAGCCACTGCCGCCGGCCGGCTGCACGGTGACGCTGAAGTCGGACGCCACGCAGATGACGCTCGCCGTCGCGGGCACGACGGTGTTCCACACGACCGGCGACGTCCGCCCGCGCGTGGTCGGCATCTACTCCTCGATCAGCTCCGCGAAGGACCCGATCTCGGGCCTGCACGTGACGGTCGTGCCGGACACCCGCTACCAGACTTCGCCGACGGCGCTGAAGCTCGGCATCGGCATCCTCGGCGCGCTCGCGTTCATCGCCTGCCTGATCGCGGTGTGGCGCATGGACTCCGGGTTCGCCCGTCGCGCGCCGCGGTGGGCTCCCGTGGGCTGGTGGCGCCTGACCGGCCGCGACGCGACGGTGATCCTCGCGCTCGGCGCGTGGGTGTTCATCGGACCGGTGACCTCGGACGACGGCTACATCCTCACGATGGCCAGAGTCACGGAGTCCACGGGCTTCCTGACCAACTACCACCGCTGGTTCGGCGTCGCGGAGGCGCCGTTCGGCTGGTTCTACCACCTCTACGAGCTGATGACGCACGTCAGCACGGTGCCGCCGTGGATCCGGCTGCCCTCGTACCTGGTCGGCGTGATCAGCTGGCTGCTCATCAGCCGCGAAGTCATGCCTCGGCTGGGCACGCAGGTGCGCGGCAGCCGCGCGGCCGGCTGGGCCGCGGCGGCCGTGTTCCTCGTCTGGTGGATGCCCTACAACAACGGCGTGCGGCCGGAACCCGTGGCCGCGCTGGGTTCGCTGCTCGCGATCTGCGCCGTGGAACGCGCGTTGGTGACACGCCGCCTGCTGCCGCTGTGCCTCGGCCTCACCGCGGCCGCGTTCACGCTCGCCGCGACGCCGACGGGGCTGATCGCGGTGGCGCCGTTCCTGGTCGCCGCGCGGCCGTTGTTCAAACTCGTGCGCCAGCGCGCGGCCGGTGGCTGGCTCCCGATCCTCGCGCCGATCGCCGCGTCGGGGCTGCTGGTGCTCGTGGTGGTGTTCGCGGACCAGACGTTCGCGACCGTGCAGGAAGCCACGCGCATTCGCACGCAGGTGGGGCCGAACCTGTCGTGGTTCCAGGAGCTCGCGCGCTACCAGCTGCTGTTCGAGAACCTGCCCGACGGGTCCGCGCCACGCCGGTTCCCGGTGCTGCTGGTGGTCCTGTGCACGGTGACGTGCCTGGTCGTGCTGCTGCGGCGCGGCCGGATCCCGGGCGCGGCACTCGGGCCGAGCCGGCGGCTGATCGGCACCACCGCGTTGTTCTTCCTGCTGCTGGCCCTCACGCCGACGAAGTGGACGCACCACTTCGGCGCGTTCGCGGCTGTCGGGGCGTCGATGGCCGCGTTGACCGCGTTGGCGACGAGTTCCACCGTGCTGCGCTCGAACCGCAACCGCGCGACGTTCCTGGCAGGCCTGCTCGTGGTCGGCGCGCTCGCCGCGACGGGACCCAACACGTACTGGTTCGTCTCGCGCCTGGGCGTGCCGTGGACCGGGCTCGCGCCGTCGATCGCCGGGATCTCGCTGTCGACGATCCTGCTGGTGGCCGCGGCGATCGCGGGGATCTACGCGTTCGTGGAGAACATCCGCGCCCACCGCCCGGGCGCGCCCGCGCCGCAGGAAAAACGCGGCCGTTCGCTGCGGCTGGGCTCGCTGTCGCTCGTGGTCGTGTGCGGCTTGGTCGCGGCCGGCGAGTTCTACACGATGGCAGCGGCGATCTACATCCAGCGCGGCAGCTACAGCCTGGGCGCCGCCGACTTCGGGCACCTGTTCGGCAAGAGCTGCAACCTGTCCGACCACGTGATGGTGGAGACCGACGCCGCCAAGAGTGTCCTGCACCCGCAGCCCGAACAACGGACCGTGCCGGCGAAACAGGAAGAGTCGCCGCTGCCGAACCCGGACCAGGGCAACGGCCAGGTCCAGACCGGCTTCCACACGCGTCCCACCGAAGAGGACGACCCGCTTTCCGAGCCCCCGCACGGCTTCACGCCCGACACCGTGCCGATGTGGAGCAGCTACTTCGAGCAGAACCGCGCGGGCCGGCTGCGCAGCGAGTGGTACGCGCTGGCCGACAAACCCGCCGACGGCCAGATCGTGATCGCGACGGCGGGCCAGCCGCGGCGTCCCGCGTCGGTGAGCCTGGACTACGGCGTGGTGACGGCCGACGGCGTCAAGGTGCTGCGCAGCCAGTTCGCCCTCCCGCCGGGCGCCGGCACCGGCGGCTGGAACGACACCCGCATCAATCTGCGTGACCTGCCGCCGCAGACCACGTCAGTGCGCGTGGACATCGTCGACAACGACCTCACGGAAGACGGCTGGATCGCCGCCTCCGCACCGCGCGTGCCGACCTTCACCACGCTGACGGACAAGCTCGTGGGCAAGTCCGTGTACATCGACTGGCCCGCGTCGTTCGTCTACCCGTGCGCGAACCCCGTGACCTCCCGCGACGGCATCTCGCAGGTCCCCGACTACCGCATCACGGCCGGCGCACTGGCCGACGAGGCGGAATGGGCGTCGGCCACCAACGGCGGGCCGATCGGCTGGCTCGAGGAGGTGGCGAAGGAACCCGAGGTGCCCAGCTACCTGATCGGCCAGCCGAGCCAGTCGTGGGGCCAGCTGCTGCAGGTGGAACCGTTCAGCGAAGGCATCGCGCCCACGGTGCAGCACGGCCGGAAGACGGTGTGGGGCTGGTGGTCTCCGGGTCCGGGGCCGGCACAGCCGAACGGGAAAGACCCGACGCGCTGACCCTCACGCCTTGACCGTCTCCTGTGGACGGTCCTCGTGGTGCGGTTCGGTCAGCCCGCGGGCCGCGACCGCGGCGAGCACCGGCAGCACGGTCAGCGACAGCAGCCCCCACTGCAGGCCCGCCGCGTTCGCGAGCCCGCCGACCGCGGGCGCGGCCAGCCCGCCGACGCTCACCGCCAGGCCGAGCGTGACGCCGCTGGCCGTGCCGTGGCGGTGGGGCAGGTAGTCCTGGCCGAGAGTGACGTGCAGGGAGAACGGGACGTAGGTGGCCACGGCGGTCAGCGCCACCAGCCCGTACACCGCGGGTCCGGGCACGAGCGCGACGCCGGCGACGGCGGGAATCGCGACGAGGTACGCCACGCGCAGGGTGCGGATCCGGCCCCAGCGCTCGGCCAGTACTCCACCGAGCAGGGTGCTCGCGGCGCCGGCACCGAACAGCACGACCAGCGCGGCCTCACCCGCCGTCGGACCACCGCCGACCCGTTGCGCGACCCAGATCGCGAGGAACGTGCTCAGCCCGAACGTCACCATCGAGCGAGAGACGACCACGATCGTCAGCCGGGCGAACTGGCGCCAGTCGTCGCGCCCGGCCGCAGCGGCGTGGCTCGCGGCGGCGCCGGGAGCCTGCAGCTTCCGCAGCACGGCGACAGTGAGCACGCCCGCGGCGAGCGCCGGGATCGCCAGCAGCGGCGTCGCGCCTAGCCCGCCGAGGTGCAGCACGGGCGTGACGAGGATCGGGCCGAGCGCGAAACCGACGTTGCCGCCCAGGGAGAACCAGCTCATGCCGACGTGCCCGCGTCCCGCGACCCGGCGGGCCAGCCGCGCCGATTCGGGGTGGTAGGCGGCGACGCCGAGCCCGGACAACGCGATGGCCAGCCACGTGAGCGCGTACGAGTTCCCGAGACCGGACAACCCGATGCCGGCACCGGCGACCGTCATGCCGGCCGGGACGAGCCAGGGCAGCGCCCGCCGGTCGGTCAGCACGCCGAACAGGGGCTGCACGACCGACGACAGCAGCGTGGCGGCCAGCGTGATGCCGGCCGCGGCGAGGTAACCGTAGGAGCGCTCGGCCACGAGGAACGGGACGAGGGCCGGCACGGCGCCCTGGTAGAGGTCGTCGACCGCGTGGCCGACGACGAGCATCACCATCGGCCACCGGGAGTTCGCTGAAGTCATGCGGAGATCGTTGCGCCGGACCCGTGGTTCCCGATTCCGCTATTCTGCCGACCTATGTCGATTTCTCGCCATCTGCCCGCGGCGCCCACCTCCAGCCGCGAGCTGGAGACCGCCGAGCCGGTCGCGGCGCACTGGCACGACGAGAACCAGGTCGTCTACGCGAGCCGCGGCGTGCTGGCGGTACACACGGAAACCTCGCGGTGGATCACGCCGGCCCACCGCGCGCTGTGGGTCCCGGCAGGCACCGTGCACGCCCACCGCGCGTACGGCGTCACACGGATCCACCTGGTCGGCCTCGCCCGCGCGTTCAACCCGCTGGGCCTGGTCGAGCCGACCGCGCTGGCGGTCTCCCCGTTGCTGCGGGAACTCCTCGTCGCTTACACCGTGCTCGGCGACGATCGCGACAGCCCGGCCGGGCGGCGGATGCGCGCGGTGCTGCTGGATCAGCTCGCCGCCGCCGAAGAGCGGCCGGTACGCGTGCCGGAAGCCCGGGATCCACGACTGGCCGCGGTCTGCCGGCTGCTGGAGGCCGACCCGTCGGACTCGCGCGGGCTCGACGCGCTGGGCCGCGAGGCCGGGGCGAGCGGGCGCACGTTGACGCGGCTGTTCCGGCAGGACACGGGCATGACGTTCCCGCAGTGGCGCACCCAGCTGCGGCTCTACCACGCGCTGCGGCTGCTCGCCGAGGGCACGCCCGTGACGACCGTCGCGCGCGAGTGCGGCTTCGCGACGGCGAGCGCGTTCATCGACGTGTTCCGGCGGTCGCTCGGGCACACCCCGGGGTACTACCTGCGCGACGGCCTTTGACGCGGTGGACGCTCGAAGTCGCGTACGGCTAGGTTTGCCTCATGTCTGACACTCCCCGCCTGCCCGGGCTGACGTTGGCCGATGCCGATCATCTCGTGACGACGGCGCTGGCCGTCGGCGCCGAGCAGGGGCTCCCGCCGCTGGCTGTCGCGGTCGTCGACCTCACCGGTGAGGTGATCGTGCTGCGCCGCGCCGACGGCGGCATGCCCGCCACCAGCCGCGTCGCCGTCGCGAAGGCCCGCACCGCGCTGCGCATGCTCAAGGCCACCAGCGAGATCGCACTGCCAGGGCCCATCGTCGACACCATCCAGCACCTCTACGACGGCGACTTCGTGGCGGGCCCGGGAGGCGTGCTCGTGACCGACGGCGACCTCATCCTCGGCGCCGCGGGTGCGTCGGGTGCCCGCGGTGTCGAGGACGAGGAAGCCGTGCGCATCGCTGTCGAGCGGTGGCAGGCTCAAGCGTAGCTGCGCGGGGTCCAGACGACGGTCGCGCCGTCCGGGCCCTGCTGCGCCACCGTTTTCGACGAGCCGACGATGAGCAGGCACCGCATGTCCACAGTGGACGGGTCCAGCTCGCCCAGCGTGGTCACCGTGATCCGCTCCTCCGGCCCGCCCACGTCGCGCGCCACGACGACCGGGGTGGCCGGTTCGCGATGGCGCAGCAGGACTTCCCGCGTGGTGGCCAGCTGGGTCGTGCGGGTACGCGATGCCGGGTTGTACAGCGCCAGCACCAGGTCGGCCGCGCCCGCGGCGTCGAGGCGGCGTTCGATGACGTCCCACGGCTTGAGGCGATCCGATAGGGACAGCACGCAGTAGTCGTGCCCCAGCGGCGCGCCGACGCGGGAAGCGGCGGCCTGCGCGGCCGTCACCCCGGGGACGATGCGCACGCGCACGCCGGCACCGCGACCGGCGGCGACCTGTTCCAGCACGGCGGATGCCATGGCGAACACGCCCGGGTCGCCTGACGAAACCACGGCAACCCTCGCCCCGGAAGCCGCCAGCTCCAGCGCTTCCACCGCACGGTCGGCCTCGACGCGATTGCCCGACGCGTGCCGCTCCTGGCCGGCTCGCTGGGGCACGCGGGCGACGTACGGGCCGTAGCCCACGATGTGCTCCGCCGCGGCCAGCTCGGCCGACGCTTCGGGCGTCAGCCACTCCGGACCCGCTGGGCCGAGGCCGACGACCACGACCTCGCCGGCGCCGGAAACCGGCTTCGCCGCCGGAGGAACCACCGCCGGCTCACCGTCCACCCGGGACGCATACGCCGGGCTCGGCAGCAACGCCAGCGAGAAGTACGGCACCGTCGACGGATCGACGTCGGCGAGCGGCTCGATCCGCTGCTCACCCCACGTGGCGCGCTCGACGTACCACGCGTCGTCCAGCTTGCCCGCCTCCGCGAACGCCTCGCGGACGGCGCCGAAGGTGCGCCCCAGCTTCAGCACGGCCGCGGCCTGCGTGTCGGCCAGCCGGCGCGCCAGCTCGGGCGCCGGCAACGTGCCCGGCAGGACCGTGAGCACCTCGTCGCGCTGCACCAGCGGACGGCTGAGTACCGACGACGCCGCGCTCACTGACGTCACGCCCGGCACGACCTCGGCTTCGAAGCGACCGGCGAGGCGCTCGTGCATGTACATGTAGGAGCCGTAGAAGAACGGATCGCCCTCGCACAGCACGACCACGTCGCGTCCGGCGTCGAGGTGCTCGGCCAGCTTTTTCGCGCTCAGCTCGTAGAAATCGGCGATCGCGCCCTCGTAGCCGCCGGGATGGTCCGTGGTCTCCGTGGTGACCGGGTAGACCAGCGGCTCCTCCAGCTGGCCCTCACGCAGGTACGGCTCGGCCACCGAACGCGCGATGCTGCGGCCGTGGCGCGCGCTGTGATAGGCGATCACGTCGGCCTCGCCGATCAGCCGCGCGGCCTTCACCGTCATCAGTTCCGGGTCGCCGGGGCCGAGCCCGACGCCGTAGAGCCGGCCGGTCATTCGACCACGCTCGCAAGCGCGTTGACGGCCGCCACGGCCATCGCGCTGCCACCCCGGCGCCCCTGCACCACCAGGTACGGCGCCGGAGCCCGCTTCGCCAGTTCCACTTTGGACTCGGCCGCGCCGACGAAACCCACCGGCACGCCGATGATCGCGGCCGGCGCCCCGACGCCTTCCTCGAGCAGCTCCAGCAAGCGGAACAACGCCGTCGGCGCGTTGCCGATCGCCACCACCGAACCCGGCAGCCGGTCGCGCCACAGCTCCAGCGCCGCGGCCGACCGCGTCGTGCCCATCCGCTCGGCCAGCCCCGGCACGCTCGGGTCGTCGAGCGTGCAGACGATGTCGTTGGCCGCGGGCAGCCGCTTGCGGGTGATGCCGCTGGCGATCATCTTCGCGTCGCACAGCACCGGCGCGCCCGCCTCGAGCGCCGCCCGGCCGGCCTCGACGACGTCGAGGGAGTAGCGCAGGTCGTCGACCAGGTCGACCATGCCGCAGGAGTGGATCATCCGCACCGCGACGCCGGCGACGTCGTCCGGCAGAATCGCCAGGTCCGCCTCCTCGCGGATCGTGGCGAACGAGTGCCGGTAGATCTCGGCACCGTCGGCCAGGTAGTCGATCACGGGTTTTCCTTCCTCACCAAGGAGTCCGCCAGGCGGGACGCCGCCAGCAGGTGTCCGCCGACACGGTAGCCGCCGGCTTCGGCGACCACGTCGAGGTGGGGGCCCGACGGCCGCCCGCAGCGCCGTGCACAGCCCGCCACGTGGGCACGGACCCCGGCCGGGACCAAGCGCGCGGCGTCGGCGCGCACGTCGGCCAGCGACTTCGCGCAGCCGGGGCGGCCGATGCAGGCGGTGATCTCCAGCGCGGCGGGGTCGGTGCTCAGACCGGCCGCGTGCAGGCGCGCGACGGCGTCCGGTGCGGCGTCCGGCAGCACGATCGACCGCCACGGTGTGACGACGGCGAGGTCGGCGAGGTCCGCGAGAATCCGCAGCTGCGCGGCCGTGAGCTGCCCGAACCGGGGCGCGACACCGACGCCGTGGTCGCCGAGCGGCCCGACGGTCGGGTCCACGCTCACCGGGCGATCCACCGGCTGCGCCCGCGATCCCCGGGGCAGCAACACAGTGGGATCAGGGAGCTCCGCGATCCGCCAAGCCGTCCCCCGCTGTGCGGCGAACTCACGCGCGACAGCCAGCAACGCGGCCACAGCTTCGTCACGCGGCACGGACCAGCCGGTGTCCACGCCCGCGAGCAGCACCGTGCCCGCGTCAGACGTCACGGCGCGCCAGCACACATCGGCGCCTTCGCCCGCGACGTCACCCCGGCCGTCGTCGAACGCGAACAGGAACCGCCCCGGCAGCTCGGCCAGCTCCGGCTCGGCGCACAAGGCCACGTCCAGCTCCCCCGCCAGCCCGCGGACGTCAGCGGTCCCGCCGTGCACCCCGCTCAACGGCGAGGCCAGCACGTTGCGCACCCGCTCGTGCGTCGGCGAAGGCAACAGCCCGGCAGCCATGAGCCTCGACGCGAGACCGGGCCGCGTCACCCCACGCAGCTGGACGTTGCCCCGCGAGGTGAGGTGCACGTCGCCGTCACCATGATCTTCGGCGCAGGAAGCCAGGACCCGCAACCGCTCCGCGGAGGCGACCCCGCCGGGCAGGCGCACGCGGGCGAGCGGTCCGTCCGCCGCGTCGTGCGTGGCGAAGACCCCGGGGCAGGCGTCGGCGCGTACGCGGGCAGGGCTGGACATGCCGCTCACTGTAGCTGGCTGCGAATTAAGCAGACTTGCGATCGTATGTAGTAGGTGTGCTACATTTCGTCGCATACAAACGATGGGGGTGGGTTCGGTTGAGGAATCCAGAGGAAGTCGTGCTGCGGGTCGAGGACCTGCGCATGAGATATGGCACCAACGACGTGCTCCACGGCGTCGACTTCAAGGCCTACCGGGGCGAAGTGCTCTGCCTGCTCGGGCCCAACGGCGCCGGCAAGACAACCACGATCGAGATCCTCGAGGGTTTCCGGATGCGCTCGGCGGGCGACGTCGAGGTGCTCGGCACCGATCCCGCACGCGGCGGTGAGGACTGGCGGGCACGCCTGGGGGTCGTGCTCCAGTCCTGGCGTGACCACGGGAAATGGCGCGTGCGCGAGCTGCTCGCCCACCTCGGTGGGTACTACGAGCCCTACCACCGCCCGTGGGACACGACGGAACTGATCGAGGCCGTCGGCCTCACGCCCCACGCGGACAAGAAGCTCAAGCAGCTCTCCGGCGGACAACGACGCCGGCTCGACGTCGCGATCGGCATCGTCGGCCGGCCCGAACTGCTGTTCCTCGACGAGCCCACCGCGGGCTTCGACCCGGAGGCCCGGCGCGAGTTCCACGACCTCGTGCACCGCCTGTCCGACAACGACGACACCACGATCCTGCTCACCACCCACGACCTCGACGAGGCCGAGAAGCTGGCCGACCGGATCCTCATCCTCAACGGCGGCCGGATCGTCGCCGACGGCTCGGCCGACGAGCTCAGCCGCCGAATCTCCGGCGAAGCCGAGGTGCGCTGGTCCGTCTCCGGGCAGCGCTTCGTGCACTCGACCACCGAAGCCACGAAGTACGTGTTCGAGCTGTTCAAGCAGTACGGCGAGGCGATCGCCGATCTGGAAGTACGACGCGCGTCCCTCGAGGACACCTACATGACCCTGGTTCACCGGGCGGAGACCGGTCTCGTGGAAGCGGGTGTGCGATGACGATGGCGCTCAAGGCGGCCGGCAACAGAGCCGCCGCACGCAACGGGCTGCGGCGCGGGCTGGTCGAGTTCCGTCAGCAGTGGACCAACCGCGACGACGTGCTCGGCCAGGTGATCTGGCTGGTCCTCATCCTGGTCACACTGTTCTTCCTACGGGGCATCCATCTGCCCGGCACGTCGTTCTCGCTCGGCGCGGCGACGGTGCCGAGCGTCCTCGGCGCCGGGCTGGTGTTCAACGGTCTCTCGGGTGCGGCGGGCCAGCTGGTCGTCGACCGCGAGGACGGCACACTGCTGCGCGCCAAGGCCACACCCAACGGCATGCTCGGCTACCTGATCGGCAAGATCGTGTCGCTGTCGCTGATGCAGGTTTCCGCGATGGCGGTGACGCTGGTGCCGTGCCTGATCCTGTTCCCCGGGCTGGCCGACGGCGGCGTGTGGTCGTGGCTGGACCTGCTCTGGGTCCTCGCGCTCGGGCTGGTGGCGACCCTGCCGGTCGGTGCCGCGATCGGCTCGCTGATCCGCGACCCGCGCTCGATGGCGCTGGTCATGCTGCCGGTGACGGGCCTCGCGGCGATCTCCGGCATCTTCTACCCGATCACGGCCCTGCCGGTCTGGGTGCAGGGCATCGCCCAGGTGTTCCCGATGTACTGGCTCGGCCTCGGCATGCGCTCGGCGCTGCTGCCGGACTCGGCCGTGGTGGTGGAGATCGGGCAGTCGTGGCGGCCCTGGTGGACCCTCGGCGTGCTGGTCGTGTGGGCCGTGATCGGATTGGCGCTGGCCCCGGTGCTGCTGCGGCGCATGGCGCGGCGGGAATCCGGGTCGTCGGTGGCCGAACGACGGGAGAGGGCACTGCAGCGTGTGTGATCCGCGGTGAGCGAGAACGTCTACAACCGCATCGCGGTGCTGCGCGCCGAGCGCGGGATCTCGCGCCGGCAGCTGGCCGACGCGCTCGGCGTGCACTACCAGACGATCGGGTACCTGGAACGCGGCGAGTACAGCCCGAGCCTCTACCTGGCCCTGCGCATCGCGGAGTTCTTCGAGGTGGCCGTGGAGGTGCTCTTCTCCACCGAGCCGTTCCCGCGGATCGGCGACCGGTCGGCGTAGAACGGATGGGGTGACCGCCCATCTGCACGCCGCCGAGGACTTCATCGACCACCTCTCGCCGGAGGCCAACCGCTACAAGGCCTCCGGCGAGCCCGACGTCGTGAGCTGGACGCGGCCGCAGCGCAACCACACGCAGTGCGCCTCGTTCCAGACCCAGCTGCTCAAGCACGTCTACGACTGGGCCGACGACGAGTTCTTCACCACCCACTTCCGCTCGGTGAGCCCTCCGTCGCGCACGTACCGGTGGGTCTTCGAACAGCGGCAGGTGCCACACTTCGCACGCGTGGACACCGTCGCCGACCTGCGCCCCGGTGATCTCGTGGTGATCGACTACGGGCACCGCCGGCCGACGAACACCGGGCACATCGCGCTGGTGCGGGGCACGCCCGTCGTGGACGAGGCCAAGTCATACGTCGTGCCCGTGGCCGATTGCACCGCCGACCCGCACGGCACATCGCCGGACTTCCCCGACAGCCGCTCCCCCACAGGTCAGGGCGCCGGCTACGGGCACCTGGTCTTACACGCCTCGCCGGATACAGGCAGGTTCGCGGGTTACGCGTGGAGCGTCACGGCCCAGCGGTCCCACCCCGTGGCCGAGCGGCCGATCGTGGCCGTGCGCGTGGTCTGAGACGTCACCTTGACGCGGGCTCGCACGCCCGTGAGAGTGAGTGGCGAACCACGCGTCGGCAGGTGGAGGAACCCGGTGAGAGTCCGGGACGGTCCCGCCACTGTGACCCGGAGTGATCCGGGGAGCCAGGAACTCCCGCCGGCGCGACCGACGACCCGGGGCGCGGACACCCCGAGTGAGGAACGCCGTGATCCTGTTGCTGTCCACTTCGGACACCGATCTGCTCAGCGCCCGGGCTTCACAGGGTGAGTTCCGGCTCGCGAACCCCGCCCGGATCGATGTCGCGGACCTGCCGGGGCTGCTGGACGGCGCGCCGATCGTCGTGGTCCGGATCCTGGGCACGCCGCGGTCGTGGCAGGAGGGCCTGGACACGCTGCGCGCGTCGGGCTCGCACGTGGTGGTGCTGGGCGGTGAGCAGACGCCGGACGCGGAGCTGATGAAGCTCTCCACCGTGCCGGCGGGCATCGCGGCCGAGGCGCACGCGTACCTCGCGCAGGGCGGGCCGGAGAACCTCACGCAGCTGCACCGGTTCCTGTCCGACACGCTGCTGCTGACCGGCGACGGCTTCGAGGCGCCCGCGCAGCTGCCGTCGTGGGGGGTGCTGGAGCGCGCTTCTTCGGATCCGGCGGACGGCCCGGTCGTCGGGATCCTCTACTACCGCGCACACCACCTGTCCGGGAACACCGGGTTCGTCCACGCGCTGGCCGACGCGATCGAGGCCGTGGGCGGGCGCGCGCTGCCGATCCACTGCGCGTCGCTGCGCAACCGCGAGCCGGAGATGATGGCCGAACTGGGCCGTGCCGACGCGCTGCTGGTCACGGTGTTGGCGGCGGGCGGCACGCGACCCTCGGAAGCCGGCGCGGGGGGCGACGACGAGGCGTGGGACGTCGCCGAGATGGCGGGGCTCGACATCCCGATCCTGCAGGCGCTGTGCCTCACCAGCGACCGCGCGACGTGGTCGGCGAGCGACGAGGGCCTGTCGCCGCTGGACGCCGGCAACCAGATGGCCGTGCCGGAGTTCGACGGTCGGCTGATCACGGTGCCGTTCTCCTTCAAGGAGCTCGACGAAGACGGCCTGCCGCGCTATGTCGCCGACGCCGAGCGCGCTTCGCGGGTGGCCGGGATCGCGCTGGCGCACGCGCGGCTGCGCCACACGCCTCCCGCGTCCCGGCGCATCGCGCTGATGCTCTCGGCGTACCCGACGAAGCACTCGCGGGTGGGCAACGCGGTGGGGCTGGACACGCCGGCGTCGGCGATCAAGCTGCTGCGGCTCATGCGTTCGGAGGGTTACGACCTGGGCGCCGACGCGTTCCCCGGTGTCGAGCCGACGGGCACCGACCAGCCGGACGGCGACGCGTTGATCCACGCGCTGATCGCCGCCGGCGGGCAGGACCCGGAGTGGCTGACGGAGGAACAGCTCTCGGGCAACCCGATCCGTGTCCCCGCGGCGCGGTACCGCGCATGGTTCGCCGAGTTGCCCGCGGAGCTGCGCGAGGCGATGGAGGAGCACTGGGGTCCCGCGCCGGGCTCGCTGTATGTCGACACATCGGCAAATCCCGAGGGCGACATCGTGCTGGCGTCGCTCCAGTCGGGCAACGTCGTGATCATGATCCAGCCGCCGCGCGGGTTCGGCGAGAACCCCGTGGCGATCTACCACAACCCGGACCTGCCGCCGAGCCACCACTACCTCGCCGCGTACCGCTGGCTGGAGGAGGAGTTCGGCGCGCACGCCGTGGTGCACCTGGGCAAACACGGTTCGCTGGAGTGGCTGCCGGGCAAGACGGCGGGCCTGTCGGCGTCCTGCGCGCCCGACGCCGTTTTGGGCAACCTGCCGCTGATCTACCCGTTCCTCATCAACGACCCGGGCGAGGGCGCACAGGCGAAACGGCGGGCACACGCCACGATCGTCGACCACCTGATCCCGCCGATGGCGCGCGCCGAGTCCTACGGCGACCTCGCGCGGCTCGAGCAGCTGATGGACGAGCACGCGAACATCGCCGCGATGGACCCGGCCAAGCTGCCGGCCATCCGCGCCCAGATCTGGACGCTCATCCAGGCGGCGAAGCTCGACCACGACCTGGGCGTCGCCGAGCGCCCGCACGACGTGGAGTTCGACGACTTCCTGCTGCACATCGACGGCTGGCTCTGCGAGGTGAAGGACGCGCAGATCCGCGACGGCCTGCACATCCTCGGTGAGGCCCCCGTCGGCGAGGCGCGGGTGAACCTCGTGCTGGCGATGCTGCGGGCCCAGCAGATGTGGGGCGGCAAGCAGGGGGCGGTGCCGGGGCTACGTTCGGCGTTGGGGCTGAAGGAGAACTCCGACGCCCCACTGTCCGAAGTGGACGCGATCGAGACCACGGCGCGGTCGCTGGTGGTGGCGATGGAAACGCATTCGTGGGATGCGTCGGCCGTGCCCGCCGTGGTCTCCGAAGTTCTGGCCACTGCGGACGCGGAAGTCTCGCGGGTGCTGACGTTCGCGGCTTCCGAGATCGTCCCCCGCCTGGCGGGTACCTCGGGCGAGATCTCCGCGGTGCTGCACGCTCTCGACGGCGGTTACATCCCGGCCGGGCCGAGCGGTTCGCCGTTGCGCGGCTTGGTGAACGTGCTGCCGACCGGGCGGAACTTCTACACCGTCGACCCGAAGGCCATCCCGAGCCGCCTGGCGTGGGAGACCGGCCAGGCGCTGGCCGACTCGCTGCTGCGCCGCTACCGCGAGGACACCGGCTCGTGGCCGACGTCGGTGGGGCTCTCGGTCTGGGGCACCTCGGCGATGCGCACCTCCGGCGACGACGCCGCGGAAGTGCTGGCGCTGCTGGGCGTGCAGCCGGTGTGGGACGAGGCTTCGCGGCGCGTCACCGGCCTGGAGGCTATTCCGCTGGCCGAGCTGGGCCGCCCGCGTATCGACGTCACGGTGCGCATCAGCGGCTTCTTCCGCGACGCTTTCCCCCACGTGATCACTTTGCTGGACGACGCCGTCCGCCTGGTGGCGGCCTTGGACGAGCCTGCTTCGGAGAACTTCGTCCGCGCCCACGTCTCGGCGGACTTGGCCACGCACGGTGATGCCCGCCGCGCCACCACCCGCATCTTCGGCTCGAAACCCGGCGCCTACGGTGCCGGCCTGCTGCCCCTGATGGACTCCGGCAACTGGCGCGACGACAAGGACCTGGCCGAGGTGTATGCGGTGTGGGGCGGCTTCGCCTACGGCCGCGACCTCGACGGCCGCCCCGCGCGCGAGGACATGGAGCAGTCCTACCGGCGCATCGTCGTGGCCGCCAAGAACACCGACACGCGCGAACACGACATCGCCGACTCCGACGACTACTTCCAGTACCACGGCGGCATGATCGCCACCGTTCGCGCGCTGACGGGCTCCGCACCCGCGTCGTACATCGGCGACAGCACCACCCCGGACGCCGTCCGCACCCGCACCCTGGGCGAAGAAACGGCGCGCGTGTTCCGCGCCCGCGTGGTCAACCCGCGCTGGCTCTCGGCCATGCGCCGCCACGGATACAAGGGCGCCTTCGAACTCGCCGCCACGGTCGATTACCTCTTCGGCTTCGACGCCACCGCCGGCGTCGTGGGCGACTGGATGTACGAGAAGCTGTCCGAGTCGTACGTGCTGGACGCCGAAAACCAGGACTTCCTGCGCCAGGCCAACCCGTGGGCCCTGCGCGGCATCATCGAGCGCCTCACCGAAGCCGCCGACCGCGGCCTCTGGTCCGACCCGGACCCCGACCTGATGGCCCAACTGCGCGACGTCTACCTGACCTTGGAAGGCGACCTCGAAGGCGAGTGACCACCTACCCCCGGCGCTGACGGCGCCTACCGCTCGGTTGGCTCGGACCACCTCTGGTCCACTGAGGAGCGCTAGATTCTCCAGGGTGTCCTGCACTCCGCACAATCTCCTCGGCGACTCCGCTGTTCTGCGCACCCCCCGCCAGATTGTGCCCGCATGACCGATTCCGGACACCTCCCGCACTCTCCCTTCTCCGCGGCGCGGTCGCAGGAACGAACCCATGCTCCGCGGCCGCTGCGCTCCTGTGCACTTCCCGGAGGCGAAGCCATATGACTGATACCGCAGAGGTCTTCCACTACCCCGGCCGCGACGGCGCTGTCCTCGCCTGCCGCTCGCTGGGTGAGGGCCGTCCGCTGGTGCTCCTGCACGGCTTCACGGCGACGGGTTCCCAGTGGCTCAACCAAGGCCCGGCGGCTTCACTGGCCGCGCGCGGCCACCGCGTCCTGCTGCCCGACCTCCGCGGCCACGGCCGGAGCGCCCACCCACGCACTCCGGCGGCCTACCCGCCCGACGTCCTCGCCGACGACATCTTCGCCCTGCTCGACGCGCTTTCCCTCACCGACTACGACCTCGGCGGATACTCCCTCGGCGCCCGCATCGTCGTGCGCCTTCTCGCCCGCGGCGCCCGGCCGGGCCGGGCCATCGTGGCGGCCCAAGGCCTGTCCGTCATCACGCGCGCCGAGGCCGGCGAGCAGAGCCGCCACATCCTCAACGCTCTGGCGAACGGCGAGACTCTCGAGCCCGACACTCCGGATGCCCAAGCCGCCCGCTGGATCACCGCCCTCGGCAACGACCCCCAGGCCCTCCTCCACGTTCTGGACACCCACGTCCCGACCCCCGCCGCGGACCTTCCGCACATCCCCACCCCGACCCTGGTCACCGCCGGCGCCGACGACCCGCGCCGCACCTCGGCGCAGGACCTCGCCGCGGCCTTGCCCCACGCCGAGTTCACCGTTGTGCCGGGCAATCACATCACCGCGCTCGGCACCCCGGAGTTCGCCACAGCACTCGCGTCATTCCTCGCCGGCCGATCGCCTGGTCCCGGCGGCGTCCGGACCTAGGCCGCGGACCGCCTCCGTCGGGGCCTCACAACCGAACCCCGCGCCGTACCTTTCGAAGTCCGCCTTGCTCGCCGGGAACCCCTCCGTCGCACCCGCGTAGTCAAGTCACCCGCAGAAGGGCGCGCTGTCCGCAGTGGACCAGCGGGGCGGCTGGTCCGCGTCCGGTCGGGGGCGGGCGCGTTGGGCCGCCAGGGTGAACACCGGGGGCCGATACCGGCATTTCGCCCGTAGCGGCCCGCCGATCGTCGGGTGGTGGGTTGACTTCGCATTGGTCTAGTCCAATGCTGTAGCGCACCCCGCTCGTCAGCTGGAGGACAGATGCAACGAAGCAGACTGGCCGCCGTCGGGCTCGCCGCCGCCGCCGTGCTCGGGACAGCCGCGACCCTGGCCGCCACGGCCGACGCCCAGCCCACGGCCGCGGCGGCCTTGAGCAACAACTGGTACGCCTCGGCGCCGTACCTCATGCCCGTGAGCAACAACCCGCCCGACCCGGTCACGGTGATGAACGCGACCGGCCAGAAGGCGTTCCAGCTGGCCTTCATCCTCGCCCCCGACGGCGGCGGCTGCAGCCCGACGTGGGACGGCAAGTCGGCGGTCTCGTCGGACACCGCGGTCGCCGGGGTCGTGAACCGCATCCGGGGCAACGGCGGCGACGTCTCGGTGTCCGTCGGCGGCTACGGCGGCACGAAGCTGGGCCAGACGTGCGGCACCGTCGACGCGACCGCCGCCGCCTACCAGCAGGTGGTGACGAAGTACGGCCTCAAGGCCATCGACTTCGACCTGGAAGAACCCGAGTACGAGAACACCGCGGCGATCGCCAACGAGCTCGGCGCCGCGAAGAAGCTGCAGGCCGACAACCCAGGCCTGTTCGTGTCCGTCACGATGCCCGGCACCTCGGCCGGCACGGGTTGGTTCGGCACGCAGCTGCTCGACCAGGCCAAGTCAATCGGCTTCACACCCAACAACTTCTCGATCATGCCCTTCGACGGCGGCTTCAACGGCTCCTCGGCGCAAGTGTCCGCGCTCGAGAACTTCCACGGCCTGCTGGAAAGCCACCTCGGCTGGGACAGCGCCACCGCGTACTCGCACGAGGGCTTCTCCGGCATGAACGGCCGCTCCGACAACGCGGAGATCTTCACCCTCGCCGACTTCCAGACCGTCTACGACTACGCGACCAGCCACCATCTCGGCCGCTTCACGTACTGGGCCGTCAACCGCGACCGCCCCTGCACCACCACGACCGACAACGCCGTGTGCTCCAACGTCACCCAGAACGACTGGGACTTCACCAAGTTCACCACCCGCTTCGCCGGCGCGACGCCGCCCCAGACCGGCCCGCCGACGACCCCGCCCACCAACCCGCCAGGCACCTGCACCGCACCCGAGTGGCAGAAGGCGTCGGTCTACGTCGGCGGCAACTCCGTCTCCCACAACGCCCACAAGTGGACCGCCAAGTGGTGGACCCAGGGCGAAGAACCCGGTGCGGGCGGCCCCGACGGCGTCTGGTCGGACAACGGCCCCTGCTGATCGCTTTCCCGGTCCCCCGGCTGCCGGGTGGTCCACGGTGAATCCACTGTGGACCACCCGGTGTTCCACGTTCGGCGGCAGGCTCAGGGGCGGATGCCGGGCAGGTGAGTGTTGGCTCGGCGGACCTCGGAGGCCAGTGCGGGCACCTCGACGACCTTCCGGCCCGCCGCGGCGAGCAGTTCGACGCCCTCGGCCTCGACGAACAGGGACGGCTCGCGCCAGGCGATGATGACGCGCGGGATAGGCGTTTCGAGGATCAGCTGTGTGCAGCTCTTCGGGTGGGAAGCGCGGGAGCTGCACGGCTCGAGCGAGCTGTACATGGTCGCGGTGGCCAGGCGGGGGTCGTCCGCGCGGAGCTTCGCCAGGGCGGCTTCCTCGGCGTGGTTGTGCGGCTCGCCCTCGCCGGAGTGGCCGGTGGCGAGCACGGTGCCGTCGGGCGCGGCGATGACGGCGCCGACGCGGAACGTCGAGCTGGGCGGGCATTCGTCCGCCAGCGCGATCGCCTGGCGCAGGCGCAGGACGTCGATCGGGGTGGGCTCGGCGGCCGCACGGTAGTGCAGGACGGCGACGTTGCCGAGTTGGCGCAGTTCGGCCAGCTCCAGCGGACGCGGGAACGCGCCGGGGCCGAGGAAGCGCGGCGCGCGCGGGTCGCCGACCGCCAGGGGCGCGATGGCGAGGCGCAGCTCGTCGGCGAGGCCTGCCTCGAGGAACTGCGTGTGGACGGCGCCGCCACCCTCCACGAGGAGGCGGCGGACGCCGCGTTCGCCAAGGTCGTCGAGGATGCGCTCGAGCCGGGGCGGGGTGCCGGCGTCGATGATCGTCGCGACGTCGCGCAGGCCGTCGACCGCGACCGGCGGCGCGTAGACGAGCTTCGGCGCTTCGCCGACCGTAAAGAAGCGCGACGCCGGATCGAGCTTGCCGGTGCTCGTCACCGTCACTTTGATCGGCTGCTCCGGCCGCCCCGCCGCGACGCGCTCGCTGCGCAGCTCCGCCGAACGCACGAGCAGCCGCGGGTTGTCCGCGCGCACCGTGTTGGCGCCGACGAGGATCGCGTCGGCGTCGGCGCGCAGGCGGTCGACCTCGGCGAAATCGTCCTCATTGGACAGGATCAGCCGGGTGGTGCTCGCGTCGTCGAGATAGCCGTCCAGCGACTGGGCGGCGGACAACACGACGTGGGGACGCCTGCTCATGCGGGTTGGACCGCGTACTGGCGCACGTACAGGTCGGTGTAGGTCACCGGCCCGCGCGGCCCCGGCACGCGGTCGAGGTTGATCCCGGTCTCGGGCACGGCCAGCAGCTTGAAGCCGTCGAGCAGCCGCGTCGGCGCGTTCCAGAAGACGCCCGTGCCGGTGTAGCCGTCGAAGAACGCGCCGGCCGCCGCCTCGTCCTCGGTGGCGATGCCCGCCGCGAGGCCCGACGTCCGCTCGTTCGCGATCTCCACGGCCTCGTCGAGCCCGCTCACGCGCTCGACCGTGACGGTCGCCTCGCGGTCGGAGTCCAGCGCCCACTCGTAGCCGATGGCGTGCTCGTGCGGCGCCAGCGACGGCGTCACCCCGCGCTCGGCCAGCGCGGCGGTGATCGACGGCCACACGGCGTCGTGCACGTCGTCGTGGACGAGCAGCAGGTTGAGCCGGTTGCACACGCCGAGCCGGTCGAGGCTCGCGGACACGAGGTCGCGCACCTTGCCGGCGTCGGCCGCCGCGTCGACGTAAAGCACGCCGCCGCCGTCCGCGTGGGCCAGCGTGCGCACGCCGTGCACAGCCGCCTCGGTGGCCAGCGCGCGCGTGCTGTCGCCGCTGCCGCGCAGGATCACCAGCGGCACCAGCCCCGGCAGGCGCACCAGCGCCGACGCGGCCTCCCGCTCGACGCGCGGCACCAGCTGCACCACGTCCGGGTCGATCCCGGCCTCGGCCAGCGCCGGCGCGATCACCGTGTCACGCAGCCGCTGGGCCGAGCCCAGCGCCGCCGACCCGGTGCGCAGCACCCCGGCGTTGCGCGACTTCACCAGCTGCGACGCCACGTCGACCGTCACGTTCGGCCGCGCCTCGTAGTTCGCGCCGATGACGCCCACGGGACGGCGCCGCTCGATCAGCCGCAGCCCACCATCCAATGTGGACACCTCGACGGACCGCTCCTGGTGCGGCGCGCCGGCCAGCAGCCGCAGCTGCTCGGCCATGCCGTCGAGGCGCTCGGGCGTGATGGTGAGCCGGTCGAGCAGACCCGCGCTCATCCCCTCCTCGCGCGCCTTGGCGACGTCGGCCCGGTTGGCGTCGAGCACGTCCTCGCGGTGCGTCTGCAGGCGCTCGGCCATGCCTCGCAGCGCCGCGTCCACGGCCTCCTCGGTGGCCTTGGCCAGCGACGGCGCGGCCAGCTTCGCCGCTCGCGCGCACTCCTCGACGGCCTTCGCGACCTCGTCCATCGTCGTCTCCCTCCGCGCGTTCGGCAGAGGACCAGTTTGCCGCACCGCCCACATCCGGGGACGACTGGCTCAACCCTCGGGACGCACCCTCACGCGACGACCGGCTCCAGCAGCCACAGCGCACCGGCCAGCAGACAGCTCACCGTGAGCACCACGAACACCAGCACCCACAGCACGGCGGGCACCGCGGTGAGGCGGCTGAGCTGGTCGGCGTCGGAGTCGCGCGCCTGGCCGCGATGGCGCTTGACCTGCAGCTCCACCACCGGCCGGACGCCCCCGAGCAGCAGGAACCACGTCAGCAGGTACGCGAACGGCGCCTGCACCACCGGCGGCGCGACCAGCGCCACGAGCCCCAGCACGACCGCGCTCGCGACCACGGTGAACACGCCGTACGCGTTGCGCACCATGATCAGCACACCCAGCAGCAGCAACGCCACCAGCACCAGCACGGCCGTGATCAGGTCCTGCCCGACCAGGCTCGCGAACAGCAGGCCCAGCACCGACGGCGCGACGTACCCGGCCAGTGCCGTGAACGCCATGCCCGGCCCCTCCGGCTTCCCGCGCGACACCGTGACGCCCGAGGTGTCCGAGTGCAGCTTGATCGAGCGCAACCGCCGCCCGACCAGCACCGCGGCCAGCGCGTGGCCCGCCTCGTGCACGATGGTCACCACGTTGCGCGCGAACCGCCACGGCGTGCCGCCCACCAGCACCACCAGCAGCGCGACGCCACCGGTGATCAGCGTGATCGCCGCCGGGGTGTTCGCCTGCGTGAGCGCCGCCTCGACGGCCCCGGGCGCGCCGGCCGCACGCTCCCACCCACCAGCCACGGCTTGGCTGGTGACCACGGACGAGACGTCGAGCACACACGAAATCACGCGCACACCTCACCACAAGCGACATCTGGCCACTGTTAGTGCCCGTTGCGGGATGGGCCGACTGAGGTCGGTATGGGGTGGGTCACTTCATGGGATCTCCCTTCTTCGGCTTCGACATTTGTTGGCCGGGGCGCAGGCCTCTTCGGCGCCGCTGACCACCTCCTTCACTTGTCTGCCCGCTCCTCGGCCAGGACCGAGGCTCCGGCTCCGGCTGCGCCGCCCACCGCCCACCGCCCAGCACCGCCACCGGCTCCGCTCCCAGCCCCGGCACCGGCACCGGACGCGAAGCAGGCTGGGCTCGCAGAACGCGCCCGTGAGCAATCCCTACGCCCGCACGCCTTCCCGTCCCGGCTCAGCGCGCGCCGCTGGACCGCAACCAACTGACCCCGGCCGACTGCGAGCAGCCGGGCCACCGCCGACCGCCGCCGGCCCGGCACCGGTTACGAGGCGAGCTGGGCCCGCAGAACGCGCCCGTGGGCAATTCATGCGCCCGCCCGCACGCCTTCCCCTCCCCGACCCACATTCCGACTCAGCGCCCGCACGCCTTCCTGTCCACGACTCAGCGCGCGCCGTCCGACCGCAACCGACTGACCCCAGCCGACTGCGAGGAGCCAAGCCACCGCCGAGGCCGGCTCGGCAGTCACTGCCCAGAAGGACGGCACCGCCGCGGCCGGAGCGGCGCGTCCACGCGAGCCATTTCGCGAGCCGCAGTCAGCCGGGCGAGCGCGGCGCCGGCGCCGGTGCGGGCGTCACTGTGCGGACGAGCCCGTGACCACCTCCTCAGCCGAGGAAGCCGCGTCGGGCTCTGGCGGGACGGCATCGAGGGTGGCCCGGAACAGCAACGCGATCCAGCTGCGGTAGGGGCGCCAGTCGTCGGCCAGGGGGATCAGTTCGGAAGCCGGGGTCGTGACCGGGAGGCCGTACTCGTCGCGCATGGCTTCGTGGAGGCGGCCGTCGGCGCGGGGGAAGAGGTCGGGGTGCCCCGCGCCGCGCAGGAGGATTTGTTCGGCGGAGAAGGCGCCGATGCCGGGGATGGCGCGCAGGTGCGCGAGGGCGTCGGGGATGGGGAGCGCGCGAAGTTCGGCAGGGTCGAGGCGGCCGTCGGCGGCGGCTTGGGCGACGGAGCGCAGGCGGGCGACGCGGAAGTCGGCCAGGCCGTCCTCCGAGGTGAGCTCGGCCAGGACCGCGGGTGCGGGGAACGAGACCACTTGGTATTCGCCGACGTCGATGATGGCGCCGTGACGTTCGGCAAGCACGCGGCGGCGCCGGATGGCCGTAGTGAAGCGCATGCCTTGGGAGAGCACGGACCAGCAGGCGGCTTCGTAGGGCGAGGAGAACAGCACGGGGCGCAAACCCGGGTGGGCAGCGCGCAAGCGGGCGGCGACGGAGTCGCGCAGGTCGATGTCGGGCAGACCGGAGGCGTCGACGTCGAGGGAGAGCATGCGGCTCACCTGGCCCATCACGCGCGCCGCCAGTTCGACCGGTGCGGAGACCTCGACCTCCACCGTGCCGGGCGATCTCTGGCGGATCGCGACGCCGGCGTGGGTCCAGACGCCGTCCACGGGAAAGGCCAACCGCAGCACACCCGGCTCCGAGGCGGCGTCGGGCCGGGCGGCCGGGCCGAAACCGGCCAGGTAGTGGCTCGCGGCAGACAGGTCGAACGGTCCGCGCACGGCGATCTCGCCGGTCGGCACGTCGATGGGCAGCAGGATCGGTGCGGTCATCGGGTGTCCCTCCTCTGCGGCCTCCGGGGGTCGGAGAACCGTGGAAGCGACGTTAGGAAGAGGGGCCGACAATCCGGGGCCTCGAACGCCTGATCGGCTAGATCTTCACTCGATCGTGGAGGACCAGGCTTTGGGATACTGCCGGTATCCGAACAGGAAGGGAGCGAAACCGGTGGTAGAGCACCCGAAAGCCCAGGACTGTCTCGCCGATCTGCTCGACGCTCCGGCCAAGACCACGGACGCGGGCTACCTCGACGTCCTCGGCGACGCGCTCCAAGCCGGGCCCACCACGGGAATCACCCAGCGCGTGATGCGCACGACGCTGCTCCCCCAGGTCTACGAACGCTACTGGCGTCCCATGTTCGGCCGGCTGTTCAAGGGCCCGTTCGGCCCGAGCATGGCCGGCGAAGTCCGCCTCGCCACGGAGCTCCTCGCGCTCGAACCAGGTCGGATCGTGCTCGACGTCGCCTGCGGCACCGGCCGGTTCACCCGCGCTTTCGGGGCAGCCGTGGGAAAACAAGGCCTCGCCATCGGCCTCGACGGGGCGCCCTCGATGCTCACCCGCGCCGTCACCGAGACCGATGAAGACGGAGTCGCCTACCTCCGCGCCGACGCCGTCGAACCGCCGATCACACCCTCCACAGTGGACGCCATCTGCTGTTTCGCCGCCCTGCACATGTTCGCCGAGCCCGAACGCGCGCTGGACTCGTTCGCGCGGATCCTGCGTCCCGGCGGCCGCGTCGTGCTGCTCACGAGCGCGCGCCGCGACTGGCAACCCGCGCGAGTCGTCGACACGGCGGGCGGGATCCTCAGCGGGCAGCAGATGTTCGACCGCGGCGAGATCGCCGCCGCCTTGCGCGCCCGGGGTTTCCGCATCGTCGCCGAGCGCTTCGCGGGCGTCACCCAGATCGTCGCCGGCGAGCTGCCCGAGGCGAACTGATCCACTTTCTCGGTGCCCGGGGATAGCATCGCCGCATGACCGACGCCGCTCCCGTCCCGCCCGACGACTCCCACCTGCGCGCCCTGATCGAAGCCACGGCCGAGGCCGTCGCGTCCGCCGAACCCCTCGGCTCCGACCACACCGGAGCCGAGTCCGGTGTGCGCACGGCCGTGGAACGAGAAGTGCGGGCCCGCGCCGACGAACTCGTTGCGCTGAGCCAAGACCTGCACGCCCACCCGGAAGAGGGCTTCACCGAGCACCGCTCCGTCGGTGCGCTGGCGGAGCTCCTGCGCGCCCACGGCCACGAGGTCACGGTCGGCCTCGGCGGCCTCGACACCGCCCTGCGCGCGAGCACCCCGGACAACGGCGGCCCGCACATCGCCGTGCTGTCGGAGTACGACGCGCTGCCCGGGCTCGGGCACGCGTGCGGGCACAACGTCATCTGCACCGCCGGCGCCGGCGGGTTCCTGGGCGCCGCGGCCGTGGCCGAGCAGGTCGGCGGACGTGTGTCCCTCATCGGCACGCCCGCGGAGGAAGGCGGTGGCGGCAAGGAGACGCTCGCGCGCGCCGGGGTGTTCGACGACGTCGACGCCGTGATCATGCTCCACCCGTTCAGCCACGACATCGCGCTGCACCCGTTCCTCGGTCGGCGGCAGCTGGAGATGGTGTTCCACGGGGTCGGGGCCCACGCGTCGGCGCAGCCGTTCATGGGGCGCAACGCGCTCGACGCCGCGGTGGCGGCCTACCAGGGCGTGTCGATGCTGCGCCAGCAACTGCCTTCGACCGACCGCGTGCACGGCGTCTTCACCGACGGCGGCGCGCGGCCCAACGTGATCCCCGAACGCGCCGCGCTCCTGTTCTACCTCCGCTCGGCCGACCCCGAGACGTTGCGCGACCTCGCGAAGCGGATGACCGCGATCGCCCACGGCGCCGCCGAAATGACGGGCTGCGGCGTGGAGCTCGCGTGGGATTCGCAGCCTGCGTACCTGCCGATCCGCTTCAACACCACGTTCGCCGGGCGCTGGTCTGCGAACCAGGCCGACACGGGCCGCAAGCCGCTGCCGCCGGGGATCGTGCCCGAGTTCCTCACCGGGTCCACTGATCTGGGCAATTTGTCCTACCGGATGCCCGCGCTGCACCCGATGATCGCCGTCTCCGGACCGACGGTTGCCTTGCACACCAAGGAGTTCGCCGAAGCCGCCGGCTCGCCCGCGGGCGACAAGGCCGTGGTCGACGGCGCGCTCGGCCTCGCCCTCACCGCCGCCGACTACCTCGCCGACGCGACGCTGCGCCAAGCCGTGCACGACGAGTTCGAAGCCTCGGGAGGTGCGCTCGACGTCCCGAAGTTCTTCGACTGAAAGCCACCGAACCAGGCTGAGGAACGCCTGAGGATTCTCAGCTGATTCTTCTCAGCAAAGCCGAAGGGATTTCCACAGGGTTCTCACAACCACGGCCGCGAATCTGGTGTCATGACCGAGAACGAGAGTCGGCCCGGCCCCGCCTCACCCGGTGGGCACCAGCCGCACCAGACCCACCCGATCGCTGCTCAGCAGAACGCCCAGCAGCACACCCAGCCGCAGTACGGCCCGTACGCCCAGCACGGGCAGTACCGCCACCAGCAGCAGGCCGCGCCGAACCCGCTCTTCACGCAGCAGCCGCAGGCTCAGCCGGTCATGCAGCCGAAGCGACGGGGCGGCAAGCTCGCCGCCGTCGTCGGCGCGACCGCGCTCGCCGCGGCGCTCGTCGGCGGTGGCGCCGGTGCGGCGATCGTCGGGCTGACCACCACGTCGGTGGCCTCGCCCGCGTCGTCCTCCGCGGTCGCCGGGCAGACGGTCAGCAACACGACCTCCACCGGCGACGTCAGCACGGTCGCGGCGAAGGTCCTGCCGAGCGTCGTGCAGGTCAACGTCGACACCGGCCAGGGCGAGGCCATCGGCTCGGGCGTCATCCTGAGCTCCGACGGCCGGATCCTCACCAACGCCCACGTGGTCGACGGCGCCGTCGGCGACGTCACGATCACGACGTCCGACGGCAAGCAGTACCAGGCCAGTGTGGTCGGCGCCGACACCAAGGGCGACATCGCGGTACTGCAGGCCAAAGGCGCCAGCGGCCTCACCGCCGCCACCCTCGGCGACTCGACCAAGCTCGTGGTCGGCCAGGAAGTGATCGCCATCGGCTCGCCGGGCGGGCTGCAGAACACCGTGACCACCGGCATCGTCAGCGCGCTGAACCGGCCGCTGTCCGACGTCGGCGGGGGCGAGCAGCAGCAGCAGTCGCCGTTCAGCCGCACGTCGAACCAGGCGGACAACGGCCCCAGCTACACCGCGATCCAGACCGACGCCTCGATCAACCAGGGCAACTCCGGCGGCGCGCTCGTCGACGCCCAGGGCCAGGTCATCGGCATCAACTCCGCCCTCTACAACCCGTCGGCCTCGGCCAACGGCTCCGCGGGCAGCGTCGGGATCGGCTTCGCGATCCCGGTCAACGACGCCAAGACGATCGTGGATCAGATCGTCAACGGCTGACGCAGTCGCGGACGGACCGCGGTCGGGGCGGCCCGTCCGACTTTCCTCGCTCGAATCGGGGTAGTGGGGAAAAACGGTGAAAGCCGCTCTCCCAGGGTTTCGGGGCCCTGAGAGAGCGGCTTTCACGCTGCCGGGAGCTCGTAGGTCAGCGTGAACGTGTGGTTGCCGGCCTCGTCCTGGGTGACGGCGGCGGAGCCGGAGATGCCCGTCAGCTCTCCCGATCCGGAGCCCGCGAGGATCAGCAGCGACAAGCCCTCGTCGCCCGCCGTGTGCCGCAGCACGAACGAACCCTTGCGCCCGTCGACGGACACCGCCAGGCGCTCGAAGGCGACGTACGCGCGCGAAGTGGCATTCGAGGCCGTCAGCATCTCGACGGTGCTGGTGCCCTCGACGGCACCCGTGAAGGTTTTGGCAATGGCCACGCGGGCGAACTCGGTGCCACCCGTCTCGTCCTCGGCCTGCGGCTCCCACTTGTCGAGCTCGAACGTGGCGGTCGCGGTGCTGGTCATGGCTGGTCCTTCCGATCGTGAGCCCTCAGCCTGCCCGCCATACCTGCCAGGTTGTGTCAGGTATTTTCATCGCCGGCGGTTGCCGAACAGCCCCCGCGTGATCTCCCGCCCCAGCGCGGACGCGGCCGAGCGCATGAAGGACTTCACCGCCGGGTTGCTCATCGCCTGCGAGATCAGCCCGGGGTCCTCCCTCTCGGCCTTCCCAGCAGGAGCCGGTGCAGGGGCCTCGGCAGCAGGCGGCGCCTCCGCCGGCGCCGCGACCCGAGCCGCCAGCTTCTCGTACGCCGACTCGCGGTCGATCGTCTCCGAGTACTTCGCGTGCAGGCCGGACGACGCGACCGCCGCGGCCACCGCCTCGTCCCCGACCGAGCCCATCTTCGACCGCGGCGCCCGCAGCCGCGTCCATGCGACCGGCGTCGGCGCGCCCCGCTCGGACAGCACCGTGACGACCGCCTCGCCGATCCCGAGTGACGTCAGCGCCGTCTCGAGGTCGTAGTGCGGCGTCTTCGGATACGTCTTCACCGTCCTGGCCAGGGCTTTCTGGTCGTCCGGCGTAAACGCCCGCAGCGCGTGCTGCACCCGCGCGCCCAGCTGCGACAGCACCGCGTTGGGGATGTCCGTGGGCAGCTGCGTGCAGAAGAACACGCCGACGCCCTTCGACCGGATCAGCTTCACCGTCTGCTCGATGCGCTCCAGGAACGCCTTCGACGCGTCGTTGAACAACAGGTGCGCCTCGTCGAAGAAGAACACCAGCTTCGGCTTGTCGAGGTCGCCCTCCTCGGGCAGCTCCTCGAACAGCTCGGCGAGCAGCCACATCAGGAACGTCGAGAACAACGCCGGCTTCGACTGCAGGTCGTCCAGCTCCAGCAGCGTCACCACACCTTTGCCGTCGACCTCGCGCATGAGGTCGTGGACGTCGAGCTCGGGCTCGCCGAAGAAGTCCTCGCCGCCCTGGGCCTCCAGATTGGACAGTGCGCGCAGGATCACCCCGGCCGTCGCCGAGGAGACGCCGCCGATGCCCTTGAGGTCGGCCTTGCCCTCGTCGCTGGTCAGGTGCGTGATCACCGACCGCAGGTCCTTCGTGTCGAGCAGCGCCAGTCCTCGCTGGTCGGCCCAGTGGAAGATCAGGCCGAGCGTCGACTCCTGCGTCTCGTTCAAGCCCAGCACCTTGGACAGCAGCACCGGGCCGAAGCTCGTGATCGTGGCCCGGATCGGCGAACCCTTCCCGCCGGTACCCAGCGACAGGAACTGCACCGGGCTCGCGGCCGGCGCCCAGTCGTCACCCAGCTCCTGCGCGCGTTTCGTGAGCTTGTCGTTCGCCTCACCCGCCGCCGACAGCCCCGAAAGGTCGCCCTTCACGTCGGCCAGCACCACCGGCACGCCGGCGGCCGAGAGCTGCTCCGAGATCAGCTGCAACGTCTTCGTCTTGCCGGTGCCGGTCGCACCCGCCACCAGACCGTGGCGGTTCAGCGTGGCCAGCGGCAGCCGCACGGCCGCGGCCGCCTCGGTCCGCCCGTCGATCACCACGGCGCCCAGCTCCACCGCGGCGCCCTCACTCACGTAACCCTGCGCGATCTCCGCCGCAGGCCCCGACCCCTGCTCGGCCACTGGCCGCACCCCGTTCCGAGTCCGAAATCACACTCTTTCACCTGGCTGCCCGAGCGTAACGCGCCGAATGCGCAGGTAACCCGGCTGACATCCCCGTGTCGGGTTAGGGTTGTCCGGGTGACCGACCACCTAGTCTGGATCGACTGCGAGATGACGGGGCTCGACCTCGGCAAAGACGCGTTGATCGAAATAGCCGCCCTCGTGACCGACGCCGACCTCAACGTCCTCGGCGAGGGAGTCGACATCGTCATCCACACCGACGACACCACGCTCGACGGCATGCCGCAGGTGGTCCACGACATGCACGCCAAGTCCGGGCTCACCGAAGAGGTCCGCGCCTCCGCGGTGACGCTCGCCGAAGCCGAGCAGCGCGTGCTCGACTACATCCGCGAGCACGTCCCCGACCCCGGCACGGCCCCGCTGGCAGGCAACTCCATCGCCACCGACCGCGGCTTCATCTCCCGCGACATGCCGGCGCTCGACAGCCACCTGCACTACCGCATGGTCGACGTGTCGTCGGTCAAGGAACTCGTCCGGCGCTGGTACCCGCGCATCTACTACGCGAAGCCGGAGAAGGGCCTCGCCCACCGCGCGCTCGCCGACATCAAGGAATCCATCGGCGAACTCGACTACTACCGCAACGTCGCCTTCGTCCCCCAACCCGGGCCGACCAGCGAACAAGCCAAAGCCGCGGCCGCCGAAGTGCAGGAACGCCACCAAAGCTGACCCGGTGAAAACCCGTCGCGAGGGCACGCTACGATATTCCGTAGCAAGGTGATCGCGACGATCCCTCGCAGATGGTGGGCGTAGCTCAGCTGGTAGAGCACCTGGTTGTGGTCCAGGAGGTCGCGGGTTCGAAACCCGTCGCTCACCCCATTACCCCAGTTTGGTCGGTCCCTGGTGGGACCTTTCCCGAACTGGGGTTTCGCCTTTTCTGGGGGTCGGACCCCCAGACCCCCGCCGGGGGATGCCCCCGGACCCCAACAGGTGTGGTCGCCCCGGATCCCCGTCTCGCCTGGTTGCCCGGACCCCTGACCGGTGTGGTTGCCGATTGTCGTGGTGCGCGCGGTGGGGTCCTTTGTGGAGGGTTAGGAGTGGAGGAGGGCGTCTCGGAGGGTGGTTAGGAGGGCGATCAGGAGGGCGGTTGGGGGGCGGCGAGTGGGGCGGGCGTCGGCGCCGCGGCCCAGGCGGGCGAGTTGCTGTTGGTGCCAGGAGGAGTTGAGCAGGTCGTCGAGGAGTTTGTTGCCGACTTTGGGGGTCGGGGCGGCGCTGTGGGTGGCGGGGTTCGTCAGGAGACGGTGGGGGAACGTCGGGTCGTGGGTGATGGGGCGGGCCAGGCCCACGAGGTCGACAGAGCCGGAGGTGACGGCCTCGGCCATGGCGGCGTGAGAGCGGAAGCCGCCGGTGAGCATGAGGGGGATCGTGAGCTCGCGGGCGAAGTGGTCGGCGAAGTCGTGGAGTAGGCCTCGCGGGCGCGGGTTGAGGCGCGTTCGGGCGTGCCGTCGACGACAGCGACGCTTTCGTAGGTGCCACCGGAGACTTCGAGCAAGTCGACGCCTTCGTGCTCCAGGGCCTTGGCGACCACGAGGGCGTCTTCGGGGGCGAAGCCGCCGCGTTGGAAGTCGGCGGAGTTGAGTTTGACCGACAGGATGAACGACGGCGGCGTGCCGGCGCGGATGGCGCGGACGACCTCCAGAAGGAAGCGCATCCGGTTCTCCAGCGGGCCGCCCCAGCGGTCGTCACGGCGGTTGACGAGCGGGGACAGGAACTGGTTGAGCAGGTAGCCGTGCGCGGCGTGCAGCTGGACGCCGGCGAAGCCCGCTTCGGCCGCGACGTGAGCGGCGGTCGCGAAGCGCTGGACGAGTGCGACGACTTCCACGTCCGACAGCGCTCGCGGTCGCCGGAACAGCCACTTGCCCAGGTCCAGAGGCACCGCCGACGGGGCGACGACGTCTTGCCGCCGCCCGGCGAGTTTGAGGCCGCGCATCGACTGCCGACCGGCGTGCGAGAGCTGCAAGAGCAACTTCGCCTCGGTGCCGACGGTCGCGGCGGCCCATCGGCGCAGCTCGGGCAAGTGGCGGGCGTCTTCGATCACGACATTGCGCTGAGCCTCCAGCGTCGAGCCGTCGACCATGACGTTTCCGCTGATCAGCAGGGAGGCACCGGAGTGCGCGAGCCGCCGGTAGGCCTCCGTGAGCTGCCGCGTCGGCGCGCCGCGCCGGTCGGCCAGGTGCTCACTGGTCGCGGCCTTCGCGAGCCGATTGGCCAGGACGGCGCCGTTGGGCAGCGTGAGCGGGGTGGCGAGGATGTTCTCCTGTACGTCGTACATGACACTAAGGTGACCTGTACGCCGTACAGTTGTCAACGGCCGGTTCACCACCTTGGCGGCCCCACAACGGCCCCCGATCTGTCAGACTGACCCCGAACGCGCAGCTAGGAGCCCTCCAGCCGCCGCGGCGACCACCCGCGCGCGGTTAACGGGACCCCCCTGAAACGCGGCTTGAACAGCCTGCTAATCTTTTCCACGTCGCCGAGGGAAACCAAAGCGGCGGGCAGCACCAAGCGCCATTAGCTCAATTGGCAGAGCAGCTGGCTCTTAACCAGCGGGTTCGGGGTTCGAGTCCCTGATGGCGCACATTCAATCCCCAGGTCATGTGAAACACCGACCTGGGGATTTGTGTTATCTGGAAGAGATTCTTCCACTTCAGCACCGTCCACAATGGTCGGTGCGGTGCCCGAGACGAGCCCGAGCTGTCGCGATGCAGACCGCGGGATGATCCTGGCGGTCGCCTCGGCAGCTGCGAGGGCGACCTCGGGCAGCACGGTCGTGTAGATGTCGGCGGTCACGGTGATCGATGAATGTCGGAGCATGTTCTGGACGACCTTCATGTCCGCGCCTGCTGCGAGCGCCAGGGTCGCGGCGGTGTGGCGCAGGTCGTGCAGCCGGATCGGCGGCAGCCCGGCCCGGCGGGTGAGCTCTTGGAACCAGGCAGTCACGTCGGCCGGATGCAGCGGACTGCCATCGGGCTGAGTGAACAACAAGTCACTCTCCACCCACGCGGCACCAAGCCGGGCCCGGGCCTCGTCCTGGGAAGCGAGGTGCGCCCGGAGCACGATGACGGTACCGGCGTCCAACGCGACCAGGCCTTCTGACGACGTGGTCTTCGGCGCGGACTCACCGGTTTCCCAGCCGTACTGGACAATCTGATTCGCCACCTCGAGCATGGCCGCGTCCAGATAGGTGTCCGTGCGCCGCTGCCCGCACGCCTCACCACGTCGGAGCCCCACATGTGCGATCACATGGAACAACGGATACAGCGGATCGTTGACAGCGAAGTCCAAAAACCGACCTGTCTGCTGCGGGGTCCACACCATCACCGCAGACGGGATCTCCCCGGTCTGCCGCCACCACGTCACCCGCTCCTCGGTCCACACCTTCGGCTTCGGGCGGACCGCCGGCGGCAACTCCACCAACGACGCCACGTTCATCGTCAGCAGACCCTCCTTGACCGCCGGGCTCAACACTGCCCGCAAGGTCTCCCGAATCCGCCGGATCGAGGTCGGACCCACCGGCCGCTGCCACTTCACCGCGGCGACCTTCCGGGGATCGCCACTCGCGCGATACTCGCCGATCAGGTCGTTGTGCTCGACGATCGCATCGAACATCCCATCCAAGTGAGCCACGTTCAGCTTGTCCCGCCGAATGTGTGCAAGATGGGGCCGGAGGTAGAGCCGCACGTGGGACTCGTAGGAGCGGTAGGTGTTGCGGCTGCGCGTCTTCATTTTCTTGGCCAGGAACGCGGTGAACACCTCGCACATCGCCGGATGCTCCAGCGCCTCGGCACCCGCACGCACCAGCCGGCGCAGACTCTCGACCTCGGGCAGCTTCTCCTTCGCCGAAATCGCCGCGGCGATCACATCCCCGATCTTGCGCAGCATGTCCTTGTCATCGTCGTCGGCAATGGCCAGCAAGTCACCGGCGCGCTTCAGCTCGTTCTGCGCCTCCGCTGCGGTCGGAAAACCGCCGCGTCGTCTCGGCCGTCGATTTCTCGCACGATCCGCGGGCAACTCGATGCGGTAACACCACTGACCGTGGCGGCTCTGCTCCAGCCTCGGGCACTCCTTGCCCAAGCTCCGACCGTCACCGTCCTTGCAGGAACAGCGTTTGTACACCGACCCCTCGGCCATCTCCAGCACCATCCCCTCAGTTGGTTGACTCAGCGGCTTGCCGCCCGATGCTCGCGCTGCACACCGTCCTCGGGGAAGCCCGAGCCCACCCACGTTCACCCCATCGGTGGACCCAGGCCAAGGGCACGCAGAAGCCCAACCGTTGGAACGCGGTACTCCCCACCGACCCGTAACACCGGGCACGGGAAGCTGCTCCCACGCGCCAACGCGTACGCCGTTGTCCGACCAATCCGCAAAGCCCGCGCCGCCGTCATCAAATCGACCACTGCGGGCAATCCAGCCACCTCGGCGATCGTCATCCCCTCCGCGAAGCACTCCTCGGACTTCATGCGCCTACCTCAACTTCTGCGAGCCGACGCTGAGCCATCACCTGGCAGCCCGGGTCCAAGTCGATGCCGACGAATGAACACCCGTGCTCCAGAGCCGCAACGCCGGTCGTACCGCTGCCACAAAACGGGTCAAGCACAACCGAACCCGGCGAGCAACTCAGACGCACACAGCGACGCGCAATCTTCAACGTCCCTGGCGCCGGATGCCCCATGCGGGAGCGGCCCGCCGGTACTTGCCACACTTCCGCCCCACCCGCGGAAACTCCGCCGTCGTGCCCTTCTTGGCGTGCCAGCCGAAAGACCATCTCGTAGCGCTGAGCGAGCCGATCTTGCGTACTCTCCGGCCGCGCGTTCGGCTTCTCCCACACCACCGCGTTCCGCAGGACCCACCCCCGCTCCAGCAACGAGAACGCCACCCGCCACGGCACCCCGACAAGATCCTTCCGCCGGCAAGCCGAGGTCGGCGGCCTATGCACCCCATAGCCCGTCGCAGCCCTCGCCCGGGCAGTCCGTGCGGTAGATCCAGCAGCGACGTAGTTCCCCCACGAGCCACCGAAACAATCGCCGAGATTGAGCCACGCCGTCCCGCCAGGCGCGAGAACCCGACCCACTTCGTCGAAAACATCGGCGAGCCGTGCCACATAGCTCTCGACAGTGGACTCCACTCCGAGCTGTCCCTCAACGCGATAGTCACGCAATCCCCATGAATACCTTGATCAACTGCGTTACAACAACAGTTAGATTGAGCATTAACTCGTTCGAGTGATATTCGTCGGCAATCTAGCTTGCCGCGCTGAGTAGATGATCAGAGATCGTGTGCGTGCAAATACGTAGTCCGACGAGTGACACCTGTGGGCGCCCCTGCTGGTCGGTCGCAGCACCTGGATGGGTGGGCGTGCCATCACCCGGTCAATGAGGTCACACGCTGGCGCCAGCCACCGGACACATGGATGCAAAGTGGTCAGTCACCGTGCGTACCCACACCGGCTTACACCGCCGATGAACACGTTCGCCCCTTCGAGCTCAACTCACGCGCGCCACGTTTCCGCAGGTCAAGCGGCTCGATGCACGAATCGTGCCTGATACACGCTCTGGTAGTACGCCTCGTCGGGGTCCAAGGTCGATTCGGCATCCCGGCGGTCGGTCCAAGGAACATCCCCGCAGCGCCGAGCATCGAGCTAGTCGCCCCGACGTTTCAGCTCGCATGAATCGGCGCTGCTCCTGCCGTCGGGATGCCCCATCTACGACGAGCGAGGCGAAAGAGGCGGTCTGCATGACCGGTCAGCGTGCAACCACAGCGTCAGGAAATACCGGAGCAGGCCCGGAACGACACGGTCGTTCGACGATTGGGGCTGTGTCGTGAAGCTGGAGACGGCGGAGTTGCTCCAGGTACTCGGCCTCGTCGCGCAGTACGCCCCGGAGGCCGTGCGAGCACTTGCGACCGGCGCGATGACGTCGGAGCGCCAGCGTGCATACGGCGACCTTTTCATCGAAGTGGGCGCGCAACTGAAGGCCCATGCCGATCGTGTCGCTGGCACGAACAACGACCGGCCGGTCCAGCAGTCGCAAGCGGAATGGTCGCTTGATCATGGCGAGGGGCACGGTGCCGCGGCGACGTGATCGGTGCCCTCGCTCTGCTTCTCGCTGTAGGCGGGATAGCGGCGGCGTGGGTGTTGTACACCGTCAGGGCCGATCGGCGCCACGCCCGCGAGATGTACCGCGCCGGCCGGTCGGTCGCGTTCTTGCGAGAACGCGTCGACTGGGAGCGCGTCTACGAGCAGCCCACGGAGGTATTGCCTGTGGCAACGGGTGATCCTCCCGTGGCATCCCTGCCACACCGGATTCCCGGTCGTGTCCGTCCCTACGCACAACGCCCCGCTGATCCCCTCGTCGACTCGGTCTTGTTGCGGCGGGTCCTCACCGGCTTACAGAACCTCCCCGACACGGCGGCCCCGGCTGAAGAGCCCAAGTATCCGACAACCGATCCCGACGCCTACTGAAGACCCGATTCGCATCCCGATCGGAAAGGACTCGAGTAATGACCGCCACCGTGATGAGCAAGAACTCCTGGTCCGAGCTGTTGGCCGGCATGCTGCGCGTGCATCGCCGCGACAGCCGTCACGCCGAACTCATCGCCGCGTTGCAGACGGCCCGGCTGGCACCCGCCTGCATCGTCAAGGGCATCGAACACCAAAACGCCGAGTCGATCGTCCGAGCCGGGCTTCCCACGGTCCAATACCGACGCCGCACTCTGCACCGCCACCTGGACGAGCACCTGTTCGTGGACACCACCGCCGGTGCCGGCGTGCGAGTCCTGGCCTGCTGGGACAGCCAAGCGAACCGGATGCGCATGCACGTCGCCGAAGTCGGCGCGCCAGGGCTCTGGGACAGGATCGTCATCCACTTCACCGAGTGGGAGAAGGCCGGCCGACCCGTCCCCGGGCCGACGCGGTATTCCGGAACGCGGGGTTGAGCCGTGAGCCGCTGGATCAGTGACCGCCCGAAGACGATCGTCCTGCAGCCGACCACGCTGTGCCCGATGGACTGCGGGTACTGCTACCTGCTGCAACGTCACCTGAAGCAAGAAATGTCACCGGCTGTCGCTGCGGCGATCGCAGCAGGAATCGAGTCCTCGTGGCCGCCGGTCGAGCTCGTCTGGCACGGCGGTGAGCCGTTGGCCGTCGGCGTGACCCGGTTCAGGAGGCTGCTGGAGCCATTCGAGCCGCTGCGCCTGGCCGGACAGGTGCGGCATCAGGTGCAGACCGGCGGCGGAACGCCGATCACCGACGCCTGGTGCGACGTGTTCGAGCAGTACGACATCGGCGTGGGCGTCAGCCTGGACGGACCCGGCCACCTCAACCATCGCCGCGTGGACCGCGGCGGCCACCCCATGTTCGACCGCACGATCGCCGGCGTCGAGACGCTCAAGCGCCGAGGCATCCCGTTCAGTGTCTTGGGCGTAGTCAGCGAGCACGGCGCCAATCGAGCCGCCGAGGTCCTCGATTTTCTGCGCGACCTCGGCACCACGTGGGTCGGGTTCAACGTTGAAGCCAAGGAGGGCGCGAACGCAGATGCGACCACGCCTTCACGCGACCGCGCCGTCCGGTTCTGGCGCGATGCGTTCACCTGGTGCCGGGACCACCCCGACATGACCGTGCGCGAAGTCGACAAGCTGTGGGGCTTCCTCGGCCTCACGCGCGATCAGCGTGACGCGGACGCCCGACACGACCTCATCCCGACGGTCGGCTGGAACGGCGACCTGGTGCTGCTCTCTCCCGAACTGCTCGGCGTCCGCAGCGCCACCTACGGCGACTTCGTCGCCGGCAACGTCCTCTCCGACGACCTGGCCACGATCGCGCGTCGCGCGGCTGGGTTGTCGTACGTCCAAGAGTTCGCAGCCGGGCTCGAAAAGTGCAAGCAGACCTGCGAGTTCTTCTCCTTCTGCCAAGGCGCGCACGCTGGTGACCGGTTCTTCGAACATGGCACCTTCACAGCGACGGAGACCGACCACTGTCGGAACTCCGTTCAGGCGCCGATCCTGGCGCTGGCCGATCTCCTCCATGAAAGGCAGACCGCATGACTGTCCTCGACCAGATGGTGCTCACCATCGCCGAACGCGAGACTGACTGGGCACAGTTCGCGGCCACCCACACCGCGCCCTCACCGTCGGCGAACGCCACGGAGTGGGGGCGCAAGGGCGGCAGCTGGGGCAAAGAAGGGGAGTTCTGGAAGAAGTGAGCACCGACGCCGAGGAGATCGAGGCAGCTGTCGAGGAACGCCGGCTCTGGCTCGACAAACAGCTCGAAGCTGCGGCGGCCCGGCTCGCCGTCAGCGTGATCGGCGAGCCGGTGAACACCTTCGACATGCGGTCGGCAGGCGCCGTCGCCTGTGATTCCAGCAGGAAAGTGTGGCTTCGGGTTGTGGTCGAAGACCCCGATTACGAACCCGTATGCCGATGGGACGGCAACGTCGCGGCCAACGCCATCCTCGGCGTCGCCAAGCCCAGCGTGCTCAGATGGGTCGACTGGCGCCACAGTGACGCGTATCTGCGTGGAAGACGACTTCGGGGCGAGGTCATGACCCTCGCCTCGGGGTCCACCGTCGCACCCGGCGGCGTGCTCCATGGCGCCGCCGGCCTGCCCATCACGTGGTGGGCGGAACTGCGCCGGTCCCTGGCCGTGCTCGAGACCTATCCCCTGAACTGGCACGATGAACTCGGCGCCGTGGCCGCCACCATCCGCGGCGTGCACCGGCACTTCGACGTCACCCTGACCGAGGAAGACTTCGCCGGCGCAAGCTGGACAACCGCACACGCGGACTTGCACTGGGGCAACGTCCGCCGACCTGAGCTGTGCATCCTCGACTGGGAAAGCTGGCGCCCGGCCTTCGCCGGATACGACCTGGCCACCCTCTACTGCACCAGCCTCCTGCACCCACCAACCGCCCAACGGCTCCGCGCGATGCCGGAACTACAGACCCGAAGCGGGCACCTGGCGCTGCTATCGGTGATCTGCCGCTACCTCTGGGTCGTCGGCAGCGGCAGCGACTGGGACCTGCTCGAACCACACCTACGCACCGAGGGCGAGAACCTCCTCAAGAAACTGCGGCCTGCCCGCAGGTGATCTCGCGCCCGGCCGTGCGGCTCCCGCCGACTTTCGTCGCAACTGGCACGATGGGACCGACGCCGAAAGCAAGGAGCGCTGGATGCCGCCGCGCAGCACGGAAACGACCTTTTGCTCCCCCGACGGGACGACGCTCGCGGGAACCATAGTGACCCCCGAGACCAGGTCGGGCACGTCCGTGGTGCTGGTGCACGGCGGCGGAGTCACACGGCACGAGGCCGGCTTCTTCACCCGGCTGGCGGCCGGACTCGCGGAGTCCGGCATCAGCTCGCTGCGCTTCGACCTGCCCGGGCACGGAGAAAGCGACGGCCGGCAGGAAGACCTGTCGCTTGCTGGCGTCCTCAACAGCATCAGCGCCGCGCGCGCCCACCTGGTCGACCAGACGGGCGACGCCCAGGCGTCGCTGCTGGCCGCGAGCTTCTCCGGCGGGCTTGCCGCTCTCTACGCCGCACACCGACCCGACGACGTCGACCGGCTCGTGCTCTTCAACCCTCTGCTCGACTACAAGAATCGCTTCGTCGACCAAAAAGACTTCTGGCACAACGAATACCTCACGCCGGAAGCAGCCTACGACCTCACCGCCCACGGATTCCTGCCGCATTCGCCCAGTTTCAAGCTGAGCCGCGCGCTGCTCAACGAGGTCTTCTGGTTCGACGCGCGCGCGGCGCTGGCGGACGTTCAAGCACCGACCCTCATCATCCACGGCACGAAGGACACGTTCATCCCCGTCGATTCGTCGAGGAACGCGATCACCAGGCTCCAGCATGAGCACCGGCTGCTGGAACTGGAAGGCGCCCAACATGGGTTCGCCGTCCACGACGACCCGACCTACGCCGACCCACAAAGTCAGGCGTACCAAGCCGAAGCCATCGCTGCCGTACAGGACTGGCTGACCCGCGACTAACGGATCAAGCCGTAACGACCTCACGGAGCCGGACGACCTCAGGCCGCCTGCTCCACGGCGCAAGGTAGTCGAGCACCCGCACGAGCTCCTGCTTCGTCCGGCGTGAGTTCGTGCTGTCGGCCCGTGCCGCCGACGCGATCCCCGTCCGTGCCGCCTCGTCGGGCTCACCCGCGAGCGCGAGCGAGCCAGCGCGCAAGGAGAGGAAGAACCCGTAGTCGCGCGGGGAAAACCGGTCCTCGACCAAGGAATCGTCGTAGATCTCGACCGCACGCCGTGGCGCCCCGGCCTCGGTGTAGCAGATCGCCGTCTGCATCGTGAGCAGCGTCGAGTTGTAATGCGCGCCGAGCTGCGAGGCCCCATCGTCGGGCGCATCTAGAAGAGCGCGCGCTTCGTCCAGCTTCGGTGCCACAGCGTCCGCGGTCGCGCCGAGCATGACCTCCGCACGAGCCTCCTGCTGCACGGACTCGGCCTGCACCCGCTTCGGCAGCGACCGCTGCCCGCGGCGGGCCGCCTGCGCGAGCGTCAGCATTCGCAACGGCTCGCGCTCGTCGAATGCGAGCTGCGACTTCTTCAGCAGGACGTAGCCCTGCATCGCGACGTCGTCGGCTTCTTGCGCCCACTCGACTGCGCGGTCGTACCAGAACAGCGTCCGGCCGAAGTCGCGGATGTCGCGAAACAGCCAGCCGGCGAACTCCGCGCCGTCCGCGCCCAGCCTGAGCAGCTCACGACGGACCTGCGGCTTCACGTCGCGAGCGTGCTCTTCGACCGCTCCGACGATCCCGAGCACCATCGGCAACGTCTTCGAGGGACCGAGCGCTCCGTCGTCGGCCTTGCACGCGGCCAGCTGCCGTCGGAAGTAGTCCAACGTCGTTCCGTCGAAGTACCGGCGCGCGTCGGCCATGGCCTGCGCGACGTGCCGCAGTTCGTCCAGCCCGAGCGCAGGCAGGGCCGTAGCCGCCACGCCGTACTTCAGCAGCGACCGGCGGTTCAGTGGACTCATCGCGTCCCATTCGGAGGGGGCAAAACCTGATACCTCCCCGCCGCTCTGCGTCGTTGCATCCGCGGGGAGCGAAGCACGGTCTGCAACTGCCGCCAACGATTCCGCGTCGACCGGCAGCCACACCGACTCTCCCCTGACGATAACGGGCACCAAGCCGCCGGCGCGCGGTGCGGGAGCAGACTTTCCAGACTCCGGGATGCTGCCTTCGACGACGTCGTGCAGGAGATCATCGAGCTCGGTCGGCGTGATCCCCAGCAGTTTGGCCAGCTTGGGTCGCCGCCACAACTCCGGCTCCGTCGCCGCCCTCTCCCAGCGACCCACCGTGCTCGGGTCGACGCCCAGCTCAAACGCGAAAGCCTCCTGGTTGAACCCAGCCCGCTGTCGTGCCCGCTTCAGACCCGGTCGGCGTCGCCCCATCGCCAGCACCCCCTAGATCACACCCCGAGATCAACACATTACCGCAGGTCAGCTGGTCGCATGCAAGAAACGCGCTCGATTCCTGCTCTGGTCTGCTCAACCGGTGGGCACAAAACTTCCACCAGCACCTCGGCGGCCGGTCGACTTGACCGTAAGAAGGTCGCCGGGCGACCTCCCGCAGATCCGCTCCCGCCCGACCGTCCCGGCCGCCGGGGTGCACCCAACGACGAAGCAGTAAGTCCGGGAAGAGGGCGATCATGATGATCGGTTCCAAGACCGAGCCGACACCACGAGTCGAGCGCACGCCAGGCGCCACCACGCTGATCACGGCCGCCCGAGGCCATGCGGCCAACAGTCGGCCGCGTGAGTCCGCTCAGCGCCGAGCTCGCGGACAAACTCGCCGTGCTCGCGTCGGCCTTGCCGGAGGTGGTTATCTCCTTCCTCGACGGTGAGCTCGGACCTACCCCGCAGCGCCGCCTTGCCGACCAACTAGCCGACCTCGCCGACGTGCTCAATGACCACGCCGATGACCAGGAACGCGGAATTATCGAACTCTCGGCGATCCGAGCGTCAGCGGGCAGGCTTTCCAAATTGGCGAAACGGCGGGGGTGCGGGAAATTACGGTCAGCCGCTCGGTGAGCAGGTGATCGACAGGAGGCTCCGACAGGATCGGTCCTCCTTCACATCAACGGCAGATCGTCCGCCTTCCGGGCACCGGCGAACCGACAACGGCCGCGGATGCACCGCGCGCGACTCGACCTCGCCGCCGGCGACCTGCCGCCCGGCCACGGCACGGAGGAGCGGTGAGGCCGATGGCCGAGAAGAAGTCATCGGCAAGGACGCCCTCGCCCAGCTGGCCGTGCTCCTGGGTACGACCGAGGCGCTGGCGGTCGGCACCTGCGACGCCAACATCTCGGCCCGCCCGCCCCAGACCGCCCACGCCGCCGCGGCGTTCCTGGCGCAAGCGTTCCCCGCCCGGTTCACGCTCGGCCTCGGCGTCGGGCATCCGCAGCAGGCGTCGAGTGTGGACCGTCCTTTCGGGAGTCGCTGTCCACCATGCGGTCCTATCTGGACGCAATGGCGGCGGAAACCCGGCCGCCCGCGCCGGACACACCGTACCCGGTCATCCTGGGCGCCAACGGTCCCCTGATGCTCGCCCTCGCCGCCGAACTGGCCGACGGCGCGCCGCCCGCTGGCCTGCCGCCCCAGCACACGGCGTCCGCCCGCCGCGTGCTCGGCCCGGACAAGCTGCTCGTGGTCGCCCAGCCGATCGCGGACTCGATCGAGACGGCCCGGCAGACCGTCTCGACCTGGCTCGGTCGCGCCGCGTTCCGCGCGATCCTCACGGCACTCGGCCATCCCACCGAACCCACCGACGACCTGGTGCCCAGCTTGGTCCCCTTCGACGGCCCGGACGCCGTCGCCGCCGCGGTCCAAGCCCACCTCGGCGCCGGCGCCGACCACGTCACCCTGCTTCCCCCGGTCGGCACGGAGTTCGGCCCGGGGATCGACCAGCTCGTGTCGCTGGCCCCGGCGCTGCGGTGATCACAACGCCGGGGCTCGGCGTTCACAAGCGGTCGAAGAGAGTCTTCGCGAGGGTGGCGTAACCGTCGGGGTGGTCGACGTCGAGTGGCACTCCCGACGACACGATCGCGATGCGCATCTGCCGATGGCTGAGTTTGGTGACCACCAGGTCGGTGCCGTCGCTGTTGTCTGCTGCGTCGATGCAGTAGAACGCGTTGTCACCGAGGTAATGCGGCTTGGCGCTGCACGATCGCGCCGAGACCTCGAGTGAGGCCTTCACCGACGTCTCCCCTGTCGCGAAGACGTAGAGGTACGCCGAGGCGCTCGAGTGGCTGCTGGTGAAAAGGAAGTCGCACGTGTAGGTGGTGATGCCGTTGCTGTGGTCCGGCGGCTCTTCCTTCGTGACCAATTCCTGGTTCACGGCGAACGTCCGCTGGTACTCGGCAATGTCCAAGAACGGACACGCGGAACTCAGCTTCTCGGGGGACACCGCCGGCACGAACGTCGAGGCGGTCGACGGTGGGGCGCTGGTCCCCGCTGTCGCGTTGGTCGCGACCGGTTCCCGCAGCGTGCCCGCAACGGCAAGGGGTTCCTTCGCCGCGGGGGCGGTACACCCCGCGGCAGCTGTCACCACGAAGGCGACGGCGATGAGTCTTCTGGGCAAAAGCATGCCCCGGATCCTGCCCGATCTTCGGGCCGATCCCGGTCTCGGAGACTCACTCGTGATCGTCCGAATAATCCAGTTTGCGGGCCGATGGGGCAGAATTGCGGGGCCGGGGTGATCCAGGCCTCTTATCGGGAGGCCTGGATCACCCGCGTGGTCAGGCCTTCGGCTTCGTCGGCCCGCAGCCGGCCCGCGAAAGGTCCACCTTCGAGCCGGCTGTGAGGCAGGCGGGGATCCCGGCGGTCTACTGGCCGTAGGATCGTCCCATGTGGACGGTGACCACTCCGTTGCCGTCGACCGGCCTGGGACCCGAACTGCAGCACTGGAACACCCCCAGCACGTGGAAGGACACCTACAGCGGGAAGGCCGACGGATTGTTCTGCTTCGCGCAAGACCTATTCGGCCGCCAGTTCGCCATCGCCGGCAACCACGAGGTCGTCGTCTTCGATCCTGAAACCGCCGACCGCACCCCGATCGGCACCAGCCTCGAGGACTGGGCCGCCTGGCTGCTCGCCGACCCTGACGTCCTCGGCGCCCACGCCTTCGCCGGTGCCTGGCAAGACCGCCACGGCCCCCTTGCCCACGACCAACGCCTCATCCCGCTACGCCTGTTCACCATCGGTGGCGGCTACGACGACGCCAACCTCGCCGCCAAGGACGCCGTCACCTGCATGCGCGCCCGCGGCCCCCTCGCCTCCACCATCCACGACCTACCCGACGGAGCCCAGGTCCACCTCATGCCCGACCAACCACCCTCCACCACCGACCCCGACGCCGACAGCACCCGGCTGGCCTACACCGAGCTCGACGTGTTCGCCGACTACAACAGCTTCTTCGTCCAGGACGAAACCGCCCGTTTCGACCCCGACGACTGGACCATGCCCCTCATCAACGACCTCATCGCCGGCGCCAACGGCGTCTTCGGCGTCGGCACCGGCCGCCGCACCACCGTCCCCGTCATCCTCGACGTCCGCACCACCGCCCCCGACGACAACTTCGACGGCTGGGACCACGTCACCGAAGCCGGCCTGCGCACCACCACCGGCCGCATCATCGTCTAGATGCTCAACTACACCCCCAACATCCCCCGCACCACCATCCCACCCGGCGACTACACCGCCCGCGTCTACGCCAAAGGCTTCACCACCATCTCCGACGACGGCCGCTTCGGAAACGACCTCCACGCCTCATCCTCTGGCCCGGCAACATCCGCCAACCTCAGGTCCTCAAGCGCTACCCCGGCCCCCTCCCCGGCGGCTGAGCGCGAGTCGCTGCGGTACTCCGCACGGTGATCTGCTCGCGAACTGGCCGACACCCGCGTCGCGCTGCCGGACCGTGTATCGGCGGCGCGGCGTGATGCAGGCGTGCATCACGCCGCACGTTCGTCTGATCCCACACCAAGTGGTGCTGTGGGATCAGGAAGCCGGACGCGTGAAGTAGAACTGATCGCCGAGGAAGGCCGCGTCGGGGCCGGAGTAGTCGATCAGCTGAACTCGGACATAGTCGACCCGTCGATCGGCTGATCCGCCGCCCTCGGAGAACGAGAAGCTGCGCTGGTCGTCGGGCTGGGTTACGGAGCGTCCTTGGCTGTCCAGGCGTGTCGGGTTGCCGGCATGGAACGCATCGAACACCGCCTGCGGGGTGAACGAGCGGCCATCCCACGTGAAGAGCGTGCCGTTGATCTGGACCGCCCAGTTGTACCAAATGATCTGACCGCTCACGAACTCGTCGTCAGGGGTCGAGTCACTGCATGCGTCGTGAGTCAGACACACGCGGAAGGTGGTGACGGGTTCAGCGTTGGCCGTGCCGGCCCCGACCAGCAGACCGCCGAACACCGCAGTAGCGCCGATCAGTGCGCGGGTTTTCGCGAATCGTCTCATGGACCGCGACGCTAGCGACCTTTTCGGCAGGAACTGGCGAAACTGCCCCACGGCACCGTGTTGGAGTAACGACCGCACGATCCAGCCGAGACCTCGACTCCCGTCTCGGAGCGCGGATCGGTGGCACTGGCTGGTCGGCCAGTTCCACCCAGGCTGCCGGAGTTCGCCGCGCATCCGCGTCGCCGTCGGCGCGGCCACCGCCCGCAACCCGAACATCCAGGTGAGCGCGAAGGTCACCAGCAACCACGCCGCGATCCTGAAGAACGAATTCCGAGGCGTCGCCAAGGCAGTCCACGAAGCCGCTGCCGTCAACCGCCGACGATCAGCTTCGAACCGTCGTCGACAGCAGCCACCGTCAAGCCGGCTTTTTCGAGTCGCGTCGCGGCCGGCGTCGGGATTGTGGCCGTAGGGCGAACGCGCTGGTGCCTGCCGCGGTGTTCAGAGCGATAGAGATCGCCGCGAACAGCCTCTGGTTCTCGGCCTGGGCGTGGAGGTATTCGCCGGCACTGATCGGGTAGTCGCCGTTGCGGGTGTCCATGAGGTAGCCGCCGGGGGTGATCTCGGGGACGCCGTCGGGCGCTCGCGGGCCGGTGAGTACAGCGACGATGGCCGCGCCCGCGATGACGAGCGGAGCACCCCACCGCAGCGTGGCAGGAAGCAGCCGCAACAGGCGGGGCGCGATCGTCGCGACAGGCAACTCGGAGCGACGGAGCGCAACCGCCGCAAACACAATCCCGACCACTGGAAAGATCCCGACGAGAGCGGTGAACAACACCGGCAATGGCAGATGCGGCGCGCCCGGGAGGAATGAGTCGACGAGAACGGCCAGAGAGGCGACCACCGCGAGCGCGCACCACAGGGCGATTATGCGCACGACAGGCCCCCGTTGTCGTTTCGTGAGGCGGCTTCTTTGTTCACGTGCGGGCCTTCTTTGGTCGCGGGATGCCGTCGCCGATGCGAATGTCCCAGCCAATGCCGAACAGGCCGCCGTTGTTCGGATTGATGATCCGGACGGTGACTCCGTGGGCTGTCGCGTGGGTGTCGAGAGCGTCGAGCAGGATACGCCGCGAGTTCGAGCCAACCCACGCAGTCGCCGCGGAGGTCGGGGACAGTGTTCCGTCGGCAAGCTCGAACGCGACGCCGTGCTTGCGACCATACGTACCGAACCCGATCGGAAGCGTGGCGGCGACCTCGTCCGCGGCGGTGATCCGGGCGCCCCACCGTTTGATCGTCACGGCGCTGAGGTCGTGCCAGGTATAGCTCCTGCTGCGAAACAGATTGCGGAATCGGACACCACCGTCGTCGACAGTGATCCGGACCCGAGACGAGAGTGCCACGCCGACAAGCAGGAGCACGACAGCCAGCGCGCCGGCGCAGACGGTCGTGACGCCAGGCGATGCGCCGAAGTGCGCCGCCATGGCGACCAGTTTCACCGCGAGCGCACTGGGGCCGAGGCACATACCCAAGGCCACGACGCTCGAGCCCACAGGACGGAAAGTCGTCATCGCTGGTTCACCCACCGAGTATTAGCCACGTGTAGGTGGGGCCGGTCCAAAAACCCGCCCCCAAGCCGACAGCGAGCCCGAACACGTTGACGAAGCCGTCGTCTGAGGGCCCCCACGAATCGGAAAAACCAAACGGTCCGAGGCCGGATCCGGAAGTAGACCCGAAGCCCTTTGTGAGATCACTGATCTTCTTGGCGTTCGAGGTGAACCCTGTCAGGCCGAATTCCCCGCTGACGCCGAGAACGATCCCGCAGCTTCCCGTCAATCCGATGCTGGATCCCGTGGCCGCGAGGCAGAAGTTGCCGGTGACCCCAACGCCTACCGCGAGAGTGCCGCCCAAGCAGACGCCGCTGGTGCCTTGGCTGAAGGGGTGGGCTTGGTTCCAGGCCGCGTCCGCACACCCGAGGCCGTCCTCGTTGATTCGTGGGCAGCGGTTGGGGTCCGGCGTTTGGGTGGGTGCTTTGCAGTCGCGGGCGATCAGGGCTGGGTCGTGCTTTTCCTGCGCGTACGTGCAGAGGCTGGCCAGTCCTCCGGGGTCGCTGGCGTTGACGGGGTTGTCGCCGGCGTAGCCGTAGGCCGCATGTGTGGCGTCGACGTCGGGGTCGACGGTGAGGAACATGGCGGTGGTCGGGTCGTAGTAGCGGGCGTGCAGGTAGAGAAAGCCGGATTCGCTGTCGAGGTACTGGCCGGTGTACTGCAGCGAGGTGGTTGCGGTGCCGGTGTGGGAGGCCGCGCCGTAGGGGCTGTAGGCGTAGGTCGCGCCCACGGTTCCGGCGTTGGTCAGCAGAGCGATGGTGGAGCCGATGTTGTTGTGGACAAACCAGTTGGTGCCTGCGGGTCCGGTTTGTTCGATCGGCAGCCCGTCAGGGCCGTAGAGGTAGGCCATCGTGCCGTCGAAGAGCAGGTTGGGTGTCGTTGATCCGTCCCAGGTGAAGGCGATCGCCGAGGTCGCTGTGGCTTTAGAGGTGCGTTGTCCAAGCCCGTCGTAGCGGTAAGTGGAGCTGCCGGCAGGGCCGGTGAAGGTGGCGAGGTGGCCTGCTTGGTCGTAGGTCTCGGTCGTGGTGGGGCCCGCCACCGGGGTAGCGGCTGTGCGCTCGGCTTGGGCGTTGTACGTGTACCCCGTGGCTCCGCTCGGTGCTGTGGTGCAGGCTGGGTTGGGGGTGGTTCCGGTTGGGAGCGTCCAGCAGAGCTGTCCGGCAGGGTCGAAGGCCTGGGTGGCGGTGCCGACGGTGGTCGGGTTGTCGGCTGGGTCGGTGCCGTATCCGGCGGTGTTGCCTGCGGCGGTGACGCTGGAGAGCTGTTCGCGGCTGGTGTAGCCGTACGTTTTGCTCGTGGCGCCGGTGCTTTCGGTGGTGAGCTGTCCGAGTGGGTCTCGGTCGAAGGTCTGTGCGACGTCGGTGGTGCTTCCGGTGGTGGCGACGGTGGTGTGCAGTCGGTCTGCGGTGTCGTAGCCGTTGGTGACGGTGGCGCCGTTGGGGTAAGTCGTCGTCAGCACGTCGCTGTCGCGGGTGTAGCCGAAGGTGGTGGCGTTGCCGGCGGTGTCAGTGACGCTTGTGAGCCGGTTGGCCGGATCGAATGCGCGGGCCACGGCGGCGCTTTGGCCGGGGTAGGTGATCGCGTTCTGGTTTCCGGCGTCGTCGTAGCCGTAGGTGACGGTGGAACCGGAGCCTTGTTGGCTTTCGCTCACTTCGCCGAACGCGTTGTAGGTCCAGGTGGACGTGCCCGTGCCGTCGTTCATGTCGACCCGTTGCCCGGCGGGGTCGTAGTCGTAGGTCACGCCGGGGGTGGCACTGTCGGAGTAGGAGACGGACGCGAGTTCGCCGGCCAGGTCGTAGCCCATGGTGGTGGTGCGGCCGGCGGCGTCGACGATGGTGTGGACGCGTCCGGCGTGGTCGAGGTTGGTGGTGATCGTCCGGTTGTCGGGGTCGGTGCGGGTGTGGCTGCGGCCTTGGCCGTCGTAGCCGAAGGAGGTTCGGGCGCCGAGTCCGTCGATCGTGTCGGCGGTGGTGCCGTCGGGGTTGTAGTCGGTTTTCCGGGTGCTGTTGTCCGGCATGGTTGTTGTTGTCATGCGGTCGGCCGGATCGAACGTGTAGGTGGTGGTGTGGTTGTTCGCGTCGATGGCGGATGTTTTGTTGCCATCGCTGTCGTAGGTGTTCTTGGTGGCGTGCCCGAGTGCGTCGGTCGTCTGCAACAGTTGCCCCTTGGCATTGAGGGTGAAGGTCGTGCAGCCGGTGGCGGGGGGTGCGCAACTCGGTGTGACGCCGGCGGCGGTGCCGTTCGGGTCGACGCTGGAGGTGCGCTGGCCGGTGTTGGTGTCGTAGGCGTATTTCGTGGTGTCGCCGAGGGGGTCGGAGCTGGAGGTGTTGTCTCCGTAGGCGTCGTACGTTTCGGTGGTGGTGTTGTTGCGTGGGTCGGTTGTCCGGGTGCGGTCGGCGGGGTGGGCGGGGTCGTCGTAGTGGTAGGTAACGGTGCGGACCGGTTCGGTTCCGAAGTTGCCGGTGGTGGACTCGACGACGTTGTCGACCTGGGTGGTCGTGGTGGAGGTGAGGTCTCGGATTCCGTTTGCCGAGTCGGGGATTTGCCCTGCTTGGTCGTACTGGTTGACCGTGGCGATCCCGTTCGGGTCGATGGTTTCGATCACGTTGCCGGCGTCGTCGTAGGAGTAGTTCGTGGTGTAGCCGAGCGCGTTCGACTCTGACGACTTGTTGCCGTGGTCGTCGTAGGTGAACGTCTCGAAGCCGCCGTCGGGATCGGTCTGGGTGGACACTCCGAGCGTCACAGGGTCATAGGTGTACGAGCTGGTTCCGGCGTCGGAAGTGCCGTAGCCGTGGGTCTCGGAGACGAGCAGGCCGTTCTGGTACGTGTCGAGGGTCTTGTGCCCGGAGGGATCGGTGACGAGGACCTGGCCTGTGGAGAGTCCGCCGTCCGGCCCATAGGTGAAGGTGGTGGCGTCGCCGTCGGCGTCGGTCTGGGTGTGCACGCGTTCGGCCGTGTCGTAGACCATGGTCGTCGCCACGCCTGCGGGGCCGCCGAAGTTGTTCGGGGTGCGCATCGAGGTCATCAGGTGATGGCCGTCGTAGGTGTATTGCGTGTGGTCGTCATCGGCACGTGTGGGCGTGCGCGTGGTTCCGACGCCGTAGACGTCGGTGAGGTCACCCGTGGCGTTGTAGCCGTAGTCGACTTGGCGCCCGGCGCTGTCGATGAGGCCGGTGATGTGGTTGCCGCTCCAGGTCAGGGTGTAGGTGCGATGGCCTGGGTCGGTAACGGTCGAGAGGTGCCCACCGGAGTCGTAGGCCAGCGTGGTCTGGTAGGTCGGGGTCGCTTTGCTGCCGGCGAGGTCGGTCTCGGCGGTCAGGTGGCCGGTCGTGGTGTCGAATGTGAAGAACTGGCTGCCGCGCCGAACGAAGGTGTAGTTCGCGCCGTTCTTGGTGAGGGTGGCGTCAAAACGTGGGGCGGCCGGTGTGTAGTTGCCGGAATTCTCGACGAAGGTGACGGCGGAACCGTCTTCCTGGTGAACGGTGACGTTGCCTGTACCGGGATCCGTTGTTGCGGAGAGGTTGTATGAGTCGGTCCACCCGTAGCCGAAGGGGCCGTCCACGGCGAGAGAACCGTTGGGGCCGGCGGGGTCGGCGATGCTCTCGGCGTAGCTGCGGGTGAAGGCCAGGGCCATGCCCCGCCCCGGTGTGGAAAGATCGGTGAAGTCCTGTCCGAAGTAGCCGGTGCTGGTGTCCACCGGGTCACCGGCGGTGCGTTTAGCGCAGCCGCAGGCGATGAAGGCGGGGTTGCTGCCGCGGGGTGCGTCCTGGACGCCGGGTGGTCCGCCGATGGGTTGGCCAGGGGTGCCGCCCATCGGCACGAACGCGATGGCGTCGTAGGCGACGTCGAAGTCGGCGTAGTTGTGGCCGCTGGTGTTCACGGTGGCGCTTTCGTTGGACAACACGACGTTCGCACCGTTTTCCATGGCGAAGGTCCCGATGGTCACCCATTGCTCAGAGTTCCACGCCTGATTGACCCTGATCTTCCACGGAGCGACGCCGCCGCCGGGGTTGATGACGTAGACGACGTTGGTGGCCTCTGCGCCCAGGCCGGGGATGTGGATCTTGACCTTGTAGTACTGCAGCGACGGCAAGTTCGGGGTCCAGATACCGGTGTTGATCAGATTTGGTTCTGCGCCTGTTTCGGTGTGACTGAAGAGAATGTGGCCGCCCAGTCCTGTGCCGAGTTGGTGCGTGTCGATGGCGCCGATGGGGTCGCCTGCGGAGTTCGTGCCGTACTGGAAGTTGAACGAGCCGTTGCTGGACCAGTTCGATGCGCCGCAGCCTTGCAGGTTCAGCGGGGGTGTCGGTTCGTCGTCGACGATGATCGAGTTCGCGGCGACCTTGGAGGTGTCGAGAGTGCACGTCGGCGGGTTGTGGGTCGGGTTGGCCGGTTCGGTTGATCCGGTGCCGACGGCGTAGGCGCTGGTTGCGCACGTTGTGGCGCAGCTGGAGATCCACGTCACGGGTTGGTGCCACCAGCATTCGAAGTCGTTAAGCATGCAGTGGCTGGCGCCGGGGTTGGTCGGGTTGGTGTTGACCGGGTCGCACTGGTTGTTCGCCAGGGAGCAGAAGCTCGAGAACGGCGCCGGCTGGATCCAGGTTTTCCCGCCATTGTAGGAGGCCGTCGCGTACGCTCGGTCGCCGTAGCGGATCAACGGCGACGCCATCCAGCCGAGTACCCGCTCCTGGTAGGGCCAGCTGGCCGGGTGCGCGGCGTCGGCGTAGGTGTCTTGCAGGTAGGGGTCGCGGTTGGGCGGGTAGTCGAGGTTGTCGGGGTTGTTTGTCCAGCCCAGTCCCCAGGTGCCGTCCGGGCCCATGCACGTAGGGCCGGGGGTACAGCCGGTGGTGTTGCCGTTGGCAGCGTTGGGTTGGATCCCGGAGTTGTAGGCCCAGATGGCGAAGTACCAGTTTTCGAGGTACTTGGGATCGCCGTTGTTGGCGATGATGCCGTCGGTGTACAGCTGGTTCCAGGTGTCCTCGAGGATCTGCAGTCCCGCGGCGATGTTCTCCTGGTAGTCGACCGCGACCTTGATCTGCCCATGGGCCGAGAGCGAGTGGTCACCGATGTGCATGCCGTCGGTGACCTGGCTGATTCCGTAACCACAGTCGGCACCCGCGTAGTTGATCGATCGAATGTCGCCGCCTGCGCCGTAGTAGTCCGCGATCAGGGGGTCGCCGGCTGTGCCGGCCGGAGCGTGCCAGGACGCCTGGGACCAGTTCGATTCCTGGGCCATGATCCCTTCGAAAACCGGCCGTGGAACGGTGCTCCACCCGCCAGCGGGGTGGTTGAGCGGAATAAGCGGGAAGTCGCTGTTCGGGGCATAGGCGGCGAGACCGAGGTTGTCGAATCCAGTCGGCCGGGTGTAGGCGCTACCGGTGAGCAGTCCCTGCTCGGCCATCTGCACTGCCCAGTTCACCTGGGCCGGGGCCGGTTGCATGACCTGTTTCGTCGTGTCCAGGCGGGGCACGGCGCACGTGGGAGTCTGGGCGGCCGCGGCTTGGCTCGGCGCTGCTGCGCCGCTCGTGGCCGCGTCGGCTTTGGGTTGCAGCCGTCCCGCCGGCAGAGAAAGCGGTGGGGTCGTTGCCGCGGACAGCTTGTACGTGGGCAGCGCGGTGGTCGCCGGCGCGGCGGTCTTCGCTGCCGCGCGGGTCAGGATTTTGCCGGTGCTGGTCGATCGGAACACGGGATCGGTGGTTTGCGAGTGGGAGTTCGGCCCGAGTAGGGCATCGCCGTCGAGAGATGAGGAGGTGGCGGCGTGAGCGAACCCGCTGTCCGCGATCGCGCGGACGCCAGCTGTCTGCAGAGCGGCCGGCTGGGTGTGGGCGGCGCCCGCGAGCACCGAATGGCCGGCGCGGCCGGAGAATAACTGCACACGGGTGCGGTTTCCGCTGGCCAGCTGCTCGGTTTTGCCGTTGACCTCGTGGATTGCGACAGCGGTGTCCGAGCCCGGCTTGGAAGCGAGGAAGTTCACGCCGCCATCGCCTGACGGTCGGAGGTCGTAGGCGTCTCCGGGAGCCGAAGCAAGGACGGACACGTGCGCGTCCGGTGTGATCGACTCAATCTGCGTGCCCGCGACGCCGACGGTGCCGCCCTTGGCTGGCACGGCGGATGTGACCTGCCCGGACACCGTCGTCGCACTATCGACCTTGCCCGACGCCAGGTTCGCGCTCACCAACTCGGTTTTCGCGTCATTGGCGCCGACTTCCGCGGTGAACACCGCCTCGTCCCCGCTCCCACATCCCGGCGAGTAGTACTTCAGGCTCACACCCTCAGCCACCGGATGAACTGCGCCAGACGTCAAGTCGACGCTATAAGCGAAAGCCCCATGGTCACGGGACGTCTGCTCATTCACTGCCGACGTCGGCAATATTGAGACAGCGGCGAACCGGCCATCACCGGACAGACATTGATATCCCGTCCAGGACGCCTCGTCCAACCCGGCAGGCCGCAGCAAGGCGACTTCACGCCACTGGAAACCGGATGCCTCACGGGCCACCAACAGGTGATATCCCGCCTGATCGCCATGTCCATCGATCACAGAATCTGCCGACTGCGCTGAATTTGTGCCGAAATCACGAGGATTGGCAGTGGACGCTGCTTCGACACCCACGGTTCGCGAATCAGGCGCTACCGTCGATGCTGAAGCAGCAGTCTCTCCGGCTACCAGTCCCACAACAGCAAAAAGGGACACTAGCACTCGACTTGCACGGGAATTAACCCAACGATTGACCGGGAGTCTTCGCGCACGACTAGACAACGACCTCAGTCCACCAGGCACAGCATTAGCCTTCCACCCCTGGATGACCACAGGTCATCAGCTCGCACGCCGCCAGGATCTCAGGCCGCGAGACGAAGTTACACAGCCTCCCAGCGAAACAAATCAGCCGTTAGGGCTAACCACTCCGGATCGTCGTTAGAAAAACGTAAATAGCGATGAGGCCGAAAATATTACCATCAATTAGGAATTCCTTTAACTTGCTCGAAATGCCGGACTTCCACCAATCCTGTTAACCGAGCACGGGCCGCTGAATCGCAACGGGCCACGCCGTTGGCGTTGAACCTAGATGGCAATGTGGGGGTGGCGCTCGCACGCAGGTCGATGACCAGCCGCCTGCTCGTCGAACTCGGACCGCACGATCTTGACGAGCTGACGGGCCCGGACAGCGCCAACTCCAAGTCGAGCCCTCAGCGTGTCGGCGGAAATCGGTTTCTGAAGAGCCATGCGATGGGCCGCGTCTTCTTGCCGGGCCTGCGCCAAGAGGGCCTCCGGCACCCGGGCGGCAACCGCTTGCCCAGCACCTTGCTGCGGGACGCCCTCGTCGCGTTGAGCCTGCGTCTCCTGCGTGAGATCAACCGAGCTTGCCCGCTCGGTCGCTTCGGACCCGGCGAGTTCGTGCGAAACCCCCAGACGGTTCGTGTGGCCGATCGCCTGCAGCAGGCCGGGACCGACCTCTGACCAGCCGATCAACAGCAGCGGCCCCACCGCGTCGAACAACGCCTTGCCGACCTCGCCAGCAACGAGTGGTTCGGCCACGTTCAACGCCAACGTCACCGCACTCGCACCAACCAACAGCCGCCGCGCAGACCGCATGCTCACAGAAGGCGAGCCACACACCGACAGCCGACGAACCGCGACGAGCAATGCCACAAAAGTCAGATCAACCGCGGGCGCAATGAGCGGCGCCACCCATACAGGCACACCCAACCGAAGAACAAGCCCCAGCACATTGCCGAAGCCGCAGAAAAAGGTCAGGCCGACGACCGTACCCATGATGGCCGTCACAGTGCGGATGATCACCACGCTCCCGCCCTCGGCGCCGCCGCAAGTGCACACGGTGGACGCGAGCGAACTGCCCTTCGCGACCGCTCCCGCATCGGCAACCGGCGGTAGGTGTTCCCGGCGACCGTCGGACACCACCGCCGGGCGCCCGCCGCCGCTGGAAGAACCCGTTCAACCACTGCGCGACCGGGCGGCACAGTGCGGCATGAGCGAGCCCGAGAGGTTGGAAACACGACGGCAGAGAGCGACAGGGGCTGACACCTTGGTCACCCGGCGGCCCAGGAAAACGACCCTCTCCGACATCACTCGTGTCGAGGGCGTGTTCGCCGGCGGCGTGATCGCGCAGGGGACAACGCCGAAGCCCGCCTCAAACCCCGGGACGACGCCGCCTGGACCACCATCGACGGCAAGATCGACACCGTCCTTCAACTGCGCGCAACGAGCCCGAACCCGGCCACCGAGAAACCCGCCCTCACCGCGCTGCTGACCGCGCTCGGATGACAGAGATACCGCGACATCGAAGCAACCCGCCGAGAAGTCGCGAACACCCCGCACAGGTGACCGCCAGACTGACCGTCGACTGGGCCCCGATCCAGTTGCGGCCTCGGCGCCGCCCGGATCGACCCCGCGTGCATGGCGCTCTGGCTCAATCGCCGAAAGCCACACCCCCGCCAGGCCGAAGCTTGGGCCAGGCACTCCCGGCCTGGCACCACGAGCCCGAAGCCGGTCTGGACACCTTCTTCACCCTCGACGTTCGCGTTTGGACCCGAATCGCCAGAGACGATCCGCAGCTCACCGTTCGCGGGGCCGCGACTTGATGGCAGACACGCCGTCAGACCCACCCGTACAGCTGAGGATTACCCGCAGCGGACCTCGCAGTACCGCAGCCCAAAAGACCGGCGAACCACGGCCGTCTCCTTCGCGGAGTCAAGATCGTCGCCCACGCCGAGGCCACCTTGCCGACCGGTTACGCAGACTCCCAAAGGCTCGACGTCGTCGAGCATCTCGAGCAACCGACCGCGATTCGCCGTCGCGAATCGTCAAATGCAATTGGGTAAGCTGGCGTTTGGGCGCGGCCACACCGGCGAGAAGCAAGACCACTACCGTCGCTGCCCACGGGCCCTCCCCGTTCACTCAGAACCCCGTAGCACCTGCCACGCCCTGGTGGCCACGTGCAAGTTGAGCCTGCTTTCGACGTCATTGAGGTCGCGGTCGGTGATCTCTCGGATCCGGCCCAGCCGGTAGCGCAGGGTACTCCGGTGGATCACCAGCGCGGAAGCGGTCTTGTCGTAGTGACCGCCGCATTCGAGGTACTGCGACAGCGTCTGGACCAGACTCGTGTTCTTTTGCTCGTCGTAGTCGAGAAGCCGGCCGAGCCATTCCCGCACGAACGCGACGATTTCGGCGCGATTCTCTCCGGTGTCCAGAATTCGATAAAGGCCCAGTTGGTCGAATGTCGTCGCACCATTGGGTGACCTTGATTTCTGGCGGATGTCCAAGGCTCGCAAGGCTTCCGAGTGAGACCTCGGAAAGTCGTGAGGGCTGTCGCAGCGGGCACCGACCCCGATCGCACAGGCGCTTCCGAGGCTCTTCGAAAGGGTGCGGTACAGCGCGTCCCCGTCCGGGCGGCCGCGGACGAGGAGCACCACCGCTCCCGCGCGCCGCGAGATCATCGAGCTCAGCTGTAACGAGGCAGCCGCCCGGCCGGTGACTGCGGCGACAGCGTCGTCGGCCTGCTTCCCGCTCCATTGGACGACGATCACGCAATGAGGGCCGCGCAGATCGTGCCCGATCGCATCGGCGCGAGCGTAGGCGCTCTCGTCGTCGGTGCCGGTGATCAGGTCGTCGACCAGGTCACGGTGCAGGCGTAGCTCGACCTCGGCGAGATTGCGCTGGTGGGACAGCTCCAGCGCCAGCACCGTCGTCCCGTATTCGAGCGCGAACATCTCGTGGCTGCCCACGGTCCTGCGGGGGTCCACGAGCGCCACCACGCCGAGCACCTCGTAGCGCGGTTTGACCAGCGAGATCAACCGATCCTTCTCCCGGACCGGATGCGGGACCGCCGCGGCGCGCCTGAGGAGCTCCTCGCGCCGGTGGGATATGGGCTTCGGGTACGGATCTGGCTTGCTGGGACCGGCCCAGGCCTTCAGGTTGCCGAACCGGTCTTCGATCGCGACCGGCAACGATGTCAGCTGGTGCAGCGCGTGGGCGATGCCAGGCTCGCCCGCACCGGACACGGAGATGTTGGTGAGGACCTCGTGCACGTGCGTCTGTTGCTCGAGTCGGGCGACCGATGCGGACAGCCTGCCGTTGAGATCCTGCAGGTCGAGGGCCTGTTTCCGCTCTCGCCGGTGGAGCGCGGCGTTCGCCAGCGCATCCGCCGTCTGCTGGCTGAGCCCTTCGAGCAAAAAGAACTCGTCCTTCGACGGCTCCATTGCCGCGTGCACCACCAGGTAGCCTCTCAGGCTGCTCAGCCCGCGCAGCGCGAAGCCCCAGTACCAATCACCGTCGGGTAGGACGAGCGGGCCGCTGCCGCCGTCGAGGAACCGGACCTGCCGGTCGAGCTCCGCGTCCGGCTCCGCGTCATCCCGACGGCTGAGTGCGCCGTCGATGATCAGGTACGCCGCCTTGGCCCCGCAGCCGCTCAGCGACAACAGCGACGTGGCGGCAAGCCGAATGATGTCGTCGGCTTCACGGCCGTCGAACAGCCCGCGCAAATTCGACAAGTGGCCACGCCACCAGCTGTCCGACCGTTGTAGATCTTGGTGGGCTCCGCCCGCCGCCGCGGGTGACATCCGGGCCTCCGACCGCCGACTGGACAAAATCTTACACGGATGATCCTGCTCTGCCGGGTCGATCGTCCGCGCGAATTTCGACCTGCCAGGCGCACGCGCGACCATGGCCGTCCTTGTCACGATGTGTTGTGTCCCAAGAGGCCACTGCGACGGTCTCGCTTCTCGCGGTACCCGCAACTCGTGCCCGCCAGGAGAACGCGTCACATAGTCCGTTGGACGCGGTACGTCTCTTCCTGACAGGTGCCCGGAATGAGGAGAGTTATGACATTAATGCGTTTCGACCCGTTCCGCGATCTCGAACGGTTGACCGAGCAGGCCATGGTAGGCGCCCGCGGTCCGCGGGCGATGCCGATCGAGGCCTTCCGCCGCGGCGACCAGTTCATCGTCGCGCTGGATCTACCGGGAGTGGACCCCGGCGACGTCGACGTCACGGTGGAACGCAACGTGGTCACCGTGCGAGCCCGTCGCGCCCCGCTGCGCCGTGAAGGTGACGAACTGGTGGTCGACGAACGGCCGCAAGGTGAGTTCAGCCGCCAGTTCTTCCTCGGCGACAACCTGGACAGCACGCGATTGTCCGCGGAAGTCGACCACGGTGTGCTCGTGCTGGGTATCCCGGTTGCCGAAGCCAGCAAGCCTCGCAAAGTCGAAATCGGCAGTGGCACCGAAACGAGCGAGAAGAAGCCTCAGATCGTCGAAAAGGCTTCTCGAGAAGAACACGCGAACGCCTAGGAGCCAGACGATGACTGCGCAGCCCGGCGCCACGACGCCACCACCGCGTCACTCTTCGGAACAGCTCAGATCGGAACAGAGCGCCGCGAGCCAGCGTCGTCCGATCGGCGCTTACGAGACCTACAGCGAAGCGGAGCGTGCCGTTGACTACCTGTCGGACAACGGCTTCCCGGTCCAGCGGGTCGCCATCATCGGCTCGGACGTCAAGCTGGTCGAGCAGGTCGTCGGGCGCCTGAACTACGGCGGCGCCGCGCTGCGCGGAGCCGGCTCGGGTGCCATCACGGGGCTGCTGATCGGCTGGCTGTTCGGGATCTTCAACTGGTTCATGCCCTTGCTGGCGACCTTCACCCTCGCCGTGTACGGACTCGTGTTCGGCGCGGTGATCGGCGCGATCTTCGGCCTCGTGACCCACGCGCTCCAGCGTGGCCGCCGCGACTTCGCCTCGGTCCGGGTCACGACTCCAACCCGCTACGAGGTCGTCGCCGACGAAGCCGTGGCCGACGAAGCCAAGAACCTGCTCGGCAAGATGAAAGGAGGCGTGTGATGGCCAAGGCAGTCGGCATCGACCTGGGCACGACCAACTCGGTGATCGCCACCTGGGAGGGCGGCGAACCCACGGTCATCGCCAACGCGGAAGGCACCCGGACCACCCCGTCGGTGGTCGCGTTCACCGAAAGCGGGGAGCGGCTGGTCGGCCAGCTGGCCCGCCGCCAGGCGATCCTCAACCCGAAGGGCACCGTCTACTCCGCGAAGAGGTTCATCGGCCGGAAATACGACGAGATCGGCGACGAGGCCAAGGCTGTCGGCTTCGACGTCGTCGAGGGTGAGGGCGGCGTCGTCCGGTTCAAGGTCCGCGACAAGCTTTACTCGCCGGAGGAGATCAGCGCGCAGATCCTGCGCAAGCTCGCCGACGACGCGGGCAAGTTCCTCGGCGAGCGGGTGACCGAGGCTGTCATCACCGTGCCGGCGTACTTCAACGACGCCCAGCGGCAGGCCACCAAGGACGCCGGCAAAATCGCCGGCCTCGAGGTCCTGCGCATCATCAACGAGCCGACCGCGGCCGCGCTCGCCTACGGGCTCGACTCGAAGAGCCACGAGACGGTCCTCGTGTTCGACCTCGGCGGCGGCACCTTCGACGTGAGCCTGCTCGACGTCGGAGACGGCGTGGTCGAGGTCCGGTCGACCGCCGGAGACACCCACCTCGGCGGTGACGACTTCGACCGCCGGATCGTGGACCACCTCGCCGATCAGTTCCAGAAGGACAACGGCATCGACCTGCGTTCGGATCCACAGGCGCTGCAACGGCTCTTCGAAGCCGCGGAGAAGGCGAAGGTCGAGCTCAGCTCCGTCAGCCAGACGAGCGTGAGCCTGCCGTTCATCACGGCGGACAAAGACGGCCCGAAGCACCTCACGACCACCTTGATGCGCTCAGTGTTCGAACAGATCACCGCGGATCTGGTCGAGCGGTGCCTTGGCCCGGTCAAGCAGGCAATGAGCGACGCGAAGGTCACCGCGAACGACATCGACGAGGTCATCCTGGTCGGCGGATCGACACGGATCCCGGCCGTGCAAAGCCTGGTCCGCAGGCTGACCGGTGGCAAGGACCCGAACATGAGCGTCAACCCGGACGAGGTCGTCGCGCTCGGTGCGGCGGTCCAATCCGGTGTGCTCAAAGGCGAGGTCAAGGACGTCCTGTTGCTCGACGTCACCCCGCTGTCCCTCGGCGTCGAAACCCGGGGCGGCGTGATGACGAAGATCGTCGAGCGCAACACGACCATCCCCGCGCGGCGGACCGAGGTGTTCTCCACTGCAGAGGACAACCAGCCCGCGGTCGACGTCGTGGTGCTCCAGGGCGAGCGGGAAAGGGCGGCCGACAACCGGGTCCTCGGGCGCTTCCAGCTCACCGACATCCGCCCGGCGCCGCGGGGCGAGCCCCAGATCGAGGTCACCTTCGACGTCGATGCCAACGGCATCCTCGACGTCACCGCCAAGGACAAGGACACCGGCGCGCAGCAGGGCATCACGATCAGCGAGAGCTCGAATCTCGACCAGGCGGAGATCGACCGCATGGTCACCGAAGCCGAACGCAACCGGTCCGAGGACCTGCGACTGCGCGAGGAGGTCGACGCGCGCAACCTGCTCGACTCCGCGGCGTACCAGGTCGAACGGGCGATCACGGACACAACCCCGCCGCACGAGAAGGCGCGGGCGGAGATGCTCGTCCAACAGGCTCGTGAGGCCGTGAAGAACGCGGCTCCGGTGGACCAGGCGCGTTCGCTGACCTCGGAGTTGCAGCAGGTGCTGGCCGGGCTCAACGCTCCCCGGGCGACCGGCGGCAGCGACGGCGAAGGAGGCAGCGGTTCCGGCGGCGGCGCGCAGCAGGCGGCCGACGAGGACGACGTGATCGACGCGGACTTCGACCGGGCGTGAGGCGGATCGATGACCACCCCAGGAAAGGCCGCGGAGCAGGGAAACCCCTCCGCGGAGGTCGCCGAGGCCGGCACAGTGCCCGGCCCGCAGGAGGTGCCGGCCCCGGCGGCCGGGGCGGAGGAGAAACTCGCCGAGCTCGAGGACCGGTGGCGGCGGGCCTTGGCCGACCTCGACAACGTGCGCAAGCGCCATGCCACGGAGCTGCGGCGGGAAGTGGAAGCCGAGCGTGCGAGGGTCGCGGCGGCCTGGCTTCCGGTGCTCGACAACCTCGAACTGGCGCTCGCGCACGCCGAGGCGGACCCGTCGGCCATCGTGCAGGGCGTCCACGCGATCCGGGATCAAGCCGTCCAGCTGCTCGCCGGTCTCGGGTACCCGCGTGACGACGAAACCGACGTCCGGTTCGACCCGAACAGGCATGAGGTCGTCGCCGTCGTCGAGGACCCGGCCACCGAACCGAACACCGTGACCCGTGTAGTGCGCCCCGGCTACGGGACCGACCGGCGCCAGTTGCGGCCGACGGCCGTGACGGTGTCCAAGTCACAGGGGTGATGACCGGTGGCAACCGATTTCTACGAAGCTCTCGGTGTCGCCAAAACCGCGAGCGCCGATGAAATCCAGCGGGCGTACCGGAAACTGGCGCGGCAGCTCCATCCCGACGTGAACTCCGACCCGAGCGCGGAAGAGCGCTTCAAGGAGGTCAGCGAGGCCTATCAGGTGCTGTCCGACCCGGAGCAGCGCAAGAAGTACGACCGGTTCGGCGCGGACTTCCGCCGCGTGCCCGACGACTTCGACGAGCGGGTCTACGCCGGTGCCGGTGGACGGAGTGGCGGCCGCGGCCGCCAGGCAGGTCCGGGCTTCGCCGGCGGTTTCGAGGGCTTCGAAGGCGTCGACATCGAGGACCTGCTGGGCGGCTTCTTCCGGAGCCGGGGCTCCGGCGGGCCGGTCGCGGGCGCCGACCAGGAGGCCGAGCTCGAACTGACGGTCGACGAGGCGTACCGGGGCGGGCGACGGCACCTGAGCATCGCCGGCGCGGGCGAGCGCAGTTACGACGTCGACATCCCGGCCGGCGTGCTCGACGGACAGCGCATCCGGCTCGCCGGTCAGGGCGGGCGGGCGTCCGGGAACGCCGCGCCCGGTGACCTCTACCTCGTGGTGCGGATCAAGCCGCATCCTCGCTACCGCCTGTCCGGGCGCGACATCACGGTCGAGCTGCCGGTGTCGCCGTGGGAGGCGGCGCTCGGCGCCACGGTCCCCGTGCTGACGCCCGGTGGTGAGGTCAAGGTGCGGGTCGTGCCCGGCTCGTCGACCGGACGGCGGCTGCGGCTGCGCGGCGAGGGCCTGCCCAACCCCAAGGGCAAGCCGGGCGATCTCTACGCCGAGGTGCGCGTGATGGTGCCGAAGAAGCTCGGCAAACGGGAGCGGGAGCTCTTCGAGGAGCTGTCCGCGGTGTCCGACTTCGACCCCAGGAGGACCTGATGGCCGAGTACCTGCTCGCGCGCCCCGTCCGGCTCAGCCTCGACACGGTAGCCGCACGAAGCGGACTGCACCCGGAGCTGATCCGCCGGTTCGTCGCGCTGAGCCTGGTCGACGGCACCGCCGATGCGAGCGGGCGGCTGTGGTTCGCGCCGTCCGCCGTTGACACCCTCGCGCGCATCCAGCGCCTGCGCACGGGCCTTTCCCTCAACTACGCGGCCATCGGGCTCGTGCTCGACCTGCTGGACCGACTCGACGTCCTCGAAGCCCAAGTCAGGAGCCACCAGCGATGGACATGAGCAAGCTGACCCAGAAATCACAGGAAGCGCTGCAGGAGGCCCAGAGCGTGGCGCAGCGCCACGACCACACCGAGACCGACGGCGAGCACCTGCTGCTCGCCCTGCTCGACCAGGCCGACGGCCTGGCGCCCCGGCTGCTCGTGCAGGCGGGCGCGGACGTCGACGGTCTCCGCGAAGCCGTCGAAGCCGAGCTCGCGCGGCGACCGAAGGTGACCGGCCCCGGCACCACACCCGGGCAGGTCTACCTCACCCGGCGCCTCGCCGGTCTGCTGGACGCCGCCGAACGGGAAGGAAAGCGGCTCAAGGACGAATACGTCTCCGTCGAACATCTCGTGCTGGCACTCGTCGACGAGGGTGCGAAGTCCACCGCGGGGCGGCTGCTGACCCGATACGGTGTGACACGCGATTCGTTCTTGGCGGCGCTGACCAAGATCCGCGGCAACCAGCGGGTCACCTCGGCCACCCCTGAGGGCGCGTACGAGGCTCTGGAGAAGTACGGCCGGGACCTGGTCGCCGACGCGCGATCGGGCAAACTCGACCCGGTCATCGGCCGGGACGCCGAGATCCGCCGGGTGATCCAGATCCTGTCGCGGAAAACTAAGAACAATCCTGTGCTGATCGGCGACCCGGGCGTCGGCAAAACGGCGATCGTCGAGGGCCTCGCCCAGCGAGTCGTGCGCGGCGACGTGCCGGAAGGCCTGCGGGACAAAACGATCTTCTCGCTCGACATGGGCGCGCTCGTCGCCGGGGCGAAGTACCGTGGCGAATTCGAGGAGCGGCTCAAGGCCGTGCTGGCCGAGGTCAAAGCCGAAGAAGGACGCATCCTGCTCTTCGTCGACGAGCTCCATACGGTCGTCGGGGCCGGCGCCACCGAAGGCGCGATGGACGCCGGGAACATGCTCAAGCCGATGCTGGCGCGCGGTGAGCTCCACATGATCGGGGCGACGACGCTCGACGAGTACCGCAAGCACATCGAGAAGGACGCCGCACTGGAGCGCCGGTTCCAGACGATCGTCGTCGACGAACCCTCCGTCGAGGACACCATCTCGATCCTGCGTGGACTGCGGGAGCGGCTCGAGGTGTTCCACGGGGTCAAGATCCAGGACGGCGCACTGGTCGCCGCCGCGACCATGTCCCACCGTTACATCACCGACCGCTTCCTGCCGGACAAGGCGATCGACCTGGTCGACGAGGCGTGCGCGCGGCTACGTACGGAAATCGACTCCATGCCCGCCGAACTCGACGAGCTCACCCGGCGCGTCACCCGCCTGGAGATCGAGGAAGCCGCACTGTCCAAGGAATCCGACCAGGCCAGCAAAGCACGGTTGGCGGACCTCGACCGGGAACTCGCCGATCTTCGGGCCGAAGCGGACTCGAAGAAGGCACAGTGGGAAGCCGAGCGTCAGGCGATCCGGCGGGTCCAGGAGCTGCGGTCCGAACTGGAACGGCTGCGCCACGAAGCCGACGAAGCGGAACGGAACTACGACCTGAACCGCGCGGCCGAGCTGCGCTACGGCGAGATCACCGAAGCCGAGCGCCGACTTGCGGCGGAGGAAGAACAGCTGGCGGGCAAGCAGGGCCGGAAGCGACTGCTGCACGAGGTTGTCACCGAGGACGAGATCGCCGAGATCGTCGCCTCGTGGACCGGGATCCCGGTTTCCCGGTTGCAGGAAGGCGAGCGGGTAAAGCTGCTGCGGCTCGACGAAATCCTGCACGAGCGGGTGATCGGCCAGGACGAGGCCGTGCGGCTGGTCGCCGACGCGGTCATCCGGGCGCGATCGGGCATCCGCGATCCGCGCAAGCCGATCGGGTCGTTCATCTTCCTCGGCCCGACCGGTGTCGGGAAAACCGAACTGGCCAAGACCCTGGCGGCGGCCTTGTTCGACAGCGAGGACAACATGGTCCGGCTCGACATGAGCGAGTACCAGGAGCGGCACACCGTCTCGAGGCTGCTGGGCGCTCCGCCGGGTTACGTCGGCTACGACGAGGGCGGACAGCTCACTGAAGCCGTGCGGCGCAAGCCTTACTCGGTCGTGCTGTTCGACGAGATCGAGAAGGCGCACCCGGACGTGTTCAACACGCTGCTCCAGGTGCTCGACGACGGCCGGATCACCGACGCGCAGGGCCGTACCGTCGACTTCCGCAACACGGTGATCATCATGACCTCCAACATCGGCTCGCAGCACCTGCTCGACGGGGTCACCTCCACCGGCGAAATCAAGCCGGACGCCCGGGACGCCGTGCTGGCCGAGCTGCGGCACCACTTCCGGCCGGAGTTCCTCAACCGCGTCGACGACATCGTGCTGTTCACCCCGCTCGGGCCGGCCGAGATCGAGCGGATCGTCGACCTGCAGTTCGACGAGCTGCGCCACCGGCTGGCCGAACAGGGCATCTCGGTCAAGCTCACCGCGGAAGCGAGGAAGCTCATCGCCCAGCACGGGTTCGACCCCGTGTACGGCGCCCGGCCGCTGCGCCGGTACATCTCGCACGAGGTCGAGACCAAGATCGGCCGCACGCTTCTGCGCGGTGAACCGACCGAGGGGCTGGTGATCACGGTCGACGCCAAGGACGGCGAGCTCGTCGTCACCTACAGCGGGGGCGAAGGGAGGTCCGCGGCATGAGCACCGACACCGGAACCGCCGGCACCGTCGTCTGCGAACACTGCGGCCACAAGAACCGCGTCCCGGCCGCCGCCGCGGGCAAGCCGAAGTGCGGGCATTGCCACCAGCCGCTGCCCTGGATCGTCGACGCCGGAGACAACGACTTCGCGGAAGTCGCGGAGCGGGCCACGATGCCGGTGCTGGTCGACCTCTGGGCCACCTGGTGCGGGCCCTGCCGCCAGGTCAGCCCCGCGCTGGCCCAGCTGGCCCGGGAGCGGGCCGGGAAGGTCAAGCTCGTGAAGGTCGACGTCGACAAGGCACCCGGGCTGTCCCAGCGGTTCGACGTGAAGTCCGTGCCGACACTCATGGTGCTGCGCGGCGGCGAAGTCGTCACGCGGCAAGCGGGCGCCGCGCCAATCCCCGTGCTGCGCGAGTGGCTCGATCAGGCGCTGGCGCGGCCGGAAAGTACCCCCAAGACCACCTCGACCAGGGAAGGTGACGTGCGATGACGCACGTCGTCGACCGGCATCTCGCGCTCGTCCAGGACGTGGTGCCGCGAACCCCCCAGGGCTGTGAGGAGTGCCTGGTCGCCGGCACGCCGTGGCTGCACCTGCGGCTGTGCCTGACGTGCGGGCAAGTCGGCTGCTGCGACTCGTCGCCGATGAAGCACGCCAGCAAGCACGCCTACGCCATCGGGCACCCGATCGTGCGCTCGTTCGAGCCCGGGGAGACTTGGCGCTGGTGCTACGTCGATCAGACCTTCGTATGACCGCCGCGACCGGGATCGACCTCGGCGCGCCGCTGACCGAGACGCCGGACTCGTACGGAGCGTTTCCCCGGCTCACGGACGAGCAGATCCGCACGCTCCACGCTGGTGGTGACCGCCGTCCGGTCGAGGCGGGCGAGGTGCTGTACGCGCAGGGCGGGCAACCGTCCGAGTTCTTCGTGGTCTTGAGCGGCAAGGTCGCCATCACCGAAGGAACCGGGGACGACGCGAAGGTCGTGCGCGTGCACGGACCCCGCCGGTTCCTGGGCGAGGTCGGCCTGCTCGAAGGCCAGCCCGCGTTCGTCGGCGCCGTGGCCGCCGAACCCGGCGAGGTGCTCACCATCCCGGTGAGCGCGGTGCGGCGCCTGGTGCTCGGCGATCCGGTGCTCGGCGATCTGATCCTGCGTGCCTACCTCGTGCGACGGACACTCCTGATCGGGTCCGGCCACGGGCTGCGGATCGTCGGCTCCTGCTATTCCCCGGATACCAGGCGGCTGCTGGAGTTTGTGGCTCGCAACCGGCTCCCGTACCGGCTGGTCGACGTCGAGAAGGATCAGCAGGCCGAGGCGCTCCTGCAGCGCTTCGGCGTCGCCGTCGAGGACACCCCCGTGGTCGTGCTGAACGGCACCGAAGTGCTGCGGAACCCGAGCACCGCCGAGGTGGCCAGGAAAGTCGGGCTACGGCCGCCGCAACCGGAACGCGGTGTACAGGACCTGCTCGTGGTCGGCGCCGGGCCCGGCGGTCTGGCCGCGGTGGTCTACGGCGCTTCCGACGGGTTGAGGCTGTCGGCGTTCGACGCCGTGGCCCCGGGCGGCCAGGCCGGGACGACGTCCCGGATCGAGAACTACCTCGGCTTCCCGCCGGGGATCTCCGGCGCGGAGCTGGCCGAGCGATCGGTGATCCAGGCGGCCAAGTTCGGGGTCCGGGTCGCTGTGCCGGCCGAAGCGCGCAGCCTCGAACCACGCGGCGGCCGCTTCGCCGTCGGATTCGACGACGGCATCGAGATCGTTACCCGCGCTGTCGTGATCGCCACGGGCGCCCGGTACCGCCGGCTCGTCGTACCCGGCATCGAGACGTTCGAAGCGACCAGCGTCTACTACGCCGCGACTCTGCACGAAGCGCGTCGATGCCTGGCCTCCCCCGTGGCCGTGGTCGGCGGCGGCAACTCGGCCGGCCAGGCGGCCGTGTTCCTCGCGGAAGGTTCGCCGGTGGTCTACCTGGTGGTGCGCGGCGGCGATCTCACCGCGAACATGAGCCGCTACCTCGTCGACCAGGTCGAACGGCATCCGCGGATCACCGTGCTCGGCCACACCGAAGTCCGCGAGCTCGTCGGCGGTGACGGTCTCGAATCCCTGGTCGTCGAGAACAACCGCACCGGTGAGCGCCGCGTCCTCGACGCCCGTGCGCTGTTCGTCTTCATCGGGGCTTCCCCGCACACCGCCTGGCTTTCCGGGATGGTCGCCCTCGATGAGGACGGGTTCGTGCTCACCGGGGCAGACGCCGAGGGGTTCCGCGACGCCGACGTGTGGCGCGGGGTACCTCGCTCGCCGTTGGTGCTGGAGACGAGCAGGCCGGGTGTGTTCGCCGTGGGGGACGTCCGCCACGGCTCAGTCAAACGGGTGGCCTCAGCGGTCGGGGAAGGCGCCATGGCCGTCCGGTTCGTGCACGAACATCTCTCACAGGAGGCCTGATGCCAGTCATGGGTGTGGCGAGGTTCGAACGGTTCTTCCGGATGGCCGCGAGCCTGGACGTCGACAAGAGCGATCTGAAACGGTACGACGAGTTCCTGGACCGCAGGATCTACGACCTCTTCGTGCTCGCCAAGGCCACGGCCAAGGCCAACGGGCGGGACGTCATCGAGCCGCGAGACCTGCCGATCACCAAGGGACTGCAGGAGCGCATGCACGAGTTCCTCAAGATGGACGAGGACCTGGAAGTGGTGCCGCTGCTCGATCAGCTCCTGTCGCGTCCCCCGCTCGGGATCGCGATCTCCGAAGACACCGAGGCTCGGCTCCCGGCCATCGCCGGCGGCCTCAGCGTGGCTCTCGCCCAGGCGTTCAAGATCATCGATCCGCGCGTCAAGAACCCCGGCTCCGCCGAGTGGGACCAGGTTTTCCGGATGTTCGAACTGCTCCTCTGAAAGGGCCGCGCATGGTCAACGAACTCTCACTCAACCTCGATCAGCCGGCGTACGCGGTGGCGTTCGCCGAGCTGCACCGCCTCACCGGGCCGGCGCGCGAGGTCGCCGCCACGGCGGCGAACTTCACGGTCACCTCGACCTTGCGCGACGACCACCACACCGTCGTCACGGTCCGCGGGCCGATCGACGCGCGGGCCCTCCGCCTCCTGGCCGCGCACTTCGCCGGGCTGCTCCACGCCGGCACGCGGCACCTGGTGCTCGACCTGTCCCAGGTCGAGCAGATGGACGACGGCCTGTTCGACCTCGTGCACCGGGTGGAGGACCGGCTGACGGCGCTCAACGGCCTGTTCGAGCTGACCGGGCTCGCGCCGCCCGTGCTGTACGCGATGGACGACACCCTGCTGGCCGAGGTTTTTTCTTGGTACCGAGCCGTCATTGACGACCCGAAACCGCGTGCCGAGCTGTGGTCGTCACTGCGCTGCCCCCAAGGGCTCGAGGACGTCGCAGAGCCCGGTTCCGCGGACCGGTACCGGACTTTCATCGACACGGCCGCCCACGGCCGCGGCGAGCGGTGGGGGAAGCGCAGGTGAGAGTTGTCGCCGAACGGCCGAAACGACGTATGTGGCTTCGGATGTTCGGAGTCGGCCTGGTCCTGTGGATACTGTCCGCGGTCGTCACCTATCTGACCGGGAACCCCAACCTCATCCCCACCCTGGTGCTGCTCGGCACCTTCCTGGTGCCGGTGACCTTCGTCGCGTGGGCCTTCGAGCGCCGGGACTCCGGCGAGATCACCGCCGAAATCGTGTTCCGCACATTCATCGTCGGCGGTGTGCTCGGCGTGCTCGGCGCATCGGTGCTGGAGACGTATCTGCTGTACCCGTCGCCGTGGCTGTACGTCGGCGTCGGACTCATCGAGGAAGCAGTCAAACTGGCCGCGCTCGCACTGCTGACCCGGCACTTGGCCGTGAAGTCCTTGGGCGACGGGTTGATCCTGGGCGCCACGGTCGGGTTCGGGTTCGCGGCCCTGGAATCGGCCGGGTACGCGCTGACCGCGCTGTTCACCCCTCAAGGGCTGTCTCTGTCGGATTTGGTGACCACCGAGCTGCTGCCGTGGCAGTACGACCTGCTGGTGCGCGGCCTGCCGGCCGCGCCGACCGGCACCCGGGTCGGGCTGTACACGACGCTGACCTGGGTTGGCCAGTGCCTGATCGCGGCGATCGGGGTTGTGTGGCTACTGGTGCTGGTCACGCGGGCGCGCCGGGAACGACCGGGCACGCCACCGGCACGGGCCTACCGTGTGGCGACGTCCTGGCATCCCGCCCTTCCGCTCTGACCCGCTGTCCGGCCGGTAGCCAAGCTCGGTGCCGAATTAGATGGTCGACGCTGACTTGGACGACCGGCGTCGGCGGCCGGCCGAACACGGCGCCGCTGCTCGCGGCGTCGCCCGGGCGGGTGGTTTGGCCGGCACCGCCCGGGGAAACCGGCAGGTGCCGATGAGCGAGGTGAACCACATGAACGCACCACGCCCGGTGATCGTCGGGGTGCTCGCCGACGAAGGGCTGCCGGAGCAGGTGATCACGACCATCGCCGACGATCTACCCGGAATCTTCGGCGCCCGAGTGAGCGGGGAGATGCGGTGGCGGGTGGAGCACGAGGTAACGCAGCTGCCGCTGGACGAAGACGGGGACATACCGATGCGCACGCTGTCGCAGCGGCACCGGCAGGACCGGGGCTGGGACCTGCTGGTCCTGCTCACCGATCTTCCCCGGCGCGCGGGGACAAAACCCGTCGTGGCGGGGGTCGACGTCGAGCACAGGGTCGCGATGATCTCGCTGCCCGCGCTCGGTGCCGTCCTGGTGCGTCACCGGGCACGGACGTTGCTGGTCCGCGTGGTGCGGCAGCTGGTGTCGCGGCGGCTCGAAGTCGACGGAGATCATTCTGAACGAGGATCGGTGGCGCGGTGGCGTGAGGCGCTGGCCCCGACGGAGCGCATGTCCGGCGGACACCAGTCGGCCACGACTCATCTCGCTCTGGTCGGGCTGCGTGGCCGGCTACGGCTGCTGGCCGGGATGGTGCGGGACAACCGTCCGTGGCGGCTCGTTCCGCACCTCGCGGGCGCCACCGCGGCGGCGGCCGGGACCGCCGCCTACGGCATCATCACCAGTTCGTTCTGGAAGCTCGCGGACGCGCTGTCCCCGATGCGGCTTGCGGCGATCACGGTGGTCACCGTCCTGGTCATGACGGTGTGGTTGACGGTGTACAACCACCTGTGGGACCGGCCTTCCGAGGTCGCCGGGCGACGCAAGGCTCTGCTGTACAATGTTTCCACGGCGACCACGCTGGCCATCGGGGTGGCGTGCATGTACGCGATCCTGTTCGTGCTCGCGCTGCTCGCGGCGGCCGTCCTGATCGACAGCGGCTATTTTGCGCAGGCTCTGGGGCACCCGGTCGGCGTGGGTTCGTACTTGAACCTGGTGTGGTTGTGCAGTTCGGTCGGGATCGTCGCCGGTGCGCTCGGATCGAGCCTGGAGGACGAAGAGACCGTCCTCAACGCGACCTACAGCCGCCGAGAGCGGGAACGCCAAGAACGCAACCGGCGCCGACGGGAATACCGGACGTCCCGGGACGTCGACTGCGCCACGCAGACCGCGCGAAGGGACAAGTAACCGACGGCGTTGCAGGCAGATCACCTCCGGCGCCCGGCCGCAAGGTCGAGAGCAACGTCGGTGATCATGTCCTCCTGGCCACCGACCATGCCGCGACGGCCGACTTCCACGAGAATCGCCCGGGTGTCGAGGCCGTACCGCGTCGCCGCAACCTCCGCGTGGCGCAGGAAACTCGAGTAGACACCGGCGTAGCCCAGGCTGAGGGTTTCCCGGTCCACGCGGACTTCGCGATCCTGCAACGGACGGACGAGATCGTCGGCGGCGTCCATGAGCGGAAACAGGTCGCAGCCATGCTCGTGGCCCATCAGATCGGCGACCGCGATGAAGGCTTCGAGAGGGCAGTTCCCGGCACCCGCGCCCTGCCCGGCCAGGGACGCGTCCACCCGCGTCGCGCCGTTTTCGACCGCTACCACGCTGTTCGCGACACCGAGAGCGAGGTTGTGGTGGGCGTGGATGCCCAGTTCCGTGGCGGCGTCCAGGACGTCGCGGTAGGCGCGGAAGCGGTCGCGCACGCCGTCCATCGTCAGCCGGCCGCCGGAATCGGTGACGTACACGCACTGCGCGCCGTAGGACTCCATGAGTTTCGCCTGCCGCGCCAGCTCGGCGGGTTCTGCCAGGTGGGACATCATCAGGAAGCCCGCGACGTCCATGCCGAGTTCGCGGGCGGCACCGATGTGCTGGGCGGAGATGTCGGCTTCGGTGCAGTGGGTGGCGATCCGCACCGACCGGACACCCAACGCGTGGGCCTGCCGCAGGTCGTGCAGCGTGCCGATGCCGGGCAGCAGCAACGTGGTCGGCACGGCCCGGCGCGCGACGTCGCACACGGCCTCGATCCACTCCCAGTCGGTGTGAGCGCCCACGCCGTAGTTGATGCTCGAGCCGGACAGCCCGTCGCCGTGCGCGATCTCGATCGCGGCGACGCCGGCGGTGTCCAATGCGGACGCGATCGCCCTGGCCTGCTCGACGGTGTAGCGGTGCCGGACGGCGTGCATGCCGTCTCGCAGGGTCACGTCCTGGATGTACAGCCGGGTCATCGGGCCCTCCCCTCGCCCGCGCGGCGGGCAGCGATGCGTTCGGCGGTGCCCAGCGCCGCCGAGGTCATGATGTCGAGGTTCCCGGCGTAGGCGGGCAGGTAGTGGGCGGCGCCTTCGACCTCGAGGAAGACCGACACCTTCACCGGAGCGTCCCCGGGCGGAACCAGGGCGCGCAGCGGATCGTCCGCCGCGACCGCGTCGAACTGCACCTTCTGCTTGAGGCGGTAGCCAGGAACATAAGCCTGCACCCGGCCCACCATCCGCTCGACCGACGCCGTGATCGCCTCGGTGTCGGCTTCCGAAACCAGGCAGTACACCGTGTCGCGCATAATCAGGGGCGGCTCCGCGGGGTTCAGCACGATGATGGCCTTGCCGCGCGCCGCGCCGCCCACCTGCTCGATCGCCGCGGCGGTGGTCTCGGTGAATTCGTCGATGTTGGCGCGAGTACCGGGCCCGGCGGACCGCGAAGAGATCGAGGCGACGATCTCGCCGTAGTGCACCGGAGTGACCGCGGCGACCGCCGCGACGATGGGAATCGTGGCTTGGCCGCCACAGGTCACCATATTGACGTTCGGGGCGTCGAGATGGGCTTCGAGGTTCACCGGCGGGACGACGTAGGGGCCTACGGCGGCCGGAGTGAGGTCGATGACGGTTCGGCCGAGAGCGCGCAGCACCTTGTCGTGGTAGCGGTGCGCGCCGGCCGAGGTCGCATCGAAGACGTATCGGACATCGGTGAACTCGTCCAGCCGCACGAGCCCGTCGACGCCTTCGTGGGTGGTCGCGACCTTCAACCGGCGGGCCCGGGCGAGGCCGTCGGAGGCCGGGTCGATCCCGGCCATCGCGGCGATTTCGAGGATTTCGGACAGCCGCAGCACCTTGATCATCAAGTCGGTGCCGATGTTACCCGACCCGATGACGGCTACTTTCGCTTTGCTCACCGGGCTTCTCCTTCGTCCGCGAAGCCGACCCGCACCGAACCGAGCCCGGAGAGCTCGGCGTGGAAGACATCCCCCGGCGCGACGGCGACCATCGGTCCGAGTGCGCCGGTCAGCACGACATCCCCCGCCCGCAGCGGATCTCCTCGCTGGGCCAACGTGGACGCCAGCCACAGGGCGGCGGCGAGCGGGCTGCCGAGGCAGTCGGCACCGCTGCCCTCCGAAACCACCGAACCGTGGCGGGACAACGTCATCCGCACCGTCCGCAGGTCCACGCGGTCGAGCGGCAGTCGAGTGCCGCCCAGCACGAACAGGCCGGACGACGCATTGTCCGCGACGGTGTCAACGATGGAGATGTCCCAGTCGGCGATCCGGCTGTCCACGATCTCCAACGCGGCCGCCGCGAAGCCGGTGGCGCGCACCACGTCCGCCGCGGTGCAGTCCGGATCCGGCAGGTCGTCGGTCAGCACGAGCGCGATCTCGGCCTCAACCTTCGGCTGCAGCAGCCGGCGGGCGGGCACGGTCCCGCCGTCGGCCACGGCCATGTCGGTGAACACCGCCCCGAAATCAGGCTGAGCGACACCCAGCTGGCGCTGGACGGTGGGCGAGGTCAGGCCGATCTTGCGGCCGGCCAACCGCCGGCCCGCGGCCAGCGCGCGCTCGGTGTTCAGCCGTTGCACCGCATAAGCGGCCTCGATGTCGCCGAAGGTGAACAGATCGCGGATCGGCAGGCACGGCCTGCCGGTGTCGACGGCGTTCCACAGCAGGTCCGCGGCTTCGCGGACGGCGGCGTTCACGGCAGCCACCGGATGGGGCGGGCGTGCATGGGTTACCTCCGAATTCAGGCGCGGGAAGAGGGACCGAACGGATCCAGGCAGAAGCCGGACCAGGCGTCGGAGTACTCCGAATCCGCCGCGGGGCTGAGCAGGTGGCGGTACCGGCCGGCGTGGAAGACCAGTGGGTCGCCCACGCCGTCGGCGAGGTGGCGCACCTCGCCGACGAACAACGTGTGGTCACCGGCGGGGTGGGCGTCGACGATCTCCGCGGCCACCTGCGCGAGCGCCCCGGCCACGAGGGGGACCCCGGCGTGGTCGTCGAACCGCGGGTGCAGGTCCGGGTCCGGACGGCCGCTGAAGTGCATGCTGACGGGTTCCTGGTCCGCAGCGAGGACGCTGACGCCGTAGACGCCGCTGGCCAGGAGGAAGTCGTGCATCTTGGCGCGGCGGGCGATGGACACCACGACGAGGGCGGGCTCGAGGGACACCGACATGAAGCCGTTCGCGGTCATGTGGTGCGGTCCCGCCGGGGTCGGCGTGCTGATGATCGTGATGCCGGTGGCGAACCGGCCCATGGCGTCGCGAAACCGCCGAGGGTCGACGTTCGCCGCCGGCGCGGCGGTACTCATGGGTCCTCCTTGGGATTCCAGTGCTCAGCCGGCGGCTGCGCCCGCCGTCGCCAGCAGCAGGTCCAGCAGGACCCCCTCGACGTTCGCGGTGACGACGGTGTCGGCCAGACCGGTGAAGGCGTCGAGCCAGGCACCTGGATCGACGACGACCACTCGGCCGGCGCCCTTGACCGCCTGGAGCGTGCCGAGGTCGTGGCGCCCGAACCCGAGGTAGACCGCGGGCGCGATACTGCGGGCGAGCGGCCCGATCTCGAATTGCGGGGGCGCCTCCCCCGCGGCGACCGCGGCGGCCGTCGCGACGAGCGCGATCCCCGGTGTCGCGGCGACGCGTTCGGCGACGCGGCGGGCACCGGTGCCCAGCCCTGGCCCGAGCCCGATGACCAGCCGCGCCGCGGCGAGCCTCGGTGCGTCCGGAAGCTCGACCCGGCGCTCGACCGCGGTGCACGCACCGTCGCCGGTCGCGGTGCCACCGACGAACTCGACCTCCGGCTCCCGCTGATCGCGAACGGCTCGCGCCGGGAAGGACCCGGGCCGCAGCGTGCCCATCGACGGGGTGGAGTGCGCGATCACCGGCGCGACCACGTCCGCCGACAGGGCCGGTTTGAGCCACCGCAGGTCGGGCTCGTCGGTGTCCGCGTCACGGACCTCCAGGGCGGTGAAGTCCCCGGTCAGGCCGAGCCCGAGCCGCGCGGCGACGCGCGGGGCGTAGTCGCGGCCACGCGCGCTGAACGGCGCGATCACCGCGAACGGCGCGTGCGTGGCAATGGCCGTGCTCAGTGCGTCGGTGACCAGGTCCGTGCGGTAGTCCGCCGGCTCGGTCCCTCGCAGCACCAGCACCCGGTCGGCCCCGTGCGCGTAGAGCACGCGCGGAAGGTCGTGCGGCTGGTCGCACGGCAGCACCGCCACGATCGTGGCCCGCAGGTCGCCGGCGACCGTCCGGACGCAGGCCAGCGCTTCGAGGCTCGTCGGATGGAGGCCACCGCCGGGCAGCGGCTCGGCGACCGCCCAGATCTCGCGCGACGGGCCGGCCACGACGACGTCGGCCTCGGGCTCCAGCGGCGCGAAGGCCGCCTCCAGCAGCTCCGCTGTGTCGAACCCGGCCCCGACGTACTCGGCCCGGCGTTCGCGGGCGTTGTGCCGGATCTCCGCCACGAAGGTCGGCGAACCGCGGGTGCCGAAGTCGCGCGGTCCTCCCCCGAGCTCCTCGGCGGTGAGCGTTTCGACGGCCGACGGATCGGCTTGGGTCACGAACGGCGGTTCGGTGCCCCGCCCGACGGAGACCACCGCGGGCAAGGCGACCGTCCAGGTTTCCCGGCCGACATCGGTCTCGACGTCCGCAGCGAGGGCACCGTCGCCGGCCCGCAGGATCGTGGCCTGGGTCAGCTGCGGAAGCCCAGCCAGCTCCGCGACCTGCGGGCCGACCTGCGCGGTGCCGCCGTCCAGCGTCCACCGGCCGGTGAGCACCAGGTCCGGGCGCTCCCGTTCGACGAGCCGGGCGAGCGCCCGGGCCGTCGCCAGGGTGTCGGCGCCGGCGAACCGCCGGTCGACCAGGTGCACGGCCCGGTCGGCGCCCCGGCTCAGCGCGTCGAGAAGGGTCGACGCGGCGGCCGGCGGCCCCATCGTCACGGCCACCACCTCCCAGCCGGTCTCCGCCCGCACGCTCAGCGCCTGCGCCAGCGCGTGCAGGTCCGGCGGGTTGGTGACGACCTGGTCGTCGTCCCGGCGGATCCGTTTCGTGCGTTCGTCGAAGACGCCCTGGCCCGGCACCGGGACCTGCTTGAGACAGACGAGAACGCGGCCCGGCGTGCTCACCCCTGCGCTCCCGCGTAGGCGTCGTCCTCGACGTCGTACTCGTCGCCCGGCGCGAGCATCCGGAACTCCTTCTTGCGCGCCCCGCACACCGGGCAGACCCAGTCGTCCGGGATGTCGGCGAACGACGTGCCGGGCTCGATCCCGCCTTCGGGGTCGCCGAGGCGGGGGTCGTACACGTCCTGGCAGACATCACAGATCCACAGCGCGGTGGCGGGATCAGCCTGGGTTTCTTCGGTAGCCACCAGCGTCTTCATCGACGCCTCCTTTCGAGGGTGGAAAGGAGACGGCCTCGGAACTCGGGGTTTCCGAGGCCGTCTCCCCGTTATGCGGTGCAGGATCAGGGCTCGAGCCCCGCCATGCGCGTCATCCCGCGCACGCCCAGCCCGCCGTCGCTGTGGATGATCGTGCCGGTGACCGCGGGCGCGCGTTCCTTCGCGGCGAGGAACGCGTAGGCCCACGAGTGGTCGTCCGGCTGGGCGACGACGCCCAGGGGGTTGATCCCCTTGATCAGGCCTTCGATGTCCGGGACGTCCTTCAGCGACTGACCTTCGTTCGCCAGCGCGGGAATTCCCCGCAGGTCCGTGATCGTGCCGCCGGGCGCCACTCCGTTGACCCGCACGTGCGGCGAAAGCTCGTACGCGAGCTCGGTCACCAGACCGCGGACGGCGAACTTCGACGACACGTAGAGCGGACCACCACCACCGGGGTAGAACCCCGCGTTGGAAATGGTAAGGATGATCTGGCCGCGGTTGTCGATCAGCTGGTCCAGCGCCGCCTTCACGGTCAGCAGGTTGCTCTTCACGTTGACGGCGAAGAGCTGGTCGAACGCCTCGCCGATCTTGTCCTTCGGCAGCTGCGGGATCTCGGTGAAGTAGTCGAACACGCCCACCGCGCACACCAGCGTGGTCAGCGACCCGAACGCCTTCGTCACGTCCGCGACGGCGCGCTCGTTGTCCCACATGGAAGCCGCGTTGCCCTGTGTCACGACCACGGCGTCCGGCGGCAGTTTCTCTCGCAGGTCCCGCGCCTTCTCGGGCGAGATCTCGAGGATGCCGACCTTCGCGCCCTCTCGGACGTAGAGATCGACCACGGCCCGGCCGATACCCGATCCCCCGCCGGTGACCAGCGCGACCTTCCCGTCCAGGAAACCCATGGAAATCAGTCCTTTCCGAGCAGAGCCGACAGCGGGCGCGCGTTGAGCTCCGTCCCGGGGCCGTACGGGGTGTCGAGCAGCTTCGAATACATTTCGGGCGGCTGCCAGGTGAGGCTTTCCAGCTGCAGCGGGTCGAGCAGGGTCTGGAACCCGAGCCGGGGCGAGCTGACGAGGAGGCGTTCACGCTGGCCGGTGCTGGTGTAGCTGACCTGGATCACCGTGAACTCGTTGGCGATCTGGATGATCGGGTCCTGGCCCTCGTTGTGGATGATGGTCACCGAACTGCCTCCGTCACATGATCAGGGCGAGGTTGTGCGTCATGACGGTGGTCTGGTCGAGCACGACCACCCGCTTGGCGAGCCGGTAGCCGCCGGCCACCCGGCGGAGCACGTCGTGGCGCTCGCCGGAGAGGATGTCGAACGTCGCGACGTCGCCGCGGGTGCGGTACAGCAGCAGGTTCGACTTGACGGCCACCTCGCCCTCCGCCTCGCCGGCGGCGACCCGGATGTTGGTCACGAAGTGCCGTGACCGCGACGGCGGGTCCTCCGCCCACGCATACTCGGTTTCCAGTCGCAGGACGCGCATTTCCATCGAGTCCCAGTCGTCGTCCATCAGGGTCATCCCCTCGACGATGTCCGTCTCGGCCTCACGCTCGCGCGTGACCCGCAGCGGCACGACGTACGACAGGTCCTCGGCCACCAGGTCGAGCCACCCGCGGTACTTGCCGGTGTCGAGCAGTTCGGCTTCGGCGAAGAGCCACTCGGTGACTTCACGCACCGTGGCGTCGGTGATCTCCGTTGCTGTGGTCATCGGTCCTAGGCCTCCGCCCGTGCCAGCGCTTCGGCCGCGGCCTCGTCGGAGACCTTGCCGTTTCCGGTGTGCGACGACGGGTCCGTGACCATCAGCTGCATCCAGTACTCCATGAAGTTGCGCTGGTTGGCTTCGGCGTAGTCCATCGGGAATGCGTTGCCGGGACCGGGCCAGTCGGGGTCGGGCTCGTAGACGCCGCGGCCCATCTGGTAGTTGAGCTCCATCTTCTTGGCGTACTGGGCGCCCAGCACCCGGGTGATGCTGCGCCAGTTCTCGGCGTCGTCCTGTTCGAAGGCCCCGGAGATACCGAACGTGCGCACGTAGGCCTGGTAGCTCTCCTCCTTGTACCAGTCCGGCGCTTCCTTCTCGACCAGGAAGAAGGACATGATCTCCATCTTGTCCGGGCCGATCGGGTGCCACAACCGGAGCGTGAGGAACGACGTCGGCGGCGAGACGTGGTCCTTCGACATCAGGAAGTTGCCGATCGAGAGGTTCGGGAACACGGTGCCGTGGATGAACGCGACCGGCCGGAACACCTCGACCTGCTCCGGCGAAAGCCGGCGCTGCAACTGCTCGACGATGTTCTCTGGCATACCCAGGAATTCGGGCAACGGAATGCCCGGCGGCGGGCCGATGATTCCGAGACCGTGGCCGTTCTCGGTGTGCACGTGCTCGCCGTAGAGCGCGAACTTGGGGTCCGGCGGAGCGAGCCCGAGTTCCACCATGGACCGGTGCGTCATCATGGTGTGGTACGCGTCGCCGATGAAGTTGTCGGCGCCGAGCTTCCAGTTCGCGTCGACGACCCAGCGCTGTGGGGCGCCGACGACCTGCAGGCCGGCGTCACTGCGGTCCAGCACGATGTCGAGGTAGAACTTCATGTCCCCGAGGTAGTCATCGAGGGATTGGGCGTCCGGATCGAGACAGCCGAAGATCAAACCCTTGTAGGTGCCCAGTTTCGGGACCGGCTTGAGCTGCCACAGGGACTTGTCCAGCTTGTTGCCGTACGCCTCGCGCCCGGCCGGCACGCCGACGAGGCTGCCTTTGTTGTTGTAGGTCCAGCCGTGGTACGGGCAGCGAAAATGGGAGGCGTTTCCCATTTCGGCGCGGCATACCTGCATGCCGCGGTGACGGCAACTGTTCAGGTGGCCGCGGACTTCGCCGTCTTCGTCCCGGCAAACGATGAATTGATCTTCCGAGATGTATCGGACGACGTAGTCGCCGCGTTCCGGGATTTCGCTCTCGTGGGCGAGGAAAACCCACGAACGGCCGAACACGCGCTCACGCTCGGCGTCGTGCATCTCCGGGTCGTTGATGATTGCGGCCGGAACGGTCCAGTCGGCCTCTACGTCACGCAAACCCTTCTCGAGGATCTGCCGGAGTTCGTCCCTCAACATGTGACCGCCTTGGCGTCAGACATCTTTGTCTCCTCCGAAAATCGCGGCCCACAATGGGGCGGGCCGCAGCAACAGCTTGACTGGCTTTCTAAGATACTAGTATCTTCAGCCTCGTTGTCAAACCCCAGTTGTCCGCCGCGGAGGCGAACCAAAGGAGAGCGCACCATGGGAACACCCGTCCTGTCGCCGGAGTGGATGAAGTCCTACGCCGAGCTCTGGAACACCACGGACGCGACGCGAGAGGGCCTCAAGAAGCTGAGCATGGTCATCGAATACCGGCTCGCAGAGAACGAGAGCCGCGCGGGCCAGATCGAGGTCAACGCCGGCGAAGTCGTGCGCGCTGGCGCCCCGATCGAAGGCGTGAAGCCGGACTTCGTCCTGACGGCCAAGGTGGAGACCTGGCAGCGCCTCGGCGAAGGCGAACTCCCCGCCGCCAAGGCGATGGTCACCCGGAAGGTCAAGTTCCGCGGCTCCATGTCGGTGGCACTCGCCAACCTGCCCGGCCTCGAAGCCGCCATGAAGATGTTCGGCCAGATCGACAACACCGACTGGTCGGTGGACTGACCGAGGTCGCGGGCAGCAGCCTCGGCCGGCCTGAAGCCGGAGCGGGAGTCCGCTCCGGCTTCAGCGCTGCCACCAGACGGCGCGAGCCCTCTGCTCCACCCGGCTCAATGAGCCGACCACCACACCCGGGCTCCCGCTTCGGCGCACCCCTACTCGCCATTGACACGCTAGAATCTCGGCGTGATCGACAGTACGCCAGCACCGACCTTCCCGCACCGAAGGGCCGGATAGTCCATGCCCATGATCGCGTCAGTCACCAAAACAGACCAGATCTACCAAGCTCTCCTCACCCAACTGCTCGAGGGACGCCATCAGTTCGGCGAGATCCTCAGCACCTACGACCTCGCGGCCGAGTTCGGCGTGAGCCGCAGGCCGGTGATGGACGCGGTGATGCGACTGGCCGCCGCCGGATTCATCTCGGTCATTCCTCAGGTCGGATGCCAGGTGACGGTCCCGGACGAACGGAAGGTGCGCGACCACTTCGCCGTGGCGGGCATCCTGGAGGGAGCGGGCGCACGGCTCGCAGCACTCACCGCCACCGATGCCCAGCTGGCCGAGATCGATGACATGCTGGTCCGCGGCACCGGCCCGGCCAAGCGGAACGACGCACTCGCCTTCGCCGGGGCCAACCGCGACTTCCACTCCGCCGTACTGGCCACCGGCGGCAACCAGCGGCTGGCCGAACTGGCCATGGACACCTGGGACCTTAACGACTTCTACCTCCAGAAGAACCGGTTGAGCACGGACCTGGCGCAGGCGCAGAGCGAGCACACCGAGATCGCGGAGGCGATCGAGCGCCGGGACGCGGAACGGGCCGGCAGGCTCATGGAGGAGCACGTTTCGCGGTTCTGGAAGTTCGTGGAAGTGTAGCCACACTCACATGAACGGGTGTCATGCCTACGGCCATGACACCCGTTTTCCTTTTCCGCCATCGAGCGACGACGACCGTGTCGCAAACACGGCTTGCTCCTGAGATTCTAGTATGCCAATATGTGGGGACGTCGCGACAGGAAGGAATGCTGTGGAGCAGCACGTAAGCATCTGGGGCGATTTGGCGGGCATCGAGTTGCGCCAGCGGACCGTGGACGCGGCCGGCATCGCCACCCGGGTGGTGGAAGCGGGCACCGGTCCGGCACTGGTCATGGTGCACGGCACGGGCGGGCACCTGGAGGCGTATTCCCGCAACATCCGCGACCTGGCGAAAGAATTCCGGATCGTCGTGTACGACATGGCGGGACACGGACATTCGGCCAAGCCCGACCGGCCTTACACGATCGATTACCTCAGCGACCACCTGATCGCGGTCCTGGACGCGCTGGACATCGAAAAGGCCCACCTCTCCGGTGAGTCGCTCGGTGGCTGGGTGGCGGCGTGGGCCGCGGCGCACCACCCCGGCCGGATCGACAGGCTGGTGCTCAATACCCCGGGCAACATCACGAACAAGCCGGAGGTGATGGCCGGGCTGAAGGAATCGAGCATGAAGGCGGTCCGCGAGGCGAACCGGCAGAGCGTGCGTACCAGGGTCGAGTGGCTCTTCCACAACAAGAGCCTCGTCACCGACGAACTCGTCGACCTGCGGCTGCGGATCTACACCCAGCCGGGGTTCGAAACCGCGATGCGCAACATCCTCGCGGTGCAGGACTGGGAACACCGGCGTCCGTACGTCTGGTCGTCGCAGTGGTGCAGCCGCATCGTCTCGCCGACCCTGCTGCTGTGGACCGACCACGACCCGACGGCTTCGGTCGAAGAAGCCGCGCTGCTGGAGGAGCTGATCCCCGGAAGCCGCCTCGAGGTCATCGAGGGCGCGGGCCACTGGCCGCAGTGGGAGAAGCCGGACCAGTTCAACGAGACCCACATCAGGTTCTTGAAAGGAAAGTGATGACCGCACGAAACGGCGCCGCGTACCTCGACCGGCTGCGCACCCACAGCCCTGAGCTGTGGGTCGGGGCCGAGAAGATCACCGACGTGGCCGGGCACAAGGCGACGTCCGGCGCCGCGGCCGAAATCGCCCGCCTCTACGACCTTCAGTCCAAAACCGACAGCATGCTCTTTGCGCCCGAAGACGGTGCTGGCAAGGCGGGCGTGCAGTTCCTGATGCCCCGCACGGCCGAAGACCTCGAGCTCCGCCGCGTCATGCACAAGCAGTGGGCGGACTCCAGCCTCGGCATGATGGGGCGTAGCACGGACTTCGTCAGCGCGATGCTGGTGGCGTGGAACGCCAACGCCGAGTTCTTCGGCGAAGGCGCCGACCGGGTGCGCGCGTACTACAAGTACGTGCGGGACAACGATCTCTTCCTGTCCCACGCCTTGGCGGACCCGCCGGTCGACCGGTCGAAGCCGCCGTCGCAGCAGCCCGACCCCTACACCTACCTCGGCGTGAAGCGCGAAACCCCGGACGGCATCATCGTCAGCGGCGCGAAGATGCTGGCCACGGCCGCGCCCTACTCCGACGAGATCCTCGTCTGGCCCTTCTCGCTCCGCAAGTACGCGGCCGACGAGAAGCCCTACGCCATCGCGTTCGCCATCCCGGCCGACGCCCCGGGTGTCCGGCTGATCTGCCGCGAACCGTTCGGCGGCGGGAACGCCTTCGACCACCCGCTCTCCAGCCGGTTCGACGAGATGGACGCCGTGGTCGTGTTCGACGACGTGCTCGTGCCCTGGGAACGGGTCTTCATCAACCAGGACTACGAGCGGGTCAACAACATCTGGGCGATCAACTCCAACGCGTTCACCGGCGTCCAGACCTCGGTACGGCTGCTGGCGAAGCTCCAGTTCGTCGCGGGCATCGCCAAGCGGGCGACCGAGGTCGTCAAGACCGACCAATTCCCCCAGGTCCGCGACGCGCTCGGCGAGATCACCACGTACATCGAGCTGACCAGGGCCGCCGTCCTCGCCGCCGAAGCCGGCGCGCAGCGCAACGACGAGGGCATCCTGTTCCCCGACGTCCGGCCGCTGTACGCGATCCGCAACTCCGGGAACCGCTGGTACCCGCGCATCCGCGAGATCCTGCAGCAGATCCTCGCCGGCGGCTTGCTGTACCAGCCGGCCGACGTGAGCGCGTTCGACTCGCCGATCGCCGCGGACATAGCCCGGTTCTACCGCGGTCCCGACACGAACAGCCTGGACCGCATCGCGATCTACAAGATCGCCGCCGATCTCGCGGTCTCCGCCTTCGGCGGCCGCCACGAGCTCTACGAGCGGTTCTACGCGGGTGATCCCCTGTTCCTCCGCATCAACACCCAGTTCAACCAGTACGACTGGACCGAGCCGCTGGGCCTGATCGACGGGCTGCTGGCCACCTCGATCAAGGAATCCGGTGTCCTGCCCGGCGGTACCGGGGAGGGTGCGGCGGCATGACGGTGCACGGCCGCCGGGCACTGGTGACCGCCGGGTCGAGCGGGCTCGGCATGGCGATCGCGACGTCGCTGCGAGCGGACGGGGCCGAGGTGTTCATCACGGGAACCGGACCGCACACCGGCGAGGTCGCCCGGAAGATCGGTGCCGCGGGCTGGGCGATCGCGGACTTCACCCAGCCCGGCGCCGCGGCCGCGGCGGCCGACGCCGCGCGCGAAACGCTCGGGGGCATCGACATCCTGGTGTCCAACACCGGCGGCACCCGCGCGGCGACGGCCGCCGAACTCTCGGCGCACGACTGGGATTCGGCCTACCGGCTCCTGCTGGACAGCGCGATCTCACTGACCAACGCGGTATTGCCGTCGATGTCCGCGGCCGGGTGGGGACGGCTGATCTACGTCACCTCGGTCGGCGTGGTGAAACCGTTGCCGCTGCTGCACCTGTCCAATGTGATGCGGGCGGGGGTCGCCGCACTGGCCCGGTCCCTGGCCGCCGAGGTCGCCCCGCACGGCGTTACCACGCACGTCATCGCCCCCGCGCACATCGACACGCCGCGGCGGCGCTCGCTTGCCGCGGCACGCGCCGCTGCCGCGGGTGTCCCGACCGAAGAGCTGGAACAACGGCAACTCGCGACCGAACTGCCCGTCGGCCGGTGGGGACGTCCCGAGGAGATCGCCGACCTGGTGACCCACCTCTGCTCGGAGTTTGCCGGGTTCCAGACCGGACAGACCCACGTCGTCGACGGTGGGATGACCTCGACCTAGCTGGAGAACCATGACGAATTTCGAGCAGTGGATGCACAAGCTCAACGAGATGAAGCACTACGACCCGGAGCGGTCGATGCCGGAGCACCTGGTCATCCGCTCGGCGAGTGCCCGGTGGCTCGAGGAGGACGTGACGGGCAACCCCAGCCGGGTCGGCGTGCTGGCCGACGTGCCGGCGAAGTCGATGGAGTTCTACCTCCAGGAGATCCCCGCCGGCACGGCCACGGACCTCCAGCGCCACGTTCACGAGTCCGTGCATTGCGTGCTAGAGGGCAGTGGCTACTCCGAAATCGGGCCGGAAACTCTGCGGTGGTCGGCCGGGGACTTCGTCTACACCCCACCGTGGGTCTGGCACCGGCACTACAACGACGGCACCGGACGCGTCCGCATGATCCTCGTCGAGAACTCGCGACAGCTCGACTCCCTCGGCATCAACAAGCGGGAAAGCGCCGGAAACATCCCCTACGACAAGATGGACAGGAGCTGACCCACCGATGGGTATTTCTCAGGTGGCCCACGCCGAACTCGCCGTGGCCGATCTCGACGAGGCGATCGGCTTCCACACCGACGTACTGGGCATGCAGGAACTCGGCCGCGCCGACGGCGCCGTGCGGCTCTCGGTCGGCATCGACGGCGGTTGCGATCTGGTGCTGACCGCCGGCGGGACCGGGGTCCGGAGGTTCGCTCTGCGTGTCGACGACGTCGACGACCTCGACCACTACGCGAAGCGGCTGGCCGAAGCCGGTGTCGTGACTGAGACCCGCACCGACGAACACCCCGGTGTGGTCCGATCCCTGCAGTTCGCGGCGCCTTCCGGGCACGTCATGGAGCTCGCGGTGCTCTCGACCGGGCCGCAGTACATCCACCCGTCCAAAGCCCCCAGCCGCGGCGGGATCCGCGCACTGGACTTCGACCACATCACCGTGCAGGCGCAGGACCCCAAGCCGCTGGTCGACTTCCTGGTCGAGCTACTGGACTTCCAGGTGTCCGACATCTTCGCCCCGGCCCCCGGGGTGATCGGCGCGGCCTGGTGCCGGGCCAGCACGCTGCACCACGACATCGCAATCATCTCCACGCCGGAGGCCGGGAAGTCGCTGCACCACTACGCCCTCGGGATGGAGTCGTTCGACCACCTCAAGCTGGCCGCCGACGAGCTCGGACGGCACGGCGTGCCGATCGAAGTCGGGCCGGGGCGGCACGGCGTGGGCGGCAACGTTTACACCTACTTCTGGGCCGCAGGCAACCGCTATGAGCTGTCGGCCGAGATGCCGCGGGTCCGTCGCAACGACCCGGTGGTGTGGGACGACTTCCCGAAGGCGTTCAGCCCGTGGGGCCTGCAGCCGCCCGAGTCGTTCGGCCACGCTTCCTGAAGTCCCCCCGAACCCGGTCCGCCCGGCAGGCAGGGCAGCCCCCCACCTGACCTGCCGGGCGGACCGCCCATTCCCTGTGAACGCGAGGAGACCCATGGTGCAGAAATTCGGTGTCGACGACCTTCGCGGCGTCATCGCCGTCACGCCCACCCCGGCACTGCCCGGCGCGGCCGCACTCACAGCACGCGACACCGTGGACCTCGACGAATCCGATCGCATGATCCGCGCGCTCGTCACCGACGGCGTGGACGGGATCATCACCAACGGCACGCTCGGCGAGATGGCGACCCTTACGCTGGCCGAATGGCAGGCCTTCGCCGCGTGCGTCGCCGACGCGGTCTCGGACACTGCCCCGGACCTCCCGCTGTTCGTCGGTGCCACTGCCCCCAACACGCGGGACACGATCGACCGGATCCACTTCCTGCGGGACCTCGGCGTGCGCGGCGTCATCCTCGGCCGTCCGATGTGGAGTGAACTCGGGGCCGACACGCTGCTCGCGTTCTACCGCGGCGTCGCCGGCCTGTTCCCGGACATGGCGATCGTCCTCTACGACAACCCCGAGGCGTTCAAGGGCCCGATCCCGTCGGCCGCCTACGCCGCGCTGTCCGAGGTCCCCCAGATCATCGGCGCGAAGTACATCGCGATCACGCCGAAGTTCGCCGCGGACATGGCGGGGGTCGGCAACCGGCTCCGGTTGCTGCCGCTGGAGAGCGACTGGCTCGCGGCGCACACGCTGCACCCGGAAACGGCGCTCGGCTGCTGGAGCAGCAGCGCCCTGTGCGGTCCGGAGCCCGTGCTCGCCCTGCGCGACGCGATTCAGGCCGGTGACGTCGACACGGCGCGGCACCTCACCCGTCGCATCGAGTGGACGTACGAACCGTTCCTCGCCAGGACGAACTTCCCCGAGTTCTCCAAGTACAACATCACCCTGGAGAAGCTCCGCTTCGACGAGGCCGGCTACGTCACCGCCGGCCCCGCCCGCCCGCCGTACCACGTCGTTCCCGGCCCGTACGCCGATGGCGCGCGCGAGAACGGGCGGCGTTGGCGCGGGCTCGTCGGCGAAGTCCGTGGCCAATACTCCTGAGACCCGCCCGGCACCGTGCTTGTGTGTGGCGCGTCCGGGCCGCGGGAAACTGATGGCGCCGCCCCAGCCAGCCGGGGCGGCGCCATCAGTCGTCACCGGAGTTCAGTGCGTGCCGAGCGGGCCGAGGAGCCCACCCACCACCTCCCCCGCGGTCGCGACGACGCCGTCCAGAGATGCGGGCACGCTGATCGGCAACCCGGCGATCGGCGCAGGTGCAGGCGCGGGCGCGGGCGCGGGCGACGGTTTCGCGGGTGGGGCGGCCGGCGCGGGGGCCGGCTTGGCCGATGCGGGCGCGGCCGGTACGGCACCCGTGGCCGGCGGGCGCGGCGCTGCCGGATGGGCCGGAACGGAGGCCACGCTTTCGTCGTAGGTCGGATCTTCGCCGGGGTACCCGGGTTCGTCCGGCACGGCGAACGAACCCGCGGAATAGATTCGCGTCCACGCCATTACCTTGTTCAGGTAATCCTCGGAGTTGTTGTAACCGAGAATGGCACTCCGCAGTCCGGCGCCAGTTTTCAGATCGCGACCGGCGGCGCAGAGATACCGACCGGCCGACTCCGTGGAATCGTAGACGTTCTGTACGTCCGCCTGGCCGTCACCGGATCCGTCCACACCCCATTTCTGCCAGGTCGAGGGGATGAATTGCATCGGGCCGGCGGCACGCGCCCATTGCCCGCTCCGCGCGTCGACCATCCTGGCGAAGCCCGGCGAACCATCCAAGGCGGGACCGTAGACCGGCCGGACCATCGTTCCCTGCTCGTCCACGTCGCCGTGGCGGGCGTGGTTCGACTCGACCTTGCCGATGCCCGCGAGCAACGCCCAGGTCAGGTGACACGCCGGGTTCGCGTGACCGAGCGAGGCCTCGGCCCGGCGGTAGGCGTCGAGCACCGTGGCCGGGATGCCCGCGCTCGCACCGGATCCGGTGGCGGCACCGAGCCGGTGGCCAGCCGGAACCGCGAGCGGCGGCAGCACCGGCACGCTAGGCAGCGTCGCCGGCAGCCCTACCCCTGGCAAGGCCGGCCAGACCGGTTTCCCCGGCGCCGGCGACCTGGTCGTCGCGGTCGCGGGAAAGGCCCGCCCGTCGGCCACGGGTTCGACCAGCAGCACCCCACCTCCGACCACGACTGCACTCGTGAGCGCGACCGCGGTGCAGGCGGCCGTGCCGACCCGGTGACGTTTCCCCAACTTCCTGCGCGCTGCTCGGTGACTGCCTTCGCTGCGATTGCCGGTCGGCACTGTCATGCCAGGTCCCTTTCCGTCGCGTCATCGAAACCCAGTACTGGTATGCTAAGATTCTAGCATGTTTCTTACCGGAAGAATGCCAACAAAGAAAGGGTGGAGGGCCGATGCCCGTTGCCGTGTGCGCCCTGTCCCATTCGCCACTGATCGGTTTCAACCATCCGGCGAAAGCCGTTGAAGAGCGGGTCGAGAAGGCTTTCGAACACGCGCGGCGCTTCATCGCCGGATTCGACCCCGACCTCGTGGTGCTCTTCGCGCCTGACCACTACAACGGTTTCTTCTACGACATGATGCCGCCGTTCTGCATCGGGACGCGGGCGACCGCACTCGGGGACTACGACACCCCGGCCGGCGAGCTCTCGGTCGCCGAGTCCGCGCGGACGCTGGCCAAGGTGGTGCTGGCGGCCGGGGTCGACCTCGCGCTGTCCGAACAGATGTACGTCGACCACGGGTTCTCCCAGCCGCTGCAGCTGCTGTTCGGCGGGCTCGACCGCGTTCCCGTCATCCCCGTCTTCATCAACTCGGTCGCCGCGCCGCTCTGTCCCGTCGGCCGCGTCCGGCAGCTCGGCACGGCGATCGGCCACGCGAGCGCCCACCTCGACGAGCAGCGCGTGCTGTTCCTCGGCTCCGGCGGGCTCTCGCACGACCCACCGGTGCCCCAGCTGGAAAACGCGACCGAGGAGGTCGCCGCGCGGCTGATCGACGGTCGCAACCCGACGCCCGAAGAGCGCGCCCGGCGACAGGCCCGCGTGATCGCCTCCGGCCTCGACCTGGCCGCGGGCACGTCGTCGATGCAGCCGATCAACCCGGAGTGGGACCAGCAGTTCCTCGATGTGGTTTCGGCGGGCGAACTCCGACTCGTCGACGGCTGGAGCACTGAGTGGTTCGCCGAGCAGGCCGGGCACTCCTCGCACGAGGTGCGGACTTGGATCGCCGCGTACGCCGCGATGGCGGCCCGCGGGAAGTACGTGATGAACTACCGGTTCTACGAGCCGGTGCCGGAGTGGGTGGCGGGTTTCGCTGTCACCACCGCCGTTTCCGCCGACGCCTGATCCTCCCCGCGCAGCGCCGGACCCGTCCGACGAGCGGGTCCGGCGCCCCGCGTTCCCGCCCGGCTTGAGAGGAAACCATGAAGTCAACGTTGACTCCGTCCCGAAACGGCCGCGGGCACCCTGTTCCCCATGCTGTCCTGCGCGAGGTCCGGGCCGTCACCACCCGGGCCCGGTCCCTGCTCGGCGGTGCCCTCGACCCGGACGTGCCCGACGAATTCCCGGTCGCGGAAGCGGCTCTGGCCGAACTCGCCGAACGGGTCGGCGAACTCGCCACCACCGGACAGGCCGGCGCCGTCCTCCATCTGTTCATCGAGGTCTCCGACGTCCGCGAGCGGCTGCGCCAGGCCCAGCTCGACCTCCGGATGCGCGTCCACGCTCAGGTCCAGGAGGCACTGACCCGGCTGCAGGAGGCTCGCTCGGTGGCCCGGCTCGCCAAATGTGTGCCGGACGCGGTGTGCCAGCTCGGCTTCGACCGCGCCCTGTTCTCAGAGATCCGGGAGTCGGTGTGGGTGCCACAGTCCTGCACCGTGCTGGGTGACCCCGCCTGGGCGGCGGAGATCCTGCGGGTCGGCTGGGCGGAGTCCCCGGTCCTGGACCGCACCGTCGTCGAGACCGAAGCCGTCCGCAGGCGGCGCGCATTGCTCGTCACGGACGCGCAGCGCGAAGCGCGTGGGCTCGCCTGCCTGGTCGAGGCCGCCCGGCTGGAGTCCTATGTGGTCGCTCCCGTGGTCGGCGACGACGGCGTGCTCGGGCTGGTGCACGCGGATCGGCACGTCCAGGGGCGCCAGGTCGACGAGTTCGACCGCGAAGTGTTCGGCACCTTCGCCCAGGGGTTGGGAATCGCGTTCCGGCGGACCGTGCTTGTCGAGCGCCTGCACTCGCTGCGGACCGAGGTCGGCAGGTTCACGACGAACCTAGCCGACGCCATGGATCGGATCCTGAGCAACAGCAACCCGGCGGTACCGGTCGTCGGAGATCCGGTCGTTCCTCCGGCCGGACCTGTGCCGGCCCGATCCTTCGTGGAGTCGGCGCTGACCCCGCGGCAACTGGAGGTGCTCCGGCTCATGGGCGACGGCCGGACCAACGCCGCCATCGCCACCCGGCTGACGATTTCGGAGGACACGGCCAAGTCCCACGTCAAGCAGATCCTGCGCAAGCTCGGCGCCGCGAACCGCGCGGAAGCGGTCTCGCTGTTCCTGCGGACCCAGCAGGGCCGGGGAACCCCCGAGCCCGCCTGACCGTCACCAGAGGCTCCACACCGCGGCGAGCGCGAACACCACGCCCACGACCTGGAACACGTGTCCGCTCCCCCGCAGCTTCCCGATGCGCCGCAGGCGCTCGGGTTCCGGCAGGGCCGGGCTGACCCGCCCGGCCGCCGCGCGGCAGCCCCACCGTCCGACCGCCACCAGTGCGGTGCCCGCCACCGCGAGCACCGCGAAGTCCGCGATCACCGCGACGGCCGGGGTGGCCCGGGCACCTGACCCGGCATCGGCGACCACCCCGGCGCCTGCTGCGGCGGCGCGGCCGGATCGGCCGGGCGGTAGGCGTCGGCGTACCGGACGTTCGCGCCGGTGAGCTGCGACCCGAGCCACCCGCGCCACGTCGCAAGCGCCTTCTCCAGGGTCAGCTGCTGCTTGAGCTGGTCCTTGACCTGGTCGAAGACCGCCGGCTGCGGGGGCAGGACCTGGCGGACCCGGCCGACGTTCCAGCCGTGGGTGGTCTGCACGGGACCGAACAGCCCGCCGACGGGTGTCGCGAAGGCCGCCTTGGCGTAGCCGTCCTCGAGCTGGGCCGCGGTCACCTGGCCCAGGTCGCCGCCTTTGTCCCGCGTCGCGCCGTCCAGGCTCCGCTGGGCCACCAGGGTTTCGAACGGTGTCCCGGCGTTGAGGTCGGCGAGCACCCGGTCAGCGTCCTCCTTGGTCTTGACCACGATGTTGGTGAGCTGCCGCCGTTCCGGCGTGTCCAGCTGCGCCTTCCGCTTCGCGAACGCGTCCGAGACCTCGTCGTCGCCGACCGCGCTTCCCGCGGTGACCGAGTCGAACAGCTGCGAGACCGCGAGCTGCCGCTTGATCTCGTCCAGCACCGCGTCTTCGGACGTACCGGTGGTGCCGAGCGCCTGGACGAACTTGCTCCGGGCGTCCGGCCCTTCGCCGATCTGCTGGGAGATGAACCGCGTCAGCACGTCACGGGCCGCCTTGTCGGCGATGACGATGCCGCGGTCGCGGGCCGCGTGGTCGAGCACCATCCCGACGGCGACCGCCTTCGCGGTGTCGCGGCGGAACGCGTCGGACTTGGCGGCGTCCTGCTGGTCCGGTGGCTGCACGCCGTAGAGCGCCGTCAACGTCTGGATCCGCTCCTGCAGCTGGGTGACGGACTCGATCTGGTCGCCGTAGGCGAAGACCGCGTCGCCGGGCAAGTCGTCGGCGCGCGCCGACCACCACGCCAGTCCGGTCCCGCCGAGCAGCACGACGAGGACGAGCAAGGTCGTGATTCGGCCGCGGCGGCTGTGGGGCAACCGGACCTTGCCGGGCCATGCGGTGATCTTCATGAGGTGACTCCTACGAGTGCTTCGGGCGCCGGGCTGGTTTCCGGAGCGGAGGCGGGGCGGCCTGGCGCGAGCCAGACGACGAGCCGGGCGGCGGCCATCGACAGGACTACGGCCGCGGCGAGCAGCAGGCCGAACTGCCGGATGGCGTCGAGCCGCGAAAGGGCCAGTGCGAGGTAGCCGACGGTCGAAACCGCGCCGACCAGGAGCACGGATCTGCGCAGCGCGTGATCGCGACGGCGTCCGGCTTCCGCCAGCAGGACCGCGAACTCGCAGCCGACGGCGGCGATGAGTGATCCGAGCGCCATGGTGATCGGCGTCAGCGAAATCCCGGCCAGCCATACGGCGAGCAAGCCCGTCCCGGTCGCCACGAGGGCGGTGGCGGCCGCGCGGAGCGCGTCCTTCCGCCGGGCGAGCACCACGGCGAGCACGAGCCCGGCCACGGCGATGCCGACGCCGTTGGTCCAGAATCGGTTGCCCGAGACCAGTTCGTACCCGCGTGCCGCGACGATCGGCAGCCCGGTCAGCTCGGCACGGTAGCCCGGCGGCGCCGGGGGAAGCTGGTTCAGCAGGTCGTCACGCAGGCCGACCAGGCTCTCGACGTCGTCCAGCCGCACCCCGAACGAGAGCACGGACTCCTGCCCGTCGGCTCGCAGAACCGACCCGGTCAGGTAGGGCGGCAACAGGCGCACGGCCGCGGTGATCTCGTCCTTCGTGGGCGCGGAGCCGAGGAAGTTCAGCAGCGTAGGGAGCGACACGACCGGACGGAGCCGGTCACCGTGCCGGGCGATGATCACGTCCTGGGCTTGACGCGACCACGCCAGCGCCTGCGGAGAAGTGACGTCCGGGCCGTGCAGGACGACGTCGACCTCGCCGGAGGAGCCGATGACCTGCTCGACGTGCTTCGCGTCGTCGAACGCGGGCAGGCCGTGCACGAAGCTCTCGATGTCGCTCTGCAGGGAAAGCCCCGGCAGCGTCGCCCAGCCGCCGGCCGCCAGCGCCGCCACCGCCAGACCCACTCCCAGCCGCACCGGCAGGCTCGCGGTGCGTCCACTGTAGACCTTCACGGGTGCGGGCTCCGCCACGGCCGGCCGGAACAGCAGGCCGACGGCGAAGGCGACCAGCACCCCGATCCCGAGGGCGATCCCGAGGTCCCGCACGAACGGCAACGGCGCGAAGGCCAAAGCGCCGAACGCGGACGCGGTGGCGGCGGCGACCGCGAACACGACCCGCCGGTCCGCCCGCCGTGCCAGATAGGTCGGGAAATCGCTGCCAACGCCGAGCAGCACCGGCAAGAAGGCCACCACCCCGAGCGACAGCGGCCGACCGAGCCAGCCGAACAGGGCGACCGTCACCGCGGTGGCCACCAGCGAACCTGCCAACGGCAGCAGCTGGTGCCGGCGGCGGTGCCACGGAACCAGCAGGAAACAGAGGGCCACCGCGAGCAACGCGGCGCCGCCGAGCAGGGGAAGTTCCGCACGAACCTCATCGGCGAGTGCACCCGCTATTGCGGGGACGCCGGACACGGTCACCTTCGCTCCGTCGACGGCGGCCGCGCCGACCGCATCCCGCACGCCCCGGACGAGCCGCTCGGTGGCGGACTGGTCGAGGTTCTGCCGCGGGCGGACCAAGATCGCGACCGACTTCACCGACGGCACGACGAAGTGCCACTGCGGCCGGGGATTTCCGTCCGCGCCGAAGACGACCGAAGTGACGAACGCCTGGTTCTTCAGCGTCGGCAGGCCCGCCGGCAGGGCCTGAACCAGCAGCTTGCCGTACCGCTGGTCGAACGCGGCCACCGCGCCGTCGGCGGCCTGGCCGGCCGCCCGGTCGGTCGCGCCACGCTGCTTGGCCTGTGCCTGTGCCTGCGCGCGCAGGCGGTCGCGGCGGCCGGAGAGCTCGGCCATCAGGTCCTGGGCCCGGCCGGCGGCCTGGTTCAGCACGGTCCCCGGCCCGTAGACGGCGGCGACGTCGGGCAGCTTCGCGAACTCGCCCTCCAGCTTGACCAGCGACGGCAGGTGCGGCTGGTCGAGCAGGAGCCCGGGTCGCGCCGATTCGAGCAGCACGACGACGGGGTCGCCGCCGAACGACCGGCTCAGCTCGTCGAATCGGGCGACCGCGGGATCGTCGCCGGGCAGGAGCGAGCTGACCCCGGTCTCGATGCGGGTCCTGGCCATGCCGGTGCCGACGAACCCGGCGAGGACGATGAGGACCGCCGTCATCGCCAGCACCTTGCGGGACGGCCGCCGCAGCTTGAAGCGCCTCACTTCGGCGGGTCCTGCTCGACCCGCGGGTAGGACCCGGTGAACGGTCCCGGGTTCGCCGACTGCCCGGGCGCCGGATAGGGATTGTTCTTCTTCAGCGGACCGACGTCGACGTTGACCGGCAAGCCTTTCAGGCTCTGCTCGTTGAAGACCATGAACAGCCGGATCGCATTGCCGTTGGCGTCACCGCGCGCCGTCACCTGCCCGATGTTCGTGAAGAACGCGGCAACGTCGCGGCCGTAGGGGACCAGGTAGGACAGCATGGGGTTCACGTCGCCCAGCGCCACGTTCAGCGTCGGCAGGAACTTCGATGCGTCAGCGGACACCGCGGGCACCCGCTGCAGCGTGCCGGGCGCCGCGTCGAGCACGCTGTTCAACGACGGCAGCAGACCACGCAGATCGGCCGACGTGGCCGGCAGCTCCTGCAGGGCCGCGTCGAGGTCGGGAGCGGCCGCGTTCAGACCACCCGCGACCGGGCCCAGCGCGGGCGAAAGCCGGCTCAGCCCACCACTGGCGTTTTTGGCGGTGTCCATCAGGCCGGGCAGCCGCCGCAGGACCTCCCGGAGCTCGGTGTCACTGCCCGCGGTCGCCTGGGTGAGCTTGTCGGCGTCGGTCACCAAGTCGGCGATCTGGCCCTGCCGGGTGTCGAGCGCCGCGAGCAGTTTCGCTGTGTTGCCGGTCAGCTGCCGCAGGTCTCCGGACTGGGCCGAGAGTGCCGCCAACGCGCCGTGCCCCTCCCGGCCGAGATCGCCGAGTCCTTGCAGCGCCTGGGAAACACCCTGCCTGGTGTCTTTCGTCCCGGCGCCGAGCGAGCGGACCAGCGTGCCCAGCGACTCCTTCGTCGGCCGGTCGAGGCTCGTGAGCACGTCGTCGAGTTCGACGGCCTCCTTGCCCGCCGACGGCGGCAGCACGGTGCCGCTGGGAAGCGCCGGCCCGTGACCGTCGGTGATCTCGAGGTAGGTCTCCTCGATCAGGGTCTTGTTCCGGACCTGGACGGTCACCCCCTCGTGCAGCGGCGCGTTCTGGTCGAGCCGCATCGTGACGTGCGCGAGGTCGCCTTCGGTGCGCAACGCCTCGACCTTGCCGACCTTCACCCCGGCGATGGTGATGTCCGAGTCGTAGACCAGGTTCGACGCGGTGCGGAACTGCAGCTCGGCGGTGTAACCCGCCCGGGAGATACCGGGCAGCCGGCCACCGGAGTTCAGCCACAGGTACCCGAACAGGCCGGCGCAGGCGGCGATGAACACGGCCAGCACCAAGGTCCGGATGTGCGGGACCAGTCCACTGGGAATCCTCATTGGACACTCCCTCTATCGCGCGGCGGCGGCTTGCAGGGCGGGCAGCAGCGGCAGCAGGCCCGTGACGCTTTCCGGCGAGAGCTGAGCGATGGCGCGGTACGCCCCACCGGTTCCGTCGCGCAGGCTCGTGATCGACCGGGAGTTCGTGACGAACGCGGCCAGGTCGTTCAGGTACGGCAGCACCGCGGTCGTGATCGGGCCCAGCCGTCCGGTCACGTCGTGCAGGTCACCGAGTGAGGCGTTGAGGTCACCGACGAAAGGACGCAGGTCGTGAACCACGGGAACGGCCTTGTCGACCACCGGCCGGGCGGAGTCGACGGTCTCCCCGAGCTTGTCGACCGTGCCGGTGAACTTCTCCAGCGAGCCGGGCAGGGTCCCGCTCGCCTCGCGCAGCTTGTCCAGGACCGGGTCCAGCTGGGCGCTCAGTGCGCCGATGCTGCCGGTGGCCTGCTCGAGCTGGTGGGTGAAGTCCGGCAGCTGCGCGAGCGCGGCGTCGAAGTCGCCGTTGCGCTGCCCCACCGTCGCCAGGGTCTTCTGGAGGGAGTCGGCCAGAGCGCCCAGCCGCTTGTCGTCGCCGCCGGTCGCCGACGCGATCTGCCCCAGCGCGGTGACGAGCTTCTGCAGCGTCTCCTTGCGGGTCTGCAGAGCGGTCGCGACGGGGCGCAGGTCCCGCACCACCTGATCGGTCGCCTCGAGCCCCTGCGGCAGCTCGGCCGGCGCTCCGGCCAGCGCGACGTCCGATTCGGACAGCAGCGTGGTCAGCGCTTCCCGCGTGTTGGCATCCAGGTGCCCGAGTGCTTCGTCGACCTGTACCGGCCGCACCGAGTTGGCGACGGGCAGTACCCCGTCCTCGGACAGCGGCTTCCCCGGCGGGCCGCCGGGGTTCAGCTCGACGTACATCTCGTTGAGCGGGCTCTTCGGGCGCAGCAGGACACGGGCGTTGTCGTAGACCTGGTGTCCCTCGTCGATCGCCAGCTCGAGCCGCGCGTGCCCGCGGTCGTCGACGCTCGCCGCACGGATGTCGCCGACGGCCACGCCCGCGATCCGCACTTCCTGCCTGCTCGACGGGTTGATCGCCGGCGCGGACTCGAAGGTGACCGACAAGTGGGTCTTGCCGTCCCAGGGCACGCGGACCTGCTGCATCGTCAGGATGTAGCCACCTGCCACCAGCCCCGCGGTCACGAGCGCGGCCACGGCGAGAACGTTGCGCTTGAGCCGCGGTTCGCTCGAGATCCGCTGCCAGGTCCGCCGGACCCGGCCCGAGTGCGCGTTCATCGGCCGCTCCTGTTCTCCGGGGTGGCGCCCTGCAGGTGGGCGAGCGTATTCATCAGCTGCTCGAAGTTGATCGGGGTGCCGGCGATGCTGCCGCCGCCGAGCCCCGGCTGGAGACCGACGGCCGCGCCGTTCGGATCGGTGAGATCGGACGCGCGGTCCATGGTCGCGAACATGTAGCCGACCTCTTTGTAGAACGGCTGGTCGGAGCCGCCTCCGGCGTAGATGCCGGTGCCCTTGAAGGGCGACAGCACCATGTTCATGATCGGGCCGTTGACGCGGTCCAGCACCGGCCCGCGGACGTCGTCGAAGACCTTCGTGGTGCCCTGCGCGGTCGGGACGAGCTGCTCGACCAACGGCTGCGCGTCGGTGAGCAGGCCGCGCACGTCGGTCAGCAGCGGACGGGTCTTGGTGAGCACCGGATCGGCGTGCGCCAGGAACGCGTCGAGCTCACGCGCGACCGGACGCGCGGGGTCCGCGGTCTCCCGCAGCTTGCCCAGCGTGACGCCGAGGTGGGTCAACCCGTCGTCCGCGTTGTCCAGTGTCCTCGGCAGGTCCGCGATCGCGGTGGCGATGTCGGCTCGCCGGTTGCCGAGCGTCGAGGTGACCTGCTGCAGGTTCTGCACGATCGAGTCGAGTTGCCCCGGCTGCTCGGTCAGCACGCGCGCGGTCGACTCGAACCCGTGCACGACGTTCGTCAGGTCGGTGCGCGGGTCCGTGCCCTGCAGGCCCTGCAGGACCGGCGTCGTCGCGTCGAGCGTGTCCGGCGCGTCGGCGAGCAGCCCCTCGATCGCCGGCTTCCCGCCGGCGCGGAGGGTGTCGTCGAGGTTCTGCGTCGCGGAGCGGATGCCTTTCACCGCGTCCGGCTGCAGAGCGTCCGCGAGCTGCTGCAGCTCCACCGGGGTCTTGGTCCGCTCGACCGGGATGGTGCCGGCGAAAGTGGTCCGGCCGCCGCCCGGGACGAGCTCCACGTAGTACTTGCCGCCGAGGATGGTGGTCGGGCGCAGGGCGGCGCTCGGTGCGGCGCCGAGCTTGCCCGTGACGCCGTCGTCCACCTTCAGCTCGACCAGTGCCGAGCCGTCGCCGGACCGGTCGACCGAGGACACCACGCCCACCGGGACCCCGGCGATCTTGACCTGGGAGACGAACGGCTGCAGGTGGTAGTCCTGGGCGAACTGGATGCGGACAGTGTCACCAGGCCGTAACGCCGTCGCGACGCGGTCCTTCTCGAGCAGCGCGTAGCCGGCCAGCAAGGTCGCCACGAGAACGACAACGCCGAGCTTGAACGCGGACACCGGCCGCCGGTGCCCGATGCCTGAACGAAGTGCGAGCGCCTTCACCGGTTACCTCCTGGGATCTTCCGGGCGTCTTGCGCCGCCTCACCCGGTGCGGGATAGGGGTTTCTGGCGACCAGCGGATCTCGCAGACCGCCCTGCCCGAGCACGGACTCCTCGCTGAACAGCAGGTACAGCCGCAGGAAGTGGCCGTTGGCGTCACCGTGCGAGAGCGCGGCGGCCCAGTTCGTGAACCACCCGCTGACTTCCGGGGCGTACGGCGCCAGCACCCGCAGGAACTGGTCGGCACTGGCGAACGTCTGCGTCAGCCGCGGTGCCAGCGGCCGCGCGTCACCGACGGCCTTCGTCAAGTCGGTCAGCGCGGGCTCGGCCTGCCTGCCGACGTCCGGCACCTTCCCCAGCGGCGGTACCGCTTCGCGCAGCACGCCCCGGAGGTCGGGGGTCGCCTGGCCGAGAGCACGCGCCCCGGGCACGAGCTGGGCCATGCCGGCGTGCAGGTCCTTGAGCGGTGCCTGCAATGACTGCAGGCCGGCTCGCGCGGCCTGCAGCGTGCCGGGGGCGCGCTGCACGACGTCGTCGAGCGGTTTCCCTTCGTCCACCGCGACGGCTCGCATCGTCGTGTCCAGCCGGCCGAGTAGTTCCGACAGCTGTTCCTGGCGCCCGGTGAACCGGGCGGACAGCCGGTCGGCTGTGGTCAGCAGCGCGGTCAGGTCCGCGCCGTCGTTCGCGGACAGGGCCTTCGACACGGTCGCGAGGTCGGGCAGCATCCGCGGCGCGGCCTTGAGCGCGTCCTGCAGGTCCTGCGCGTGCCCACCGGCTCCGCCGCCCACTTCCCGGACGGTCGAGCCGAGCGCGTCCCGCGTGGGCGCGTCGAGCACGTCCAGCAGGTCACTCACCTCCTGCGAGCCCGCGGTCCGCCTCTGCGGGACCACGTCCGCCGGGCCGAGCTTCCCCGCCTCGGGGGTACCCGGGGTCAGCGCGATGTACTTCTGCCCCAACGCGGACCGCGAGGCCACCGTGACGGTCTTGGCGTCCGCCGCTGCGTCCCGGTAGACCTCCCGCGTGCCGTCGAGCTGGAGCGTCACCCGCGGGGCCCCGCCGACCAGCCGGATGTCCTTGACGCGACCGACCCGGACGCTGGCGACGCGGACATCGTCACCGGGGCGGAGCGCGCCCACGTCCGAGACATCGGCATCGACCAGGGTGTAGGTCGCCCCCGGCAACCCCTTGTCCGCGGTGAGCGCGAGCTGCAGCGCGAGAGCGAACACCACCAGCACCAAGGCGCCCGTGGACACCGAGCGGAACTTGCGCGACCGGCGCTTGGTCATCAGGAACCTCCGAGCAGGAACTGGAGAACGCCGCTCTCCTGGCGCTCGTTGAGCCCGGTCACGCCGCCGTCCGGCGCGACGAGGGACTTCGTGTCGAGCAGGCCAGAGCCGAGCGATCCGGGCAGGCCGGGCAGCGCCGGCGGAGCGGCCGGCTTGCCCGCGCCCGGAATCGTGGGTGGTGGCGGAGTCCCGGTCAGTGAGGGCAGCAACCCGGTGATCTCTTCGGGGTGGATGATCGCCTGGCCGCGGAAGTAGTGCGAAAGCCCGTCCCAGCCGTTGGTCGACATCGCCCAGAACCGGAAGAAGTTCAGGACGTTTTCGATGTTGCCGGTCAGCTGCGCGGTGAGCGGGTTCGCCGCGGCGACGGTGCCGCGCAGGCCCGGGCCTGCCTTCCGGAGCTCCTCGACGACCGGCCGCGCCGCGTCCATCAGCTTCTCGGCGCGCTCGAGGACGGGCTTCGCGCTCGTCAGCGCGGGATCCGCCGACTCACTGAACCTGCGCAGTTCGTCGCTGACGGCGGTGAGGTTGTCGGTCGTCGGCCGCATCCCCTCGAGCACGGGCGTGGTGGCCTTGGCCGTTCCGGTGAGCTCGGCGAGGGTGTCACGCGCGGCGGCCAGCGTTCCCGGCAGCTCGGCGAGCGAGGCGTCGAGTCCCTCCTGGTTCTTCGCCGTCACGCCGAGCACCTGCCGCGAAGAGTCGACCAGGTCACCCAGGGTCTTGCCGTTGTCGGCGGCCAATGCGCTCGCGACCGGCTGCACGTGGTCGACGAGGTCGGTGAGCAGCTGGTTCTGCTGACCGAGTAGCTGCACCAGCCCGTCGGTGTCCTGCATGGACGACGCGAGCGCCTTGATCGAGGCCTGCGCGTTGGCGCCGTTGCCCTGCATGCCCTGGCCCAGCATCGTGACCAGCGCGGCGAGCGACTGCCCGGTCGGGTCGTCGATCGTGTTGAGCACCTGGTCGAGATCGGTCGCCTGCCCGGTCTGCCCGGCCGGCAGCACGTCCCCGTCCGTCAACACCGGCGCGGAAGCGCTGCCGCGATCGAGGTCGACGTAGCGCTCCCCCAGCAGGCTGACCGGCCGCACGGTGGCCCGGGCGTCCTTGTGCAACGGCAGAGCCGTGCCATCGACCTCGAGGGTGACGACCGCCTTGGCGTCGTGGACGCTCATGCCGGCCACCTCGCCGACGGTGACGCCTTTGACCTTCACGTCGTTGCCGACGACCAGCGGGCTCGCGTCGGCGAACTCCGCGGCGATGGTCAGCTTGCCCGGCTGCTCGCCGGAGCCGGTGTTGGTGACCGCGGCGCCCGCCACCGCCGCCGCCACCGCGGCCGTGGCCAGCACGGCCTGGATCTTCCGCCGTGGCCTCATCGGACTCCACCTCCGAACGCGTCGGTCCACGGCTGCCCGGCGATCGCGCCGGGCGCCGGAAACGGGTCGCTGGCCATCCCGGGCGGCATGACTCCCGGGTTGTTGTCGAAGCTCGAGATCCCAGCCGGGATGTTGACGCGCATGTAGTGGCCGTTGCTGTCGTAGTTGGCGGCCGAGGAGCCCCAGTTCGACAACCACCCGACCACTTCGGGCGTGTAGGGCCGCAAGAAGCTCAGTGCGGGCGTCAGCGAAGTCACCGCCGAGTCCGTGCCGGGCAGGGCACCGTGGGCACTGTCGAGCAGCCCCGGAGTGAACTGCAGCAGCGTGCCGAGCGAACCCAGGGTGGGCCGCAGTTCCGCGACGGTCGGGCGGAGGTCCGCGAGCACCGGGCGCAGGGTGCGGGCCACGGCGGGCAGCCGGTCGGTCGCCGGGCGGAGGTCGTTCAGCAGCGGCACCGCTTTGTCGACCGTGCCGGGCACGTCGGCCAGCGTCCGGTCCGCGGTCCCGAGGGTGCCGGGCAGCTTCCGCAGCGCCGCGCGCAGCTGGTCCCGCTGCTGCGCGGCTGCTTCGGTAGCGCCGGACAGCCCGGAAACGATGGTGCGCACCTGCTGATCGCGGTTCACCAGCGTGGTGACCATGCCGTTCAGCTGTCCGGCCAGCTCCTTGATCGCCGGCCCGTCCGAGCCGACGGCCCGCAGTACCCCGCCGAGCGCTTCCACCGTCGGGCCTGCCTTTCGGAGGGTCTGCCGGAGGTCGGTCTCGTTGCCCGCGACGGTGCGGTCGAGTCCCTGCACCAGTGAGCTGAGGTGGGTGCGGGTGGCCGGGTCGAGCGCGGCCAGCACCTTGTCCATCTCGACCGGGTCGGACACCTTGCCGTCCAGGGTGCCGCCCGCCGGGATGACCGGGTTCGTCTTCGGACCGTCCCGGACGTCGAGCTGCCGCTCGCCGAGTACGGCCTTCCACACGATGCCCGCCGACGCGCCGGAGTGCAGCGGCGCGAAGTCCTTGGTCAGTCTCACGGTGACCTGCGCTCGTCCGTCCTTGATGGACACGTCGTCGACTTGCCCGGCGTCGAACCCGTTCACGAGGACCTTGCTGCCGGCGATCAAGCCGGTCGCCGACGGCAACACCACGTTCGCCGGGTACTCGTCGTCGCCTGGGGCGATCAGCAGCGCGGCGGCGGCTACCGCGGCTACCCCCAGCACTAAGAGGGGAATTCTGCGCATGGATTCAGTCCATTCCCAGCGGTCCGGCGGAGTCGCCGGAGAGGAACTGGCGGACGAACGGATCCGGGGAGTTGAAGGCCTCCTCGGTCGGTCCGTAGTGGACGACCTTGCCCTTCCAGATGACCCCGACGTAGTCGCTGACCTTGCGTGCGGTGCGGATGTCGTGGGTCACCAGCAGGTAGGTCCCGCGGTACTCCTGGTGCATGTCGAGGATCAGGTCGTTGAGCAGGCTGGTGCGGACCGGGTCGAGCCCCGAGTCGGGCTCGTCGAACAGCACGATGTCGGGGTTCATCACCAGCGCCCGCGCGAAGCCGGCCCGCTTGCGCATGCCGCCGGAGACCTCGTTGGGGTACTTGTAGGACGAACGTTCGAGCCCGACTTCCTTGAGCCGCTGGTTGACGATCGCCTCGATCTCGTCCTCGCCCATGTCGGTGTGTTTGCGCAATGGGAACGCCGTGTTGTCGAAGATGTTCATCGACCCGAACAGCGCGCCGTCCTGGAAGAGGACGCCGAACCGCTTGCGCAGTTCGTAGCGCTCTCGTTCGCCGATCTTCCAGATGTCGCGACCGAAGATCCTCACCTCACCCTGGTCCGGCTCGAGCAAGCCGACGAGATGTTTGATGAGCACGCTCTTGCCCGTACCGGACGGGCCGAGAATGGTGGTGATCGCGTTGTCGGCGAATTCCAGGTTGAGCCCCTTCAGCACGTCGAAGCTGCCGAAGGACTTGTGGACGTTCCGCACCTCCATCGTGTGCACCCGCTCCGGTGAGCCGATCGTGTCGACGGCCGGCCCGTTCACCCCGATGACCATGAGTTCTCCTTGTCAGTTACCGATCGGCATGTTCGGGTAGGAGCCCCAGAAGAACCACGTGCCGAGCAACCCGACTACGTGGATGAGGACCATGTTGAGCATCATCGATTTCGCCGTGTTTCTCCCGACGCCGACCGGCCCGCCGGACGCGTTGTACCCGTAGTAGCAACCGACGAAGATGATGATCGTGCCCATCGCGATCATCTTCGAAATGGCGGCCATCAGGTCGTAGGGGTTCTGGAACAGCCAGAAGACGAAGGAATAGCCACCGCTGGAGACGGTGCCCAGCTGGTAGACCGTGACCAGGTGCATCGAGATGAACATCAGGCCCAGCCCTACGATGTACAGGAAAGGCATGCAGAGCCAGGCGGCGGCGATCCGGGTGCCGACGAGGTAGCTGCGCGACTTGATGCCCAGCACTTCGAGCGCGTCGATCTCCTCGGCGATGCGCATCGACCCGATTTCCGCGACGAGCCCGCAACCCACCTTCGCCGCGAAGATGTAGGCCCACATGTAGACCGACATCTCACGCAGACCGCAGACGTCGTTGAACACCGCCGAATAGATCGGGGCGCCGACCTGCTTGAGCGTGTAACTGGCTTCGGTCGCGCACATCGTGCCGACGACGAACTGCATCAGCCAGACGATGATCCCGCTCGACAGGATCAAGATTCCGGCCTGGGCGAACACTTCCGTGACGTGGCGCCGCAGGTCTGGCAGGCTGCGCACCGTGCGGCCGGCGAACTTCATGATGTCACCGCCGGCCGCGACGGCGTCACGCAGTTTCCCCGCCATCCCCCCGAACGTGATGACGACGTCCGGTGTCTTCGTGCGGCCCGCCGGTGTTGCGCCGGGCTCATGCCGAACCGTTCCGGTCATTCCGCATCCCTCACTTGAAGACCTGCATGTCGGGGTTCAGCCCGAGCAGCGCGGACGTGTAGACGTAGTTGAAGATCCAGATCGACGCGAAGGAGATGACCACGGCCTGATTGACCGCACGGCCGACGCCGATGGGGCCGCCTTGGGCGTTCAACCCCTTGTAGCAGCAGACGACCGAGAGGATCAGTCCGAACGCGAGGGTCTTCACGATGCTGCCCCACATGTCCGTGGTGGTCGCGTTGGACCAGAAGTTCCCGATGAAGGCCGCGCCGGTCGCGCCGAAGATCGGCACCGCCGCGATGTAGCCGCCGATCACGCCGCAGACCAGTGCGAACACCTCGAGCAGACCGGTCATCAGGGTGACCGCGATGATCCGCGGCAGCACCAGGGTCCGGACCGGGTCGACGCCGAGGACCTCCATGGCGTCGATCTCCTCGCGGATCCGCCGCGCGCCGAGGTCTGCGGCGATGGCCGTGCCCATCACCCCGGCGACGATCATCGCGTCGATCCACGGCGCGAATTCGCGGACGCTGGCCATCAACAAGAAGGAGCCGAGGCGGTCGGGAATGCCGAGCACGCTGTAGAGGCTGCCGCCCTGCATTCCCGGGCCGGCGAAACCGAGTGCGGTCGTGGAAATGATGACCGGCAGCCAGCAGCGGCGCAACGTCTCGAACATCAGGTCGCGGACTTCGCCCCAGTAGCCGAACGGGTGGCGGATCGCGAGCCAGAGCACCCGGCCGAGCAGGTGGACGATTTCCCCGGCTTCGACCAGCGGCCGTTGAACACCGGCGCTCCACCGACGCGCGGGTGCGGGTTTCGTTGCGGTCACGCCTTTTCGCCTCGCTTCTCGCGAGCGCGGACGACGTGGCCGGCGAAGCCGGCCAGCCCACCGGTGGCGACGGCGACCGCTGCGGTGGCCAGCACCTGCTGCGGCCCGACCGTCGCCGCGGTGAGGAAACTCAAGGGCAGCACGAGAACGTAGCCACCGACCGCGGTCACAGCCCCCTGGAAGATCGGGTGGTGCGTGTCACCCGTGCGAAAGCCGGCGAAGCCAAAGGCCACGACGGCGGTGATCAGCAGGAAGCTCGCACCCACCAGAGGTGCGACGGCCGCGGCGATCGGCTGCAGCAAGGCGCCGATCACCAAAATGGCGAAACCACGCCAAATACCACGTCCGCACGCCTTGGTGTCGATTCCCCGGGACATCGTCACGCGGGTGCCGGACCGGGCGACCGGCCCGGTTCCTGATCGGCTCACCATTCCACCCAACTCCTTCTCCGGGCGTGACCGTGATTCCGGTCAGGCCGCATCGCGGAACTGCGATGGTCGGTAATGATGCGGCGCGCGGAACCGCGCGCGCATCACCACCCGGCGGCAAAAGGATGACTCGTTGGGGTAGCGACGGCCCGCGGTCCGCAATGGCCTGTCAACGTTGTCGGCGTGACGTCGCCGGCGGGGCCGGAGTCTCTACTGTGGACGGTCTGTGGGGTCGTGGTCGAGCAGACCGTAGGCCCCGGCCAACCCGGCGGCTTCGACCCGGTTGGCGGCGCCGATCCGGTTCAGCAACGACGCGACCATGCGCTTGGCCGTGCGCTCGGAGACCAGCATCCGGTTCGCGATGTCCTGGGTCTCCAGGCCGCGGGCGAGCAGCGCCCACAGCCGTAGATCCTGGGAGTCGAGCGTGTCCAGCAGCGCTTCCGGCGGCTTGCGGGTCGTGGTCAGCAGCACGTCGAGCAGCTCGCCTTCGAGGACCCGGAACCCGGCGGCCACGGTCAGCAACGGCGCGACGAGGACCTCCGGGTCCGCCGACTTGGTGAGATAGCCGTCCGCCCCGGCGCGCAGGGCTTGCTCGGCGAGTTCCAGATCATCCGATCCGGACAGCGCGAGCACGTGGGTGGCCGGGTGGCGCCGCTTGATCTGGCGGATCGCGGCCGCTCCGCCCAGCGGCGGCATCGCCAGATCGACGAGCGCGAGATCGGCGCCGCAGGACTCGACCAGGGCCGGGGCCTCCTCGACGTGCGTGGTGGTTCCCCCCACCTCGAAGCGGTCGCCGGCGTTGGTCGTCAGCAGCAGCGCCAGCCCTCTGGCGAACAGCTCGTGATCGTCCACGACCACGACCACCAGACGCCGATCATTCACGGGCCTAGTATGACAGGTACGTTCCGCCACCAAACCGGCCGCGGCGATCACCAAGAGTCACGAGGAGGGCCGTCATGCCGGCCGACGTGCCGACCGTGCCGGATGCGCTGCCGGTCGCCCGGGTGATGGTCGCCGTGCGGCTCGCGGTCGCGCTGTCGATGGTCCTGCTGCTGGTCACCGGCGGCGACGACGTCCGGCGGCACCTTCCGTGGGTCGTCGTGACCCTTTCCGTCGCGTCCGGCTACGCCGCCGGCGTCGCGGCGAACCCGCGCTGGGAGCTGTACACCCGGCCGGCCGCCTGGCTGCTCACCGTCCTCGACTCAACCTTCACCCTGCTCACGGTCGCCATGACCGGCGCGGCGACCAGCCCGGCGGTGGCGATCCTCGTGCTCGTGGTCACCGCCGCGGCCATCCGCCTGCCCCTCGGCCCGAGCATGGCCCTCGCCCTCGGACTCGGCGTCGCCTACCTGGCCGTGGTGCTCCTGGTCGACCCGGAATTCACCTCGCGGCAGGAACGCCTGCTCCAAGGCCTTTGGTGGACGGGCTACCTGCTGCTCACCGGGCTGCTCGGCGCGAGCCTGTCCCGGCTGGTCGACCGCGAGCGGGAAGCCGGGATCGCCTCCCGGGTCGAGGCGATGGCCGAGCACGCCGCGGCCGAGGAGGAACGCGACCTGCGGCGGCGGCTCCTCGAGTCGTACCAGTCCCAGCAGGACGGCCTCGCTGTCGTGCTGCACGAATTCCGGACGCCGGTGATCTCGCTCCGCGCACTGGCCCGGGGGCTCGCCGAGGACAGCGCGCTCACCCCGGCCGACCGCGAAACGGGCAGCCGGCTGATCGCCGAGCACGCGAATCACCTCTCCGACATGCTCGACGCCCTGGGCGACGTCGCGGCGAGCCGCCGCCCGGCGTTCGGCACCGGCCGGCCCCGGCCGGTGGAGCTGCGGGCCCTGGTACTGGCCTCCGCGGACGCGGCCGGACTCCAGCCACCGCGGCTGCGATTGCGCTTCGACGACGCTCTGACCGTCACCACCGACCCTCAGCGCTTCCGCCGTGTGCTCACGAACCTACTCGAGAACGCGGCCCGCCACGGTGAAGGAAAGCCCGTCGACGTCGAGGCCGAAGTCACCGCCGGCCGGCTCCTGCTGCGGGTGCTCGACCGCGGCTCCGGCGTGGACGCGAGCAACCTCGCGAAGCTGACCGGCAAGTTCACCGCGGCCGGGTCGAATCGCGGCACGGCCGGACTCGGACTCTGGATCGTCGAACAGATCGTGCAGGCGCTCGGCGGACGCGTCGGCTTCCGGAACCGTCCGGGCGGTGGACTCGTCGCCGAGGTCGAGATCCCGGCGGACTGAGCGGGCCGGAAGTTGGCCCTCGCGGGCCAGCCGTGGCGCGCGCGGACCATTCCCGCACCGCGCCCGCCGGGTGATCCTGGCGGCCAGATCAACCGGACACCTGGAGCGGCCATGTCCCTCATCGGCGATATCGAGCCCAGTCACCACCTCAGGTTCGGCGGCGGCACCTGCACCGAGCGCCGGCCAGACCCGGTCCCCCGGCAGCTGTTCCGCGACGGCAATGCGGCGTTCTGGAATCCCGATGACATCGACCTCACCAATGACGAAGCCGACTTCGCCACGCTGTCCCCCGGCGAGCGCCGTCTGACCTGCCTGTTCGTGGCGAACCTCATCTCGATCGGCGAGTCGGCGCCCCAGGATCTGCAGCCGTTCGTGACGGCGATGGCCACCGAGAACAGGCGGGACGACGAGACGTACCTGACGCAGCTCGTGTTCGAAGAGGCGCAGCACACCCAGGCGCTCCGCATGTGGTCCGACGCGATCGGGATGAGTGACTCCCTGCCGTGGTTCACCGAGAGCAGGAATGTTCGCCGCCGAATCTTCCTGGAAGAACTGTCCTGGTCGCTGTACGCACTCACCGACGACCACTCGCCCGCCGCTCAGATCCGGGCCGCGGTGACCCACAACCACATCGTCGAAGGCTGCCTCGCCTTGACCTGCTACACCGCCGCGGCGCAGATCTGTCGAAGCCGCGGCATCTTCCCCGGCCTCGTCCGCATCGTCGAGCACATCGCCGCCGACGAACGCCGTCACATCGCCTGGGGCACGTTCACCTGCCGCCGGCACGTCGCGGCCGACGACGCGAACCGAGCGATTGTCATTCAACGCACGCAGGAACTGCTGCCGCTCGTCACCGAGATGATCGGCGAAATGCTGGCGCCGTTCGGACCGGGAGCGCCGTTCGGGATCAGCAAGCAGGCGTTGCTGGGTCCCGCGCTGGGCAATGTCGGCCGCCGCCTCGACTTGGTCGCGCGAGCGCGTGGTTGCCGCACCGACGAAGTCGACCGCGACCACGCGCCGATGCACCTGGAGCGCGAGATCGAGCGGGAACGGAGCAGCCCATGCGGCGAGGACGACCACCGGGCCGTCGTCGCGCTCAAGCGTCCGGTGTGACCTGCGGCTCGAGCGGCGATGCGACCGTCACAGTCACCACCGATCGGCGGATCCGCTTCCCCATCGGCGGGTCACTACCCCAGCGGCGGCATGGGCGACTCCCGCGGCCGGGTGTGGTAGGCGTCCGAAACTCCCCCGCTTCCACTGAGCCGGTGGGCCGGTCGCACCGCGCACAATTCCCCGAGCCCCAGTCCGCAGTCGATCAGCACCAGCATGATCGCGCGATCGCGCAGTTGCACGAACGACTTGCCCGCCGTCGTCGCCAGAAGGTCCTTCAGCTCACGGTCGCGCAAGATCGCCGGCGGATTCTCTGGGACGGCGGGCCTTCCATTTGTAGAAGGGCGAGATCTCGATGAGGTCCTCGACGTCGTCGAGCCGCCGATAGAGCTGCTGCAAGTGCCGGTTCTGCTTCGCGATGTAGCTGAAAGAGAGCGACCCCTCCCCCGGTACGAAAGTTCGGCCGTTGCCGGAGGTATTCGAAGTGCGCCCGAGTTCTCGCCGGCCGATCTTAGGAACCAGCATCGACACGTCCTCGTCGTCGAGGTAATTCACCAGCATGGCGTTGCTGTCGAGGTACGCATCAATCGTCGAGTCGGCTCGGTTCTTGGCCCTCAGATGCGTTCTCCAGTCCCCGACGAGCTCTCTGATGTCATCGGGTTCCAGCACCTCCTCAGGTGCCTCAGCGGCGGTCATGTGATCAGTCGTACTCGGATAATCCCTTGGACTCCAAGCACTGCGCTACTTGTTGACCGGGCACCAATAGACCTTACAAGATCAACTTCAGGCATCGTTTCCGTGTCCCGCAGGTCAACCGCATGATCAAGAGATGAAGAGTGGGCCGGGCCGGGCTCGAACCGACGGCCAAGGGATAATGAGTCCTCCTTGGCCCAGCAGTGTTCTGACCTGCGAAAACGCAGGTCAGTCGCGAGCGTCGGGCCATAATCCCTTGGGTTTGAGCAGAACCCCTCGAACGGGCGATCTCGACCGCGGACCAGTCTACGCCCAAGAGTCGACGCCGCTCGCCCGCCAGGCACCGACGCACCGCGTTGTGGACGACGACAGGAACCGCACAGCTGCCGCTCCAAACGCGAGCACAGCCACGTCATATACAGCTGCCAAATTTTACCAGTTGGGCGTCTCGCAAAGCACGTTTCGATGGAGCGCGTTTCTTTGCCGCCCGGGTACGTCCTCGGCGCGATCTGCACACGTACTGTTTCCGAAGATGCACAGATCGACTCGGCTCCGAGTTTCCTCGCCCTCGACAACGCGCTCGCGGTGGTCGTCAAGATACTGGATGACCACCGCGAGCGGAACCTCCCACCGATGTATGGAATTTTTGAGGTTCTATTTGGTCTTGCGGTCGAGCTCCGCGGCGACGAAAAACGCCGAGACCGTCTTCAGGATCTCGTTCGCCCGCAGCAATTCACGCACCTCGCGCTCCAGTTCGACGATACGCTGGGCGTCATCGCTGGTGCGGCCGGGCACCGTGCCGACGTCGATCTCCTCACGGTTGATCCAAGTCCGCAATCCCTCAGGGCGAACGTCCAACTGACCCGCGATCCGGCAGATGACCGCCATCCGCTGCCCCTCGGTCGCGATCCCGTCCAAGGCCATCCGCGTCGCCCGCTCAGGCAGCTCCTCGCTGTACTTCCTCGGTGCCGGCATGCTCTGCATCCTTCCCGGAATCAGAGCCTGCGCAGACCCCGGGGCGCATCACGCCGACCCCAGGCGCCGAAGCTGCCCAAAGCCGCCTGGATCAACCAGCCTTCACCGGAGGCCCTCATACAGACCGCCTGACAAGACGTGTCTCAGACTGCTCGACATCTTCGCGTAGGCACTCATCGAGAATCCGGTGGAATCGAGCCGAATCCGCGTGCTTCGCGAAACGGACATTCGCCGGCTCGCCTCGGTACCTGTGGAAGTCGACGGTTGTGCGCCCGTAGTTGTACGGGCTCACTGTGTCGACCTCGACGTAGGCCTCAGTGATGTCGAGGACTTCCGGGTCGATCGCATACGCAACGCACAACGCGTCATGCAGCGGTGCAGATGAGCCGGCCCCGATAGGGCCGACAGACGCTTCGTAACCATCGATGTAGTAGTCGATGACAGTGGACGCGACGTCGCCGGCGCGCGTTCCCAGTGCTCGATAGCGGTGCAAGTCGTCCTGGCTGACGAGCACGTCGTGTGTCGCGTCGAGCGCGGCCATCGTGAGGCGCCTGATGCCAGCTCTGAGCACGACGTTCGCTGCGACTGCGTCGGTGTAGATGTTGAACTCAGCAGCCGGGGTTCGATTCCCGAAGGTCGACGCTCCTCCCATGAGGACGACCTCGTCAATCGCATCGAGGATGTCGGGCGCGACGGTGATCGCGGCGGCGATGTTGGTGAGTGGGGCGACCGGGATCAGCGTGACCTGCCTTGTTGTCTGGCGAAGAGTCTCGATGAGCCATTCGACGCCGTGCCAACTGCGTGGCTGAAGCCCTGAGGTGCCGACAGGCAGTGTGCTCTGATGGAATACGCCCTCGACCTCGTTCGCGCCGGAAGCGTAGGGCGCCGGAGCAAAGGGACGCGAGAGCCCGGCGTGGACCTCGATGTCGCTCCTGTCGATCGCATTCAGCACCCGGAGGGTGTTGTCGGTGGTCTCTTCGAGCGAGAGGTTGCCGGCAACGGTGGTGCAACCAAGAAGCTCAATGGCGGGATGAGTCGCGGCCATGGTGATTGCGACAGCGTCGTCGTTGCCGGTGTCGACATCGAGGATCACGGGTCGGCGTATCATGCGGGGCCTCTCAAAGTCGGGTTGGTGGGGGTTTGGGGACGCGCTGGGCCATGTCTGCGGTCAAAGTCCCGCTGTACTCGTATCGACAACCGCGAGTCGGGCCGGCGCCAGGCCGTCATGAGGAAGGTTGCCGGACTCCGGAGTCCGACCAGACGGAGACCTTGCGCAGCCGTTCCAAGGTGCGCCAGGTGTTCCGTTGGCCGGCATTGAGGCGGACGACATCGCCTGGGCCGACCTCGAGCCTCTCCTTCGTGTCCTCGAATGTCACTTCGGCACGGCCCTCGAGAACGACGAAGATCTCGTCGGCAGTCAGACCGCCGATGAGACCCGGCTCCGCCTCCCACACCCCGACGTTGACGCCGTCGACCATTCCGATGTGATAGGCCGCCGTGTCGATGGTTGTGTGGCTGTCTTCCAGGGACTCATGGCCTTCTGCGTCGAGGTCGTAGTTGAATACATTCCCGAGGTGTTGCGTCACGTTCTTGATCCTCTCGCTGTGTGAATCCATTTTTCGCAGCTGTCGCGCGAACTCTTCGTCGCTACGCGGCCTGCGACGCTTCCAGCCGTGACGTCCATGACGACCGCTCCGTGCACGCGGGCCGGCCGTGCGTCCCTCCGACAGGCACCTACGATTGCGTAAGTAGCTCAGGCGGGCACAAAGGCAAGTCGTTTCCACTATGTGGTCTCCCCTGCGTTCACCGCCGCACTCACGAGCCGCTGTCACCAGCGGCCGAGGCAAGCGCGGCGCCGACGAACAGGCGCGGGGGGTTGGTCGTCAGCAGATCGGCGGTCACACCGCCCGGCACCCCGTGGCGCTCGAGCCGAGGGAGGAACAGCCGAGGAACGTAGCCGACGCCGTTTCCGCCGTTCCGCGTCCACATGTTCTTGAGCGACAGGTCATGGCTGAGGAGGAGTCGGGAGGCGTGCCCAGCCTCGACGAGGCGCGCGATCGCCGCGGCCGTCTGTTCCGGCGCAGGCGACTGACCCTCGCCCGGAAAGTAGTTGGACATGCCGATCATGTCGAATTCGAGCCAGACACCTCGATCAGCTACCTCGCGTTGGTAGTTAACGTCCTCGCCAGATGGATCCATGTGACAAAGGACGACTGCCTCAGGCGCAACACCCTCCTCGCTCAGGACAATGTCCAGCACCTCGAAGGCACGGCGTTGCCATCCCGGCAGGTGGATGAGAAGCGGTACGCCCAGCGCCAGCTGAGCCCGAGCGGCTGCGCGGAGGCGGACCCCTTCTGCGTCGGTAAACTCCGGCGAGACGCCGATCTCTCCGATGACACCCGGCTTCACCCCCGTGTCGCCGACGCCGTCAGCAAACTCGGCGAGGATCTGTGCGTAGAGCTCGGCTGCTGTGGCCAGGGCGGTCCCGCTGTCGTGATACGGGTGCACGTACCAACCAGAACCCATGACGATGTTGAGACCGGTTCGCTCGGAAATCTCGCGCAGCGCACGCGGGTTTCGGCCGATGTCTCCGTTGGTGCAGTCAACGACCGTCTGTCCTCCTGCGTCGATGAAGCACTGGAGTTCATCGACCACGGCCGTTGTGTCTTCCAGGCGTGCGTTGTCGAAGCAGCAGGACGGATCCTCTGTGAGCAGCCAACGGATCGAGGGATCCACACGGCGGGCGAAGACACTGCGGTCAACTTCGCCCTGGGGTTCGCCCAGGGGCTTCGTCCAGTCACAGATGAGGTGTTCGTGCGTCAGCGTCGTTCCGAGCTTGTCGGCCGGCACGGGTCCCAGGACGGCGTTGACCTGGATCTGGCTGGCAGAGGCTTCGTCCACAGTGCGGTTCCCTTGTTGAATTCGCGGGCCGCTCCCCCGCGGCCCGGATACTCGAATCGTTTCTGGTTGTAGCATAACTGAGCGAGAACAGCCCACGCGGCAGCCTCATCGCTCCCCTGCCCTGAGGACGGGTCGTTCCGGGCGTGTAGATCAGCACGATGACATCGTCGGGCGCGTGATCGACGCCGCCAGCCGGGTCAGCGCGAGGCGGCTCGCGGCAGCCCGCAGCGTTGGGCTTACACCCGCCACCCGCTGGACGAATTCCCTTCGAATGGCACCTTGGTCGACGTCGGGCACGACATCGACAAGCGACCGAGAGCCGTGATCCGGACGCGGCGACCGGCGAGTGAAAGTTCGCTCACCGCAGCAACAGCGGGCGCAAGCGCGCTGACGACCGCGCCGGCGTCAACGTCGTGACGACGCAGCCATCAGCAGTGGCATCTCATCATCCACGCCTGTGTCGACGTCCAGAAACAGCGACACCTTCGACCCGTCGGACACTGTTGAGTTCCCTTCACACGCGACCGCACCGGTTCGGAAGCCGGCACGCAAAAGCAACGCCCCCGCCCCACGTCGGTTGACAGTCGGGGCGCTCCGGTCGTGGCGGCGGCGGATGGGTGCGGGACCTGCCACGAACGCTTGCGCTCAAGAGCAGGCCGGGCCTGATTGAATCGCTTCCACCAGTGTCGAGCACAGTGGATCACGCTTATATCAGCAAGTTCGACAAGTTGACAATGCCGTTGACACTAATAGTAGAATCGATTATATTCCTCGTCCAGAGGAGTCCACGCGCCCAGCCAAGCCCTCAGCCGAGTTCGTGCGCCCCGGCGACACAGTCGGCTAGACCGAGCCGCAACCGTGGCGTCGTCTGCCTCTTGGTGCCAGAAGTGAGGATGGGAAGAGATGTCGGACTTCAAGGACCTGGTGCGTTCGGCTTGGGATGCCGCCTGGAACCAAGGCGATTCCGATGCCTTGGATGAGATCGTCCACGCCGACTACGAGTTGGAGAACGCCGGGCTGGGGCGCACCTCGGGCCTGGCCGAGCTCAAGCGCCAGGTTCGCGACATGCGGGCTTCTATCCCGGACCTGCGGACGACGGTGGACATGATCGTCGTGGACGGCGATGACTTCGCGCTTTTCTGGTCGGCGACCGGTACGTTCGTGAACGCGTTCGGCGACGTCCCCCCGACGAGGCGTGCGCTGCACGCCCGAGGCGCCGTACAGGGAACGCTGCGCGATGGCCGGATCATCCGTGAGCGCGTGACCTGGGATCCGTCGGTCGACATGCTGTCCGACCTGGGAGCGCCTGTCCTGGGATCGGCGCTCGCCTCGCCCGCGGCGCCCAATGGCGCGGGCGAGGCGGTCGAGATGCCCAGCATCGAGGATCTCAAGGAGTTCAACCGGAAGTTCGTCACCGGTGTGACCGTGGTGACGACCATGGACTCCGCAGATCGACCCCGCGGACTAGCCGTCAGCGCTTACATGCCCATCTCGCTGGACCCGCCGCTGGTGGCCTTGTGTGTGCAGAAAACATCCTCGACCTACCCGTCGCTCTTCGAATCCAAGCACCTAGGCATCAACATCATCGCCAACACGCAGCGTGCGGTCGTCGCTGGATTCGCGTCCAAGTCGGACGACAAGTTCGCCGGACTCGACTGGCACGCCGGACCGGAAGGATCCCCTCTGATCCGCGGGTCGGCCGCATCGATCGAGGCAGAGATCAAAGAACGCTTCCGCGCGAAAACTCACGTTCTGATCGTTGCGCAAGTCACCTACTTGGAGGTTTCCACCTCGGATCCGATGGTCTACAAGGCTGCAAAGTTTTACGACGGCGCCACGCTGGAGGAGATCTAGCTGCATGCGGCCATGACGTGGGTGACGCCAGCGAGGAACTGGGTGGCTGGTGACTGGTTACCAGCGGCGGCGTGTGGTCGATGGTAGCTCCTCTCTGTCAAGTCGCGGCGTGCGCCGCAGCCCGCGGGTCGGCTGTGAGGTGGCAGTAGACGACAAGCCGTCGTTTGAGGCAGCGCATGGCTTCGCGGTGGCGTTTACCGGCTGCGCGTTTGTACTGGTAGTAGGTTCGCGCTGGGGCGTGGCAGCGAACTTGGCTGAATGCGATGAGATGCAGTGCACGGTTGAGCTGCCGGTCTCCGGCGCGGGATAGCCGGTGGCGTGTGACGTCGCCGGAGGAGACCTCGATCGACGCGGTCCCGCAGCGGGACGCGAAGTGGCTGGCGTCGGGGAACCGGTCGAGTGATCCGACACGATCGATGCTGCGAGCGGCCAGGATGGGACCGACTCCGGGCAGCCGCAACAGCGCCGGTTCGCTGTCGGACAGCGCGTCCGACACTCGTCGTTCCACGGTGGCGATCTTCTTGTCGAGATGGCGAGGGTCCGCGACCAGGTCGACCGCGAGTGCCCGTCGTGTGACTCGTGCCCCGCGGGCTCGGCGGATCCGGCCGAGCAGCGCAGCGGCGCGGTCGGCTGTCAACGAATGCGGAAGCTCCGCCGTCAAGCAACTGCGGCAGGAGGACATGCAGCCGGTTGATGACCTGGGTGCGGCGTCGGATGACGCTCATCTCGGTGTTCGCTGAGCAGCCGCAGGGTTTCGGCCTGGTCGTCCCGATGATGCTGCCGGTCGGCGCCGGCAGTGCGGCAACCGCGACCGAGCGGGCGTCGACCTGGTCGTTCTCGCGGCCGTGCCCGGTGGCCAGTTGGCGCACCCGGCAGCTGAGTTCGGACGACACGTCCACGACGGCGACGTCGTCGTCGATCAATCGCTGGGTAAACGGCCGGCCCAGGCCGTTGCTGCTCTTGCTCGCCCAGCGATGCCCGGCCAACGTCGGGCCAGACGACACAGTTCACAGTAGCCGGCGCGGCTTGCCGCCACCCTGAGTTCTTCGAGTAGCTGGTGTCGGCAACCACCGCTGCGTACCAGCTGGTCTTGTGTGGGTCGATGCCGATGCCGACGTCACGGTTCGTGCCGGCCGCATTTCCCTTCGCTATAACGGAAATAAGCGGGGCCCATGCCATCATGTCAGTTGTAATGCACGTTCCAGACGGCCAGAGCTGTCGTGCAGTGCTGTTCACTGGTCCAGGCGCGGGCGTCGAAGAACTCCTCGGCCAGGATCCGTTTCTAGCGCTCAACTTTCCCGTTGTGGCGTGAGGTGTGGGGCGTGATCCGCTGGTGGCTGGCCGGGCTCCGCGCAGGACGGTGGCGAAACCCTTCGCGCGGTAGCAGGCGCCGTTGTCGGTGACCAGACGGTGGATGTGGGTGCTGCCGTGGCGGGCGAGGAACGCCCGAGCCCGGTGGACGAACCCGATCGCGGTCCGAGCGGTCCCATCAGGCAGCGCTTCCCATCGGGGATATGGCCGGTCTTTTTCACATCGAGGTGGACCATGTGCCCGGCCAGTGGGCGATGATCCGCCGTGGTTGCCGGTTGTCCTGGCCGGTGGGATCGATGACGCGGCGTCGGTTCAGGCCGATGCGGAGCAGGTGGCCGGCCGACGGTGCGGACCGAGATGGTGATGCCTTCGGCGGCCGGTTCGGTGGCGATCTGGCGAGCGGAGTACTCGCGTTGCCGGCGCAGCTACTCGATCCGGGTGATGACCTCGGCGGGGGTGGCGTTGGCTGGCCGTGCGGGACACTCGGGCGGCCGAGCAGACCGGCCTCTCCGTGGCGGCGTCGGCCCTCGACCCGGCAGCGGGGGCATTACGGTGGTGCCTGGACGGGTCTTTCTGTCGGGCTCGGATGTGTTGGTCGCACTTCCCATCCTGCCGCCGAAAGACCTGGTCCCCTGTCCCAGGCCCCGCCAGCCGTCACCAACGTCATGACCCGCAACATCTAGGGCGTGTCTGATAAAACCTCTGTCCAGGTGATCGCGTCGTGGATGAGAACGCCTCGTCAGTGGACGGAGAGGGGGCTTGTCGACTCCCGGATCTTCAGAGAGACCGGTAACGGAGGGGGAGGAGTCGGATCGGCGCCGTCGACCATGCCGAGCAACAGTTTGATGGCCTGAATGCCCATCTCCCGAGCGGGCTGTCGGACGGTGGTGAGAGCCGGGGTGAGGAGGGAAGCGAACGGTAGGTCATCGAATCCGACCACCGAGACGTCCTCCGGCACCCGCAGGCCAGCGCGGCGACAGTAGGTCAGGGCCCCAATTGCCATGAGGTCGTTCGCGCAGATCAAAGCAGTTGGCCGATCGTCCGGCGTGCGGCTCAGGATCTCGGCAGCCAGCTGCTCGCCCGAAGACATCCTGTAGTCACCTGCGAGCACGGGGATGCCGTCCGGATTCAGTCCGGCGGCGGCGATGGCCTCGCGGTAGCCCGAGAGGCGCTGTTCGGCCGTCCAGAGCTCGAGCGGACCGCCAAGGATGGCTAGGCGCTCGTGCCCGAGCGAGGTGAGGTGGTTGGCGATCTCCCTCGCACCTCGGCGGTTCTGCGAGACCACAGACGGCAGGTTGAATCCAGGGAGCTTTTCGTCGACGAGGACGACAGGGCCGACTCGGGTCAACTCGACCAGAGCCTCCATTCGCGTCTCTGATCCGGAGAGGTAGATGAGCCCGTCGAGGCGCTGACTGCGCAGCAGCCTGCTGTTCCAGGACTCGCCGCCACCGGTCGCTTCCGGTGTGCAGAACACCACCAAGACGTCCTTCTCGGACGCGGCTTGCTCCACTCCCTCGGCAATCAACGCAAAGTACTGGTTCACAAGGTCGGGGACAACGAGACCTACGGTGGCCACGCTATGTCGCTTGAGGTTGCGAGCAGACTCGTTGGGCAAATAGCCCAGCGCGCGGACAGCCTCCAGCACCCGTGCACGCCGGTCGGCCGCAACGGGCCCGCTGTTGTTGAGCACGTAACTTACCGTGCTGATCGCGACTCCTGCCCGCTCAGCAACCTCCTTCATCGTGGGCCTGCGCGTCGGCATGGCTCCCGAATTCCGGGTCAAGATCACCCCCACGTGTCGTCATGCGGCACTTCGTTCACGTCGCGAAGGGTAACCATAGCCGATTCCAGCTCAAGGATAGAACGCTTTCCAGAACTACTGCTGCAGTTCTCCGGCCTAGGCCGGCGCGCGTTGGGGCGCAGCGTCCCCCGATGTCGCGGGTGGCGCGGATCCGTCGGCCTCGGTGCGTCGCGCTTCACACACTGGGTTCGGGCGCTGGCCGCCGAGGTGACCTGGGGCCGCAAGGCACGCCGGAGACGAAGGATGCGCCAGGCGACGGCCGCGTGAGGGTCCGCGGTACGGGGTAGCGGTGCGGAGATCTTCAACCTCCACGGCCACGACATCTTCGAATGCGATCGAGAGCTCGACCGCCGTCAGGTACCCCTGCCCGGGCAGAGCAGGTCCTACCCTGGTCCCTTCGGGCCGATCGAAACTCACCGTTTACAGAGCCGATCTACCGCTGATACAGTCCCGCCGGTAGAAAGGTTTCTACCCGCTGGACCGACGATCTGATCAGCGAAGTCGTGGTTGCAGACCGCAGACTTCGGCGTGGATGTAGAATCGTTAATGGTCCGCTGGCGACTGCTGGTGACTACTCCAGTCGCGGGGCGGCCGAGAGGAAGGACAAAGATGTCCCTAGGCGACCAGTTCGACAACATCGTCGTCAACACCGACAACTACAAGCACTGCCACTACTCGCTGTACCCGCCGGGCACCGAGTACATCTCGTCGTACATCGAGTCCCGCGGCGGCCAGTTCCCCGTCACGATGTTCGTCGGCCTCCAAGCCTTCATCCGGGACTACCTCATGCGCCCCGTGACGCTTGAGGATGTCGATGAGGCCGAGTACCTCATGCGCGAGCAGGGGATGCACTTCAACCGCGACAACTGGATGGGCATCATCAACGACCACGACGGCTATCTGCCCGTCGAGATCGAGGCGATCCCCGAGGGCACCGTGCTGCCCAGTAACAACGTGCTCGTGCAGCTCATCAACACGGACCCGAAGTACTACTGGGTGACCAGCTTCTTCGAGACTGCCCTGCTGAGGGCGGTGTGGTATCCCACCACGATCGGCACCCTGAGCTGGCTGTGCAAGCAGGTGATCCGCACCGCCCTGGAGCGCACTTCCGACAACCAGGGAGCGCTCCGGCACATGCTTCACGACTACGGCGCACGGGGGGTCAGCTCGCAGCAATCCGCCGCACTTGGTGGCATGGCGCACTTGGTGAACTTCAGCCAGAGCGACACCACCCCGGGCATCCTCGCCGCCAAGCGCTGGTACAACGCCGTCGCTCCATCGAACTCCGGCCCCAACTCCGAACACGCCGGCTTCACCGCCTGGGGGCGAGACTTCGAGGCCGACGCCATCCGAAACATGCTCGAGACCTACCGCGACTACGGCTTCGCGCTGGTCTTGACCGACACCTACGACCACGAGCACTGCGTCAAGAAGATCCTCGGCGGCGAGCTGAAGGAATTGATCCAGAACTTCCCCGGCATGGTGGGCGCGCGCCCCGACTCCGGCGACGTCGTCCAGGTCACCTCCGACACCACCGAGTGGCTCATGGACGCCTTCGGCTACGAAGTCAACAGCAAGGGCTTCAAGATCCTCCCTCCGTTCATCCGAGTGGTGCAGGGCGACGGCGTCACCGGTGAGAGCCTCCGGGCGATCTTGATCGAGATGGAGCGCCGCGGCCTCGCGGCAGACAACGCCGTCTTCGGCATGGGCGGCGGCCTCCTTCAGCACGTCAACCGCGACACCAACAACTTCGCACAGAAGGCAAACGCCGTTTGCGTCAACGGTGAGTGGCGCGACATCTCCAAGCAGCCCACCGGGGCCAGCTTCAAGAGGTCCAAGGCCGGGCGGCTCGCCCTCATCCTGGAGGACGGTGAGTACAAGACCGTACCGCGCGACTCCGTCAGCCCCGAGCAGAACCTGCTCAAGCCCGTCTTCCGCAACGGAAAACTCCTGAAGAAGTGGGACTTCTCTGAGTTGATCGCTGCCAGTGAGGCGCCGGTGCCGCAGGAATGGTACGGCGATTACATCGCGCCAATGCTCACCGGACCCGCACCGGCACCCGCCGGCGCGGCCGTCAACTGAACCACTCACCCGCGGGGCACTCATAAAGCAGTCCACGGCATCGTGGTCTTTCCCGTTGCCGTGGACTGCTTCGCCGAGCGCCTCGGGTTTTAGTCCTACGGTCCCTTGGAAGCTAGCGAACAAGAGTTGAGGAAAACACGATGGCAATGAAGTTCTGGGTTACGGCGCCGTTCTTTTATCCGGACATGACCCGGCCCTGGTCCGAGGTTTTGGACAGCATGCTCAGGATCGTCGATGCCGCCGAGGAGCTCGGCTTCGAGGGGATCACGATCAACGAGAACCAGTTCCAGAACTACGTGGCCAATCCCTCGGCGATGATGTTCGCGGCGGTCGCGGCTCAGCGGACCAAGCGGCTGCGGATCGTTCCGGGTGTGGTCGTCCTACCGGCTTACAACCCGCTCCTGGTCGCTTCCGAGATGAGCCTGCTGGATCATCTCGCGCCAGGTCGAATCGGCATCGGCGTCGCACGCGGTGGGAGCAGGTTCCAACTCGATCGGCTCGGGGTGAAGCCGGAGAACCAGCGGGCAATGTACGAAGAAGGGTTGGAGATCGTCCGTCGTCTCTTCACCGAGAATGACGTGTCCCATGACGGCCAGTTCTATTCATTCCCGCCGACGACCCTGGTCCCAAAGCCGGCGGCGAAGCAACATCCTGATATCTGGGTCGCATCGCAGAGCAACGATGGTGTTCGCCGGGTCGCCCAGCAGGGCCTGAATCTGATCACGGCGCCGAACTACGGCAACTTCGAGCCCCACGGCGACCTTGAGGAGCTCATCGGGAGTTACAACGACGAGATCGAAAAGACCGGGAATCCTCGCGGCGAGGTCATGGTACTCCGCCATACCTGGGTCGGTCGTACCGAGGAAGAGGCGTTGGAGTACTTCGATGACGTCGTGAACGAATACAACTACTACATGGCCCTGGTCAAGGGTCCCGGCACGGTCGACACGAAGGAAGAGCGGCTCGCCACTCGCAATGTCGGCGAGAGCCGTGACTACGTGCACCGCGGGAAGATGACACCTGAGCAGCATTCCTTCTCCAAGGACAACCTGCTGGAGAAGTACGCCGACCCGGTGTTGACCACGCCCGATCGCATGATCGAGCGGTTCAAGTCCTACGAAAAGCTTGGAGTGGACCACTTGGCATGCCTCATCGCAGTCGGTCAGCCCACCGACGCGATCGTCAAGAACATGAAGATGATGGCTGAAGAGGTCCTTCCCGCGTTCGCGGACTAACACCCCTCGGGTGTCCAAGCGCGCCTGATCGAGACCAACCGTGGGGATCCGCCCGCCAACTGCCGTGAAGGCTCAGAACCCGAAGACCGCAGAGGAGATCAACAAGGTGATTTACGAGGTTCGCGAGTACGTCCCGGCGGCGGGCCGGTTCCGGGATGTCGTCGACCTATTCACGTCAGTGGTGGTGCCGCTGTTCAGGAAGCACGGGATGGAGATGACGCAGGTGGGCTGCACCACCATCGGTGACAACTCCTTCAATGAGCTCGTCTACACGATGCGGTTCTCCGACCTTGCCGAGCTGGAGCGCAAGTGGGCGACGTTCCTTTCAGACCCTGATTGGGCATCAGCACTGGCCAGTCGCGAGGAGCACGGTCCGCTGTACCAGACCATCCGTCGGCGGGTAATCGAATCCACGCTCTTCGAAGGGGTTCTGGATCACGCTGTGTGACGACGAGTCACGGTCCACCGCGTCCAGTTCCTTGACCCCTGGCCCCGCGCCCACCGCCGACTGGGCGCGATCCGATGAAGGGCCGGGTCGGCAAGTGATGACAACCACGAGCTCCGCGATAGCCGACCAGTTGGAGGCGAAGCATTCCGATGACAACCAAGACGCCCAGCGCGCCGATCTCGAACCCGGGGCAGTTCTACATTGACGGGCAATGGGTCAATCCTTCGACGACCCGCACGATCGACGTGATCGAAGCGGCGACGGAGGAGCTGTTTTTCACTGTCGCTGAGGCCGAAGCGGCGGATGTCGCGCGGGCAGTGGGAGCGGCGCGGCGGGCCTTCGACGACGGCCCGTGGCCACGGATGTCGCCGAGCCGGCGGGCGGAGTTCCTGCGCGCCATCGCTCAAGCGGCAGCCAAGCGCTCCGATGACCTGGTCCAGTTGTGGCCCCGCGAGACGGGGATCATCGCCCGTATTGTGCCGGCTGTCCTGGAGGAGGTCCCTGCGGCGTTCAACTACTACGCTGATCTCGCCGATCGGTATCCGTTCGAGCAGGAGGTGCCCACCAGCTCGGGCGAAGGCTTCGGGATGATCGTCGGGGAGCCCGTAGGCGTCGTGGGGGCGATCATTCCGTGGAACACCCCGATGCACCTGGCCGCCTGGAAGCTGGCGCCCGCGCTACTCGCCGGGTGCACGGTGATCGTCAAGGCGTCACCGGAGGCGCCGAGCGCCGCGTATGTCATCGCCGAGATCGCTGAACAGGTCGGCCTCCCCCCCGGCGTGGTAAACGTGCTCACCGCCGACCGGGAGGCCTCTGAAGCGCTGGTGACCGATCACCGCGTGGACAAGATCACCTTCACCGGGTCCACGGCGGTTGGGAAGAGGATCGCCGGGATCATGGCGGAGCGCATCGGGCGGTACACCCTCGAGCTGGGAGGAAAATCGGCGGCGGTCGTCCTCGACGACATGGACATTGCCGAAGCGGCCGACAGCCTCACCGGGGGCGCGTGCTTTGTCTCCGGCCAGATCTGTGCGTCGCTGACTCGGATTATCGTGCCTCGCCATCGGCACGACGAGATGCTCGAGGCGCTCGCCGAGCGGTTCTCTCGGGTCAAGGTGGGGAACCCGTTCGACCCCAGCGTCCAGATGGGGCCGCTGGCCTCTCGGCGACAGCGTGAGCGGGTCGAGGGCTATGTCCAGATCGGCAAGGACGAAGGGGCCGCCCTGGCGTTCGGCGGTAACCGACCCAAGGACCTCGACCGGGGCTGGTTCATTGAGCCGACCGTCTTCGGGAATGTGGACAACTCCTCCCGGATCGCCCAAGAGGAGATCTTCGGGCCCGTGATCTCAGTGATCGCCGCGGCTGACGAGAAAGACGCGATCCGGATCGCCAATGACTCCGCGTTCGGTCTGAATGCTTCGGTGTTCACCTACGACGCGCACCGTGCTCGCGAGGTGGCCAGGTTCCTGCGCGCAGGGACAGTGGGGCAGAACGGCAACCGGGCGGACTTCGGGATCGGCTTCGGCGGCTTCAAGCAGTCTGGTGTCGGCCGAGAAGGCGGCGTCGCCGGCCTTCTGCCGTACCTCGAAAACAAGACCGTAGTGCTCGATCAGAAGCCGTTCTCCTCGTCCGAAGGGCAGAACTGAAGGTGAACACATCCGCAGAGGCCGGCGCGGTGGGCTGCCTCCATGTGTTTGACATGGACGGCACCCTCCTGAGGAGCACCGCCGCGATCGAGCTGGCTCGCCAGATGGGCCAACTCGATGCCGGGCAGGAAATCGAGAGGGCGTGGGGCGAGGGGACGATCTCCGACACCGACTTCTGGTTGAAGCTCCTCGACATCTGCAAGGACGCATCCCCTGCCGACTTCGACGATGCCTTTCAGAGCTCGCCCTGGATGGAAGGTGTCGCCGAAACCTTCGAGGACATTCGATCTCGCGGTGAGGACGTGATCGTGATCTCCCAGTCGCCGACGTTCTTCGTCCGCAGGCTGGAGCTTTGGGGCGCCAACGAGACCTACGGCTCGGCTGTCGAGTTGGGCAGCCCGCTGGAGAACTCAGCCACGCTGAGGCCAGAGGCGAAGGTGGCAATCACCCAGTCGGCTCTCGCTGCTCGCAACCTGAGCGCCGATGAGTGTGTGGTCTACGGGGATTCATCCAGCGACGTGCAGCTGTTCATGACGTTCTCGCAATCGGTCGCGGTGAACCCAACGCCCGTTTTGGCGCCCCTGGCCGCGAAGACCTACGTCGGGATCGACCTTCGCGAGGCGCACGCGCTGGGCCGCCAGCTCAAAGCCACATCAACCAGAAACCAGTTCGTGCAAGGGAGTTCAAGCTGATGAGCACCACCGGGTCGCCGCTCAGGGTTCTCTTCGTCGGGGAGTCGTGGGTGAAGCACACGATCCACATGAAGGGCTTCGACCAGTTCCACTCGACCGAATACGAGGAGGGCGCGGGCTTCTTCCTCGGCTGCCTGGATGACGCTGGGTTCGAGGTCACCTACATCCGGGGCCACGAGATCACCTTGCGGTTCCCCCGCTCGCCGGAGGAAATCGACGAGTTCGACGTGGTCGTCATCTCTGACATCGGATCCAACTCCTTCCTGCTGCCGGATGAGAGTTTCCTGCGATCGGAAAGGTCGCCAAACCGGCTTGGTCTGGTTGCGGATTACGTCAAGCGAGGTGGCGGGCTGGTCATGGTCGGGGGGTATCTTTCCTTCACCGGGATCGATGGCAAGGGCCGCTTCGGCATGAGCCCGCTCGCCGATCCGCTGCCCGTGGCCATGCTCCCGTACGACGACCGTGTCGAGAGGTCGGAGGGAGTCGCGGTGGAGGTCTGCCAACCCGATCACCCGGTCCTGGGTGGCACGCCGCCGGAATGGCCCCACCTTCTCGGCTACAACAAACTCATTGCGAAGCCGGACGCCACCGTCGTGGCGCGGGTGGATGAGGACCCGATGTTGGTCGTGGGCCAGTACGGTGACGGCCGGACCGCGGCGTTTGCCTCCGATCTCGCCCCACACTGGGCACCCCAGGAGTTCCTGGAGTGGCCGCACTACGGCCAGATGTGGACGGCGATCGTCTCGTGGACCGCGCAGGCGCAGGAAGCGCCGGTGCTCGCGGAAAAGGTGTCGTGAGCTTGGGCGACGGTGCGCAGCCGGCCGGATCAGGCATGAACGGGCGTCTCCTCGTCGTCGGGGCGCTGAATGTCGACATGGTCGTCGCCGCCTCCAGGCTTCCCGGACCGGGCGAGACCGTGGTGGGGGCGGACTTGCAGCGTCACGGCGGCGGGAAGGGCGGCAACTCGGCTGTCGCGGCGGCGCGCTCAGGTGCCGATGTCCGCTACGTCGGCGCCGTGGGGCCTGACGAGTTCGGAGTGGCTGCGTTGGCCGAGCTGCGTGCCGAAGGGATCGACGTCAGCGATGTCGTGATCAAGGAGGGGTCCACTACCGGAGCTGCGCTCATTGTCGTGGATTCCTTCGGGGAGAACCAGATCGCCGTAGCTGCCGGCGCAAATGCGGCGGTGGGCGCTCGGGACGTGAGGGCCGCGATCGAGCGAGCGAGCGGGTGGCCAGGGTGCGTTCTGGTCAGTACGGAGATCTCTGTCACGGCAGTCGTCACCGCAGTCGAGGCCGCCACTGCACAGGGGTTGCTGTGTGTGCTCAACCCGGCCCCTGTCGTCCCCTGCGTCCAAGAGCTCCTCAAGCTCGCCCCGATCATCACCCCGAACCAGGGCGAGCTGCGAGACCTCTACCGTCTGCTTGGTCAGCCCGGAGACCCGCCGGTGGAGACGATGGCGGCCGCGGTGGCATCCCACACGAGAGCGCCGGTGGTAGTAACGCTGGGCGCCGACGGCGTGCTGTTGTGTGGTGCTGACGGAGTCAGCACCCGGATCCCGGCTTGGCCGGCACGTCGAGTGGTCGATACCACCGGCGCTGGGGACACCTTCAACGGCGTGTTTGCCGCCAGCTTGGCAGCGGGAACGGACGTCGCCGGCGCGGCGCGGCGCGGCGCGGCTGCTGCGGCGTTGTCGGTTGAGTCGGTGGGCGCGCGCACGGGCGTGCCGAGTGCGGCAACGATCGACGCCGTCTTGGCGACCGACGAAAGCAGCGCGGGCACGTGATGGTGGTCGAACCCGCAGCGTCTCCCCTTTTTCGGACCGAAGTCGAAAGGTTTTTACCTCGTGAATCTGACCACTGACAGGGGAAGGCCGGATGCCCCCTCGGGCGTCCGTAATCCGCACTGGCGGAGTGGTGAGCTCGTGAACGCGTCGTCGCACGCAAATTGGGGCAGGCGGCTGATGGTGTTCGCCGGCCGGTCCAACGCGCCATTGGCGGGTGCCATCGCCGAGCTTCTTCAGATCGAGCTTGGCAAGGTGACCCTGAAGACGTTCTCCAGTGGAGAGGTCTACAGCAGGTTCGAAGAATCAATCCGTGGAGCGGATGTCTTCATCGTTCAGCCGATGTGCGCGAACCCGGAGACAGGCGTCAATGCGAACGACTCGCTCCTGGAGCTCCTGGTAATGGTGGACGCCGCCGTCGGTGCGAGCGCACACCGCGTGATCGCAGTGACTCCGTGGTATGGCTACTCGCGGCAGGACAAGAAGTCGGCTCCGCGCGAGCCGATCTCGGCTCGCATGGTGGCTCGCGCACTTGAGGCGACGGGTGTCGACCGAGTGCTGACGATGGACCTGCACGCCGGCCAGCTGCAGGGGTTCTTCGGCATCCCGGTCGACCACATGACGGCCTTGGGCATCCTCAGTGACTACTTCGCCGGCCTCGACGACGACCTGGTGATCGTCGCCCCGGACTCGGGCCGGGTGAAGCTCAACAAGCAGTTCGCCACCCAGATCGGGGCCGGCCTGGCCATCCTGGACAAGGAGCGGCCCCAGCAGCAGGTCGCCGAGATCACCACCGTCATCGGCGATGTCCGCGGGAAGACCGCCATCGTGATCGACGACATCATCGACACCGCCGGCACGCTGTGCGCGGCAGGAGAGGCGCTCAAGCACGCCGGTGCTCGCCGAGTGCTCGCCGCGGCGACCCACGGGGTCTTCAGCGGGCCCGCGTACGAACGCCTTGCTGCGTCGCCTTTCGAGGAAATCGTCGTCACCGACACGATCCCGCTCCGCGAGGGTGCCCCCGACAAGATCAAGGTGCTTTCATGTGCCCCGCTGCTCGCGGACTCGATCAACAGCATCTTCACCGACGACTCCGTGAGCGCTGTCTTCGGCGGAAAGAACCACACCTTCTAAGGGGATGAAATTGTCAGAACCAGCGTGCTTCCCGGGCTCGCGATGACTCCCGGCGACATCGCCATCGAAGGCGGCTTGGTATGGTCGGGGCCGGGCCAGCATCACAGCGACGGACTCGTTCACATCCGAGCCGGCACAGTGGTCTACGCAGGGCCGCGGGAAGAGGGCAGGGTTCCCCCGGGGACTCCCCGGCTCGACGCTGCAGGTTGCACCGTCCTGCCCGGCCTGATCGACGCCCACGTCCACCTGACGACCAATTCCGATCACCACCACGTAATTGCAAGTGATGTCTTCCGCGGCCAGGTGAGCAAGCCGGCCAAGCTGCTGCACGGGCTGCGCAACGCCCACCGAGCGCTCGCCGCCGGATTCACGACGCTGCGGGTCATGGGGCACCGCGGCGCCGGAGAGACCGAGCTTCGCGATTTCATCGACGAAGGCTTGGCGGTCGGACCTCGTTTGGCCGTCGCTCCGTGGTGGATCACCATGACCAACGGTCACGGCGATCTGTTCTACCCGCCGTACACGCCACGGGAACAATGGGACACGGCAGATGGCATCGAGGAGTGCCGCAAGCTCGTGCGCCTCCAGGCCCGGGCCGGTGCGGACTTCATCAAGGTGATGGCCAGCGGTGGGATGTCGAAGGGCGAACGGCCGAGCTGGCCCAACTACAGCATCGCCGAGCTGGCCGCCATCGTCGAGACTGCCCACGAGCTGGACCTCCGGGTCGCAGCGCACGCACTGTCTGCCGAAGGCATCCGACGCAGCCTTGCGGCAGGTGTCGACTCCATCGAGCACGGTTCGTACCTCGACGAGGAGCTGGCGATCGAGATGGCCGAGCGCGGGACCTTCCTCGTCCCCACCATGTCCTTCAACGACTGGTGCCAACGAGAGGGGACACTCCGCGGCCTGACCGCCCAAGGGGTGGCGGACCTCAGCGAAGCACACGACCGCACGCTGAAATCGTTCACACTGGCACGCGAGGCCGGGGTCAACGTGGCGATGGGCACCGACTCCTCGGGCACGCTGTGCCCGTTCGGCGCGCACGCTCGCGAGCTCGAGCTGTACGTCCGGCACGGCATGTCCGAAGAAGAAGCGATCACCACGGCTACGACCAACGCGGCGGCGCTGCTGGACCGACCTGATCTTGGCTCACTGCGGACCGGCGCCGTCGGCGATGTCGTCGTGGTCGACGGAAACGTACTCACCGACATCGGTCGCCTGGCCCAGCCCTCCAACATCAGGCACGTCGTGCGGGCCGGGCGTGAGCTCAGCGGGTATCTGCGAGCCGTATCGGAGGCGCTCGACCTCCAGGAAGCGGAGCACCCGACCCGGGCCGAGGATTCCTGATCGAACGACCACGACGAACTCACCGAGAACGGTGCCGGCGAGACGGTGAAGCCGGCCAGCCGGGCTCGAACGAATTGAGCACGTCGTAACCACGGAAGAAGGAGAAAGAGAGCAATGGCTCACATCGAAGCATCGTTCTTCACGAGTCGTTTCGACGACGAGACGTTCAGCGCGAAGATGGTCGAGGCGCTGACGCAGGCAGTCGGCTCCGTCCTCGGGGAGGACGCGGCAAACGACACAGCCATCGTCCTTCACAGTATCGAGCCCTCGCACTGGGGCTACCGCGGCAAGCTGCTGGGCTGACCAACAAGCGACCGTGTTGACGGAGTTGTGGCTGTGCCCGCGGCCTGGGGCCGGCGACGAGTGCTGGCCGACGACATGCACGTCGGCCAGCGCCGCGCCCGTGCGCGAACTCTCACCGTGATCTGGAGACAACGATGACCGATACCGCCTTCGCGATTCACAACCCGGCGACCGGCTTTCGCTTCGAGTGGCCAGCTCCGTACGGACAGGGGTTCCCTGTTATTCGAGAATACCGGTCAAGTGTGTATTCAGAGTTTCCGAGCGGCGTAACCGCCGTCGCGGCACTTGTCGACGGCGCTCGACCCCGCGGACTGGCCGCCAGTTCCTTCACCTCTGTCCTCACTGGACCCGCCTCTGGTCTCGTTGTGTGTCGCCAAGACGTCGACATCGTGGCCGCTGTTGCGCGAATGCCGTCGCATCGGGGTCGACATGCTCGCGGCGCACCAGGCTCGCCAGGGTTCTCGCGTCGAAGACGGACTCGCGTTTCAACGATGTCCGGTGGACGGCAGCCGATGAGGGCGCAGTCTTCATCCCACTGTCCCGCATATGCCAACTCACTGAAGGGGAATCCGTGCACGGAACAGCCGCAGTCGAGGCGGCCATAGCCGATTTCGCCGCCGGTCGACCGGTGATCGTGGTCGACGATGAAGACCGCGAGAACGAAGGCGACCTGATCTTCGCCGCCCAGTTCGCCACCGCCGAGCTGGTCGCGTTCACCGTCCGCCACACGTCCGGATACATTTGCGTGTCGCTGACGGAAGAGAATGCGGATCGTCTCGACCTGCCGCCGATGGTCACCACCAACCAGGATCGGCGGGGGACCGCCTACGCGGTCACGGTCGACGCGAAGCACGGGATCTCGACCGGGATCTCGGCAAGCGACCGTGCGAGAACCATTCGCAGCCTGGCTGATCCGGCGTCCAGCAGCGGCGACTTCAGCCGGCCCGGTCACGTCGTCCCATTGCGGGCCAGGCCCGGCGGGGTGTTGCGCCGGACGGGGCACACCGAGGCGGCTGTCGACCTGGCGGTGCTCGCGGGTCTCGCCCCGGTGGCGGCGCTGTGCGAGATCACCAGCGAGGACAACCCGGTCGAGATGGCCCGCGGCCCGGAGCTGCAGCGCTTCGCGGAAGAACACGACCTGAAGATGATCTCGATCGCCGATCTGATCGTCTATCGGTGGCGGGTCGAGAAACTGGTCGAACGCGTTGCCTCGGCTCGTATCCCTATGACGGCGGGGCAGTTCACCGCGATCGGCTATTCGTCCCTCCACGACGAGCGCGTGCATATCGCATTCGTCTGCGGCGATTTGTCCGACGGCGAGGACGTGCTCGTCCGCGTGCATTCCGAGTGCCTCACCGGTGACGTCTTCCGGTCGCTGCGCTGCGACTGCGGTCACCAGCTGGATGCCGCCCTGTCGGCCGTCGCGCGGGAGGGCCGAGGTGTCGTGCTGTACATGCGGGGCCATGAGGGACGGGGAATGGGGCTACTGCACAAGCTGCAGGCCTACCAGCTGCAGGAGCAGGGCGCGGACACCGTCGACGCCAATCTGGAGCTCGGCCTGCGCGCGGACTCCCGCGACTACGGCACGGGGGCACAGATTCTCAGCGACCTCGGGATCCGTTCTGTGCGCCTGCTGACCAACAATCCCGCCGAACGCGTGGGGCTCGAAGGCTACGGACTGAAGGTGCTCGGGCAGGTGCCGCTACCGGTGCAGGCGACCCCCGAGAACATCCGTTACCTGGAGATCAAGCGGGATCGAATGGGGCACGACCCGAAGCTGATCCTCGACGACGGCAGAATCGCCCAGTAACTCGAGGAGCCGATATGGGTGAGCCCGTCGCGCGCACGGTCAGAGGTGTTGTCGTCATCGGGGCGCAGCGCGGGCGAATGCTGGGGTTTCCCACCGCCAATGTGGATCCGGGCCCCGCGTCGCCGGTGTTGCCACCCAATACTGCAACGGCACTTAGAGCGTGTCTCATGTGGTGAGTTTGCGAAGTTTCTTGTAGCAGGTGAGGCTGGCTCCGAGGATGAGGAAGGCGAGGAACCGCTCAGCTTTGCGTTCGTAGCGCAGCGTCAGGCGTCGGTATCCCGTGAACCACGCCATGGTTCGTTCGATCACCCAACGGTGTTTGCCGAGTTTCTGGCTAGATTCGATGCCTTTGCGGGCGATACGGACCTTGATGCCGCGATCGCGGACCCAGCGCCGCAGGTCGGGCTGGGTCGTAGGCCTCGTCGGCGTGCAGCTTGGCCGGCTTGCGGCGCCGAGGACCGCGGCGGGACTTGATTGCCGGAATCAACGGCTCCGCCGGGACCCACAGCTCATCCGGAACCAACCTCAACGACAAACGATCAACCACAGGCAAGATCACCGCTCACGAGCGACCGATCACCACGTAAGACACGCGCTAAGCGCTTTCGACGGTGAACAGCGTCACCGACACCTTGGGCTTGGTGTACCGCCTCGATCCCGAGGGAGACACGACCTTGACCGACAGCGCAGAACCACGCAAGAGGAGCTCGACAGCCTCGTCCCGCTCAAGTCGAGAAACCAGGCGAAGACTCCCCAGCTCAGGTTCACGTAACTCAAGCCGATAGCACCTCACCTGGACCGCGAGCCAAGCCAACAGCACCAACCGATCGTGCTCCGGCAACGGCCGTTGAGGCTTCCAGGTAGCTGTCGCCGCCCGCTGGGCGAGGCCTTTCAGCACGTCATAGGCGACATTGCCTGCGACGCCGGAGCCGACCGCAGCGAACAGCCATTCCAATGCTATGCCTGAGCCCTCGTACTGCTCAAAAGCGGTGGGTCTTTCGCCTGGGGGGTATTGGCTGAGGAAGTGTTCTCGGGCGCTGAAGGGCACAGGACCATCATCGACCGCCACTACCCATCCGGTCACTCCCCCGGCCCGTGTCACGGGCCTGCCGAGGGACAGCTCGCGGCACCAAGGAAGCAGTGACGGCACGGCAGGCAACGTCCTACAGGGGAAGGGGTCCGTGTGCGGCAACCCTGCGTCTCCAAAGCGGGCCGGGACAGCGGCGTGCCGGACGGCTGGTTGCGTTTCGGCAACGCCGCGTCGCGGCCGTCCTCCCCTGCCACCACCCCGGGGTGCATTGCGGTTGAAGGGGCGAGGCCCTGGCAGAGCCCAGGTCGAAGCCGCAGCGTAAGGCCGGCCGGCGAGCGTTCACCGCATTCGTTCGGGATTTGCGTCCATGGCGTGTAGCAGCTGCACCGCGAGCGCCTGACACGCCTTTTCATCCAGTTTCGTGTTTTCCTTCAGCACATCCCGCACCAGTTTGACCCGCAGGTCGTACCGCGATACAACAGTGACGTCCGTGGTCACAATTTTCTCCTCTACCGATTCGTCATGCCCGCTGAAGCAGGCGCATCTATGGTCGAGCCCACCCGTCCCGGCGGCCGTGGAGTGAAGGCGTGAGATCACGTCAAGTGCGTCCCCGAACGGGGTGAGAATTGTTGATACGCAGGAATTCTCGGCCTCGCGTCCGGTCCATCCGGGCTGCCGTGGTGGCGAAACCCACGCTGGACGGCTGGTTCGCACGAAACCGGATCAGCGGTGGCTGGGACGTCCTGACTTTCGTACCCGCGTGTTCGCGTTGCCAGGCCGCCGGTGCGGGCGGGTTTCGGTTTCGGTGTCCGACCCCGGCTCGTAGCCCGGCTGGAGGAACAACTTTCCGTAGCGGTCGTCCTGGGACGTGGTCAACGCGCCGGGCCGAGGTTGCTCGGCGATGGGGTGACTGAACAGCGGATTGTCCAATGTGGAAATATTGATCAGGGGATCCTTTCGTGAACGCCACGATGGGTAGCGGGGCTCAGGCGGGCAGTGGCGCGAGCCAGTGCCCTCGGCCCGGGTGTTCTTCTCGGCGTGGTAGGCGACCTCGCCGATCCGGCCCAGACGAGCGACCGCCGCCGTGAGCAGCGCGGGCAGCTCACAGGTCAGGTCACGGCTCCGGGGCCACCACTCGCCGTCGACGTGCCCCGTCGTGGGCCCTGCCGGCTTAAGACGCAGGCATGGTTCGCCGGCCGGTCCCGTCCTACTTGTGGAACTCGGCGACCTGGGAAATCAGCGAAGCCCTGCTCCCCCACCTCCGATCAGTCCTTTCCGGACCCTCCACCTGGGACGCCCACGAAACCGTCCGGCGCGCCATCGAGATCCAGGACGGCACGATCCGGAACCCCGCGATCCTGTCCTTCCAGCACCGCTCACCGGACTACCCCCACCACTGCCGAGCAGCGACGACGTACAGCGGCTCGAACCCAGCCAACGGGTACTGATCCTCGTCCGCAGTGGCAACGGCACTACTCGGATGAACGGTTCCTGCCGGACAAGTGTGATCTCGTGCCATCCAGAAACCATGCGGCACTGTTCCAGGTCCACAGTAGACGATCTGCCTGGCCGAATTTCATCCACCGAGCTCGCCCGAAACCGACGCGCGTGCCGCGGTTTCCGCTTGCCGACCCGAAACACCTCCGAGCACATCGAGGCGGTCTCCGGCCACCTCGCCCGAGAGAGCTCCCAGCCGGAGATGGACCGGGTTGTCGACGACATCCACAGCCGATCGATCCCGGCCCGCTCACGCAGAACGGCACGCGGCGCTGGTGCCGTGTGCCGAGTCGGTCGAAGTCGGGCGTCAGTCGCCGGCGCGGAGTTCGGTGTTGATGCGCTGGGCGTCGTGG
>NZ_JBEXHL010000021.1:0-154831 GCF_040607795.1 Amycolatopsis sp. NPDC005232 | reverse complement strand
GTCGGATCGGCCTGGCGGCCGATCGCACCGCTCGATCCCAACACCGGCGCGATCTCGCGCGGTGTTCAGTACAAAACCCCCAGCCGGGTTCAGTCCAAAAATTCCCAGCCCGGGCGGCCCGACTTGCAGGTTTCGTAGGCCACCGGGTCGATGGTCTGGTAGATGCCGATCACCGTCTCGCCGTCGCAGGTGACGCGGCACAAGTGTTCGTCCAGACCACGCAGGCTGATGCGGGTGCGGGGGTTCGTGAGGTCGTAGGTCTCGCCCTCGGTCAGCTCCGGGCCGTCGTAGGAGCCCTGGTGGATGCCGCTTTCCGGGGTGCCGCCGTACATACCGCAGCGCAGGAACGCCGTCTGCAGGCCGAGGTGCTCGTAGTGCAGCTGCTTGACCTCGCCGGTGCCGAGCCGGTAGTCGACGATGCCCTCGGCGAAGATGTCGGTGTCGGGGTCGAAGCGCAGCCGCCGCGTCGGCTTGGCCACGCGCGTCGCGCCGGGCCGGCTGTCGCCGAACGGGTAGTACACGCGGTCGCCCCACAGCGTCCAGTCGGAGAACGGCACGAACGCGTTGCCGGACACGCCCACGTGAAGCCGACCGCCGAGCGACATCGCCGGCCCGCCCACGCCGCGGCCCGTGCCCCAGTGCCGGTCGCGGGTGCCCGCGGAGCCGGGGCCGAGCTCGACGCGGGTGCCGTCGACCTCGACCCAGCCCTCGACCGTGCCGAAGCCCTCGAACCCGGCGGTGACATCGTTGCGCCGGCCCGGCGGCGTGCCGTGGGCCGAGTCGGACAGGGGCTCGCGGAACACCTGCCGGGTGGTGTCGCGGAAGGTCAGGTCGTAGCTGATGCCCTGCTCGTTGGGTTCGAGCACGTAGCGCCATTCCCGCAGGCCGCGGATGATCTCCGGGGCGATCGGGCCGATGCGCAGGTCGGCCCGGTCCACGCCGAGCGCGCGGAAGCTGCGCACGGAGGTGTGCCGGCCGCGAAAGTTGACGATGGCGTAGGCCTCGGCGCGGTCGAGGTTCGGGTAGAAGCTGCCGCCGGTCGCGACCATGACCTCGCCGGTCGGGTCGTGGCAGATCATCCAGTACCGCTCGTAGGCGCGCGGGTCGCCGGTCGCCATCACGCGGATCGGGTCCGGCGTCTGATGGATGAGGTAATCGTCCAACGGGGACAGGGGGAACTGCTCCGCGAAATGCTCGTCGCCGACGATCAGGTCGCTCATCGCCACCTCCTCAGCTCGGGTCGGCTTCGATCCGACGGACCAGGTACTCGGTGATCTCCCGCCGGGCGACGGTTCCGTCCGCGGTGTCGGGCAGGTTCGTGATCACGCGGGACAGCAGGGCTCGCAGCTCGGCGTTGCGCTGGGCGGCTTGAGCGACGTCGTAGCCGGCGGGTTCGGCCGCCGCGGGGATCCCGATGTAGTGCGCGTGGCGGGTCAGCAACTGCGCCATGGTGGCGTTGTCGTTGACGTAGAAGGGAAGCAGCTCGGACCACGAACGGCCGATCTGCTTCAGCAGCCGCCGCACGTTGGCCAGGTTCTCGTGGGAGTCCCGGCTCAGTTCGGGGTCGCCTGCGACGTGGTCCAGCAGGCGCTGCGCACCGTGCAGCTGGTCCTCGATGGTCGGGCGCACGTCAGCTCCTTTCGGCGATCGCGGTCAGCAGGGTCCGCAGCACGCGTCGGGTCGGGCGGTACGGTTCGTCGCTGCGCTCGTCGAGGAACGCCCGGAGCCCGCTGACCTGCATGACCACGGTTTTGAAGGTCGAGAAAACCACCCACCACTCCAGCGCCGTCTCGTCGACGTCGAGGCCGGTGGCCTCGCGATAGTGGCTGACGAGATCGGCGCGTTCCCACACGCCCTCGATGAGGTGCTCGCGGCGGCGCAGCGGCTGCACGACCCAGCCGAGGTCTTCCAGCGGGTCGCCGAGGTGCGCGAGCTCCCAGTCGAGCAGCGCGGAAATGTGGTTGCCTTGCAGCAGGATGTTGCCGGGCTTGAAATCCGCGTGCACGAGCACGGTGCGTGGCGACGCGGGGGCGTGCTCGCGCAGCCACGCGACAGCAAGGTCCACTTCGGGCAGTGCTTCAAGCTGGTCCTGGCGCAGCACGGTCTCCCAGCGGTTCAGCTCGGCCAGCGACGCCTGTTCCCCCGGATCTTCGAGCACGGCGCCGAGGCCGGTCGAGCGCCAGTCGACGGAGTGGACTTGGGCCAGCAGTTCGCAGAACCGCCGGGCCAGGTCGGCGCGTTCGGCCGGCGGGCGGTCGCCGTTGACCACGCGGTAGTCGCAGTCGCCGGGTTCGCGGCGCATGATCAGCGACGGTTTGCCGAGCCACCGGCCGTCCGAGTCCAGCCAGCGGGCCTGCGGCGCCGGGAGCCCACTCGGTTCCAGGGCGCGCAGGACGGCGAACTCCGTGCCGCGGTCGGTGTCGACCAGGCCGCCTTCGGGGTCGCGGCGCAGGATCAGCGGCTCGCGTTCGTCCGTGGCGGGATCGACGAGGTCGAACACCCAGTTCTCCCGCGAGCGGCCGACGCCGACGCGGGCCAGGTCGACGATCTTCGGGACCGAGCCGAGCTGCGCCGAGAGGAACTCGTGCAGCTGCTCGTCGAGCGTGCTGGTCATGGCGTCTCCCGCAGTGAGGAACGGTGGCCGGGGGCCGCGATGGCGATGAGGGCGTCGGCACGCTCGGTGAGGCTTTTGCCGCGCAGGTCGGCGATCCCGTGTTCGGTGACGACGACGTCCACATGGGACCGTGGTGTGGTGACGGCGCCGGCGTGCAAGCCGCGCACGATGCGGGACCGGGTACCGTCGCCCGTCGTGGCGGGGAGCATCACGACCGAACAGCCGTCCCGCGACTGCTGGGCCGCGCGCAGGTAGTCGGGCTGGCCGCCGATCCCGCCGACGTAGCCGGAGCCGAGCTCCTCCGCGTTGACCTGGCCGGTGAGATCCACCTGCAGCGCGGAGTTCATCGCCACGAAGTGGTCGACGTCGGCGAACGCGCCCGGCCGCGACAGGTCCGAGACGGGCCGCACGAGCACCCCGGATTCGACCACCCAGTCGTAGAGCTCCGGGGAGCCGGCGGCCTCGCAGATCGTCACGGCGCCCGGCTCGCCGCTCAGCGCGCCGGAGCGGGCGAGGTCGAGCAGCCAGGAGCCGGCGAGCGTCGAGTGCACGCGCAGGTCGCGTCGGGACTCCAACGCCCGGCCGATCGCCGACGGCAGCGTGCCGACGCCGAGCTGGATCGTCGCGCCGTCGGGCACCAGGCCGGCGACGTGCCGCGCGATCGTTTCGTGCACCGGCCCGGTCGTGCCGGCCGTGATCGTCGGCATCGGCCGGGAACTGGGCACGGTCGCCGTCAGCTGCGAGGAGTGCACGCGGGGCGCGCTCGTGTGCGGCAGGCGGTCGTTGACCTCGGCGACGACGGCGCGGGCGCGGCCGAGCAGGTCGTAGGTGTAATCGACGGACAGACCGAGGCTGTGGTGACCGGTCTCGTCGGCGCTCGACACCTGCAGCGCCACCACGATCTGCTCGGGGTTGCGGCTCGCGAGTGCGCGCGGGACGTCGCGGAAGTGACACGGGATCACGGAGACGGTGCCGTTCGCGGCGAGCCGGCCGAGCGGGCCCAGCGCGCCGAACGACACCAGCGGCAGCTCACGAGCGGCCGGGCCGGTGAGCGCGGTGCTGTGGCTGAGCCCGACGAACACCTCGACGTCGGGCGGGGCCGCCCGCACCAGCTGTTCGAGCAGGGGCGTCGGCTCGCCGGTGCCCTGCGCGACCACGACGAGGTCGCCGGGTTTCAGGACGCCGGTGAGCCAGCTGTCGTCCGCGGTCACAGGACGACCACCGGCGTGACCGGGGTGGCCGTCGAGCCGACGAGCGGGATCGGGGCGAAGACGAACAGGAACGTCGACCGCGATTCGGCCGCCAGCGCGTCACCGAGCCCGGCCAGCTCGAGGTTCTCCAGCAGCGGCACGCCGTGCTGGTGCAGGAGGAGCAGGTGCGCGGGGAACCCGCTGGTCGCCGACTGCTGCTCCACGGCGTAGTTGTCGGCACCGACGAGGGCGACGTCGCGGTCGGCCAGCCAGCGCGCGGCTTCCTCGGTGATCCCGGGCTCGTCCGCGAAGTAGTCACCGCCGCGGCCCTGCGTTTCCAGCCAGCCGGTGCGGATCAGCACGGCGTCGCCGATTTCGGGCGTGACACCGGTTTCCGCGATGCCCCGGCGCAGCTCGTCGACGCCGACGGGGGCACTCGGCTCCAGCGGGCCGCCGGTCGCGGCCACCAGGTCCACGAGCACCCCGCGCGTCACGACCGGGAGCAGCTTTTCGGCGCCGCAGCGCTGGGCGCCGCGCGTGGTGCGCGTCGAAGCCTGCGAGTGTCCATTGTAGATCTCCTCGCCCGTCCACGCGTGGGACAGCGAGTCGACGTGGGTGCCGCTGTGCGTCGGGAACTGCACGGTGTCCTCGGCGAACCGGAAGCCGCCCGGAGAACGCGCACCCAGGGCGTAGTCGCCGGCGTCGCGGTTCATGAACCGCATCGGCCCCGGCCGGTGGCGCGGCGACGCCGTGGCGGGGCCGAGCGGCTGGGCGAGGCTGAGCGTCCGGCCGGAACGCACGAGCCCGGCGGCGCGGCGCGTGACGTCGGGGGTGACGAGGTTGAGGGCGCCGGCCTCGTCGCCGGTGCCCCAGCGGCCCCAGTTGCCCGTCATGGCGTGCCTGCTTTCAGCTTGTCCTGCACGAGTTTCTCCGCCTCGTCGCGCAACGTCCGGCGGACGAGCTTGCCGGTGCCGGTCTTCGGCAGCTGTTCGACGATCGCCACCGCCCACGGCACCTTGTACCCCGCGATGCGCTCCTTGCAGTGGGCGATCACGTCCTGCGCGGTGAGCTTCCCGCCGCGCGCCACGACGAACGCCACCACGACCTCGTCGCGGCTCGGGTGCGGCGCGCCGAGCACCACGGCCTCGGCCACGTCCGGGTGGCCCGACAGGAAGCTCTCGACCTCGGCCGGGGAGACGTTGATGCCGGAGGTCTTGATCATGTCGGTGATCCGGCCGACGAACGAGACGGTGCCGTCGGCGTTGACCACTCCGCGGTCGCCGGTGCGGAACCAGCCGTCGCCGGTGAAGGCGTCCGCGTTGGCCTCGTCGTCGTTGAGGTAGCCCGGCGTCAGGCGGCCGCGCACCTGCAGCTCCCCCGGCTCGCCCGCGGGCAGCAGTGCGCCGGTTTCCTGGTCGGCCACCCGGATCTCGACGCCGGTCAGCGGCTCGCCCTGCGTGCTCAGGCGCGTCTCGAGCGGCATGCGGTGGTCGGTGACGCAGCAGTTGCCGTAGGTCTCGGTCGAGCCGTAGACGTTGCACATCTCGCTGATGCCCAGCTGCGTGATCGCGCGCTCGACTTCTTCGGGGCGGCCGATGGTCAGCCCGGTGCGCAGCGACGCCACCGCCCGCACGCGCTCCGCCGGCCCGTTGGCGAGCGCGTCGACCATGGCGGGCAACAGATACGCGGCCGTCACGCGCTCCGCCGCCATCAGCTCGGCCGCGGTTCGGGGTTCGAACTGCTCCTGCAGCACGAAGCACGCCTGGTGCGTCATCGTGGCCATGAGCGCGTTGGCGCAGCCGAAACTCCAGAACAGCGGGGAGCCGAACCACACGCGGTCGTCGGCGGACAGGCCCATGCGCTCGCCGATGTGGAAGCCGTTGAGGATCAGGTCGCGGTGGCACAGCGGGACGGCCTTGGGGTTCTTCGTCGAGCCCGAGGTGTAGAGCACGAACGCGGGTTCACCGGGATCGGGTTTCGCCGGGGTGGCCGGCGGCTTCGGCAGATCGGCCCACGCCAGCGCCCCGTCCGGCACCTCGTCGCCGAGCACGACGACGTGCCTCAGCTCCGGGAACACCTCCCCCGGCTTCCCCAGGTCCGGTACCAGTTTCCGCAGCTCGCCGACGAGGTCGTTGCCCCGTACCCGGTCCACCATCACCAGCACCGACGCTTTCGAGCTGGTCAGCAGGTACTCGATGTCGTAGGCCTTGACCCACGTGTTGAACGCGTCGACCCGCGCCCCGGCCGCCATCGCCCCGAACGCCACCGGCACCCACGCGGCATCGTTCGGCGCCAGCAGCGCGACGACGTCCCCTTCGCCGACGCCGATCCCCTGCAACGCCCTGCGCGCGTCGTCCATCCGCTCGTTCAGCTGCGCGTACGTCAGCCGCACGCCGCCGACCACGAGGGCCTCCCGCCCCGGCACGGCCGCGGCACCCGCGCGCAGCAGGTCGGGCAGGGTTTCGGCAGCAAGCGTCGTGGTCATCGCGACATCATCGTCACTTTCGTAATTTCGAATCGAAATTCGTATATCCGTAAGCTACCGGCCGCGCGCCGAGGGAGTCAAGACGATCGGCAGCTGCGGCGAGAGCCTGCCGCGGGCACGACAACGCCGGCCCCGGAACCACCGCTGGGTACCAACGGGTTCGCAGGGCCGCGTCGAAGTCCGGCGACAGCCGGTATCTCACGCCGGGGGCGGGCCTGCGATTCCGCGGGCGATGACGTCGTCGGCGTCCACACCGGACTCCGCGAGCAGGGCGCGCGTGTGCTGGCCCAGCGCGGGAACGTCGCCCATGCGGGCTTCGACGTCGGCGAAGGTCGCGGGTGGCAGCAGGGCGTCGATCTCGGCGAACTCGGTGCCGACCTTGCGCCAGCGGTCGCGGGCGCGCAGCTGGGGGTGGTCGACTACCTGGCCGACTTCCTTGAGCTGGGCGGCGGGAACGCCGGCCGCGGCGAGGCGCGCGTCGAGCTCGGCGTTGGTCCGGCGGGCGGTGTGGGCGGCGACCGCGGCGTCGCAGGCGGCGCGGTGGGCAACGCGGTCGACGTTGGTGGTGAACCGCGGGTCGTCGGCGAGTTCGGGCGCGTCGAGCACCGCGGTGACCAGGGTGCGCCAGCCGCTGTCGTTCTGGACGCCGATCAGCATCTGGCCGTCGCGGGTCGGGAAAGCGTCGTACGGGGCGATCGAGCTGTGGCTCAGCCCCATGCGGGCGGGCTGGGTGCCGGCGTACATCTGCGTGTAGAGGGCGTAGCCCATCCACTCGACGGTGGCCTCCAGCATCGAGACCTCGATGGTGGCGCCCTCGCCGGTGCGCCAGCGGCGCAGCAGCGCGGCCAGCACGGCCTGCGAGCAGTACATGCCCGACGCGATATCGGCGGTCGGGATGCCGGTCTTCGCCGGCGTCTCGGGCGTGCCGGTGATGGCGATGAGCCCGGCCTCGGCCTGGATGAGCATGTCGTAGGCCTTGCGCTGCTCCATCGGCCCGCCGGCGCCGAAGCCGGACACGTTCACCACGACCAGTTCCGGGTGCTCGGCGCGCAGATCATCGAACCCGAGTCGGTCGGCGGCACCGGGGGCGAGGTTCTGCACGAACACGTCCGCGCCGGCGACGAGCCGGCGCGCGATGTCGCGGCCCTCCGGCACTTTCAGGTCGAGCGCGATCGACTCCTTGCCCCGGTTGAGCCACACGAAATGCGCCCCGGTGCCGTGGACGACGTGGTCGTAGCCGCGCGCGAAGTCGCCGCCGTCGATGCGCTCGATCTTGATCACACGGGCACCGAGGTCGGCGAGGTTGCGGGTGGCCAGAGGAGCGGCGACGGCCTGCTCGACGGCGACGACGGTGACCCCTTCGAGCGGGCGCGTCACGACTGCTTCTTCTTCTCGGCGCGCACGAGCCCGCCGCCGACGATGAGCCGCTGGATTTCGCTGGTGCCCTCATACAGCCGCATCAGCCGCACGTCGCGGTAGATGCGCTCGACCGGGACCTCGCGCAGGTAACCGCTGCCTCCGTGGATCTGCACCGCCAGGTCGGCGGTCTTGCCGGCCATCTCGGTGCAGAACAGCTTCGCCGCCGACGGCGCGATCCGGCGGTCCTCCCCCGTCACGTACAGCCGCGCGGCCTCGCGGGCGAGCGCCCGACCGGCGAGCACGCCCGTCTGCTGGTCGGCGATCATCGCCTGCACCAGCTGGAAGTCCCCGATCACCGTGCCGCCCTGGGTCGCGGTGGCGGCGTAGGAGACCGACTCGTCGAGCGCCCGTTGCGCGGCACCGACGGCCAGCCCGGCCATGTGGACGCGGCCGCGGGCCAGCGACGTCATCGCGGCCCTGTACCCGACCTCGCCGTCTCCGCCGACCAGGGCCTCGGGGCCGACGCGGACCCCGGTGAAGGTGACTTCCGCGGTGCGCGAGCCCTCCTGCCCCATCTTGGCGTCCTTCGGGCCGACCGTGATTCCCGGCGCGTCGGCCGGCACGAGGAACACCGCGATGCCCGTGCCGGAATCCGACTCCGGCCGCGTGCGGGCGAACACGACGAACAGGCCGGCCTCGGTCGCGTTGGTGATGAACTGCTTGCCGCCGTCGATGACCCAGCCGTCGCCGTCCGGTTTGGCGGTGGTGCGCAGGCCCGCCGGGTTCGACCCGGCGCCGGGCTCGGTGAGCGCGAACGAGGCGACGATCTCGCCCGACGCGATGCCCGGCAACCACCGCGCGCGCTGCTCCTCGGTGCCGAACCCGACCAGGACCTGGCCCGCGATGCCGTTGTTCGTCCCGAACATCGAGCGCAGGGACAGCGACGTGTACCCCAGCGCCATGGCGACCTCGACGTCCTGCACGAGATCGAGGCCGAGACCGCCCCACTCCTGCGGGATCGCGTACCCGAACAACCCCATCTCGGCGGCTTGGGCCCGGAGATCGGCAGGAATGGCGTCCGTGGTCATGATCTCGACCTCACGGGGCATCACACGGGTGCGCACGAAGTCGTTGATCTGACCGAGGACGGCCGCGAACACGTCGTCGGGGACGTCGGGGTTGCCCAGGTACATGGCGATCAGTATCCGCCGAGCGGCCGCACCTCGCCCAGCCCCGCTCAGCCGCACGATTCCGTTTCGCCGCTCGTCCAGATGACGAGAACGGTGTCCCGATCACTGAGAAGCTGAGCTACGCTCACGATGTGACGTCCTACACCCATGGTCACCAGGAATCCGTGCTCCGCTCACACCGCTGGCGGACCGCCGAAAACTCGTGCGCGTACCTCCTGCCCCGGCTCGCGCCCGGGCAGGCGCTGCTCGACATCGGCAGCGGGCCCGGGACGATCACCGCCGACCTCGCCGCGCTGGTCGCTCCGGGCCGGGTCACCGGCGTCGAGATCACCGACGCGGCCCGCCGGCTCGGCGAAGCGGAGGCCGCCCGGCGCGGCTTGGGCAACGTCGAGTTCGTGGTCGGCGACGTCCACGCGCTCGACTTCCCCGACGACAGCTTCGACGTCGTCCACGCCCACCAGGTGCTGCAGCACGTCGCCGACCCGGTGCTGGCCCTGCGCGAAATGCGCCATGTGTGCCGCCCCGGCGGTCTCGTCGCCGCGCGCGACGCCGACTACCAGGCCTTCACCTGGCACCCCGCGGACCCGGCGCTCGACCGCTGGCTCGAGCTCTACCGCCAGGCCTTCCGCGCCAACGGCAGCGAACCCGACGCCGGCCGGCGGCTGCTCACCTGGGCCCACGCCGCGGGCTTCACCGACGTCGTCCCGTCGTCCGCCACGTGGTGCTTCGCCACGCCCGAAGACCGCGCCTACTGGGGTGGCATGTGGGCCGACCGAGTCCTGAACTCCGACACCACCACCCAGATCCTCCGCGACGGCCTCGCGAAGTCGGCCGAGCTCGAGGAGATCTCCACCGCGTGGCGCCGCTGGGTCGACGACCCCGACGGCTGGTTTTCCGTGCTGCACGGCGAAATCGTGGCCGTCGCGTAAAGTCAGCGCGAGAAATCAGATTTCGTCGACCTGATAGGCGACCACACTCGCGGGCACGAGCAACGCACCGTTGCATTCCGCAGTCGCCGGGCCGAATCCGTACGGGACGAAATCACCCGCCGCGAACCAGAACGCGTTTCCGCTCGCACAGTGGGCGATCACGCGGTAGCCGTGACCTTCGCCGGGCAGGCACGAGACACTGATGCCCTGTCCGAAAAAGATGCTGTAGCGCTCCCCGAAACAACCCGCCGGCGCGAACTGGTCACCGCTCGCGGCGGCGGGAACGGCGGACAGACCCAGCAAAGAAAACAACACCGCGGCAAGAACAAGCAGCTTCCGACGCACAATTCCTCCCAGGCACGAGGATCTCGACCTTTTCCAGCGTAGAAGCGCGGGAGAATTACCGGCAATTCATCGGGCGAGTGAGCGAAAGCCAGCGGAACGTCACAGCGCTGCTCCATTGGAGCCGACTTGGGCACCCACCGGACACGTCCGCGCGACGGCCCGGCACACCACGCAGAACTCGGGACCGCTTCGCTGCCGGCGACGGGGAGGACTCAGGACATGGCCTTGCTCCCGGCGTTCGCCGCCTTGACGTTGACGACCGCGTCGAGGTAATCGGCGATCGCGTCCCGGTTGCGGGTCAGGAACTCGATGCGTTCGGTCAGCCGGTCTTGCTCGCGGTGCAGGGTGGTGATCATCTCGGGGGTCACGTCGGGCACGTAGATGGTCTGCGGCTTGTCCAGGCACGGCAGGAGCTGCTCGATGATGCGGGTCGGCAGCCCCGCGTCGAGCAGTCCCTTGATCTGCCGGACGACATCCACGTGCGACTCGGTGTACTCCCGGTACCCGTTGCCGCCGCGGCTGGGCGCGAGCAGGCCCTGTTCCTCGTAGTAGCGCAGCAGCCGGGTGGAGACGCCCGTGCGCTCCGCGAGCTCCCCGATTCTCATGTGTCCGAGACTACATTGACCTTCACACCAATGTGAATGTTCAGACTCGGTCCTGTCAGGACAATCACGACTCGCTCGGAGAACTGCCATGAAGCTCGGACTCCGCCTGCCCCAACGACTGGGTGTGGACCTGCGGCACGACGTGGTCGAAGCGGCCCGCACGGCGGAAGCGGCCGGTTACGCCGGCTTGTGGACCTACGAACGGCTGCTCTTCCCGGAGAAGCCCCTCGAACCGTACGGGACGCCGAACACGCCGTGGCCCGCCACGCAGCGGCAGGCCGCCGATCCCCTGGCCGTGCTCACCGCCGCCGCGGTGGTGACCAGCACCGTGCGCCTCGGCACGTCCGTCCTGGTCGCCCCGCTGCACCTGCCCATCCAGCTGGCGAAGGAGCTGGCCACGGTCGACCAGCTCAGCGGCGGCCGTGTGATCGCGGGCCTGAGCACCGGCTGGTCGACCGACGAGCTCCAGGCCGCCGGCACCACGCGCGCCGACCGCGGCCGCATCCTCGACGAGACCCTCGACGTGTTCGACGCCGCGTGGGGCCCGGACCCGGTGACGTTCCACGGCACCCGCACGGTCATCGACAACGCGGCGGTCTTGCCCAAGCCCGTGTCGAAGATCCCCGTCATGCTGGGCGGCGGTGGCGGCTCCCGCGCCCTGCGGCGCATCGCCGAGCGCGCCGACGGCTGGCTGCCGCTGCTCACCACCCCCGGCCCGGCCGGCGCCGCCGAACTGCGCACCGGCTGGGACCGCATCCGGGAGCTGGCCACCGACTACGGCCGCGACGCGAGCCGGATGGAGATGGTCGTGGTCGGCAACGTCACCTTCACCGACCGCCCGGCCGGCCCCGATCGCACCGCGTTCGTCGGCACCCTCGACCAGATCCTGGAAGACGTCCACACGGCCGCCGAGGCGGGCGCGGACGAGCTCATCGTGGACCTGAACCTGCAGGACTGGTTCACCAGCACCCGGCAGATGCTCGAGACCGCCGTGGAAATCCGCGACCGGGCCGACGTCTGACCGGCGCCGCAACCGGTTCCGCTGCCACCGCCTGACCAGCGCAGGAGCGCTCAGCTCCCGTTGTACAGCCGCGCGAGCGTCGCCATGTCCTCCTGTCCGAGTCCGGCCGACTGGGCCCGGTGCACGACGTCGACGGCGGTCCGCACCGTCGGGCTCTGCCGCGCCGGGTCGGGAACCGCGTCGAGGAACAGTTCGAGGTCCTTGCGCACCAGGTCCACCGCGAAAGCCACCGGGGGGTTGGTCTCGGACAGGAAGGCGTCGCGCTTGTAGCGCACGAACGGGGCGGCGATGGCGGACTCACCGATCGTGTCGTAGGCCGTGCGCAGGTCGATGCCCGCGCGCGTCGCGGTGCCGAGGACCTCGCCGAGGGTGGCGTTGAAGGTGTGCAGTAGGGCGTTGACGCACAACTTCAGCGTCGAGGCGGTGCCGACCGGTCCGATGTGGATGGTCCGCCCGCCCAGGAACCGCAGGACCGGGTCCGCCGCGGACAGGTCCTCGGCCGCACCGCCGAACATGATCGTCAACGACCCGGAGCGGGCCGCGCCGACCGACCCGGACACCGGGGCCTCGGCGAACCGGATCCCGTGCTCGGCCAGGGTTTCCGCCACTTCGCGCGCGACCGTCGGCCCGGAGGTGCCCATGTCGAGCACCAGCGTGTCGTCGGCGAGCGCGTCGACGACCCCGGTCAGCACGGCCCGCAAGGCCGGCCCGTCGGCGAGCATCGCGATCACCACGTCGGCCCCGGTCACGGCGTCGGCCGCCGAGGCCGCGACCCGGTCCGGTGGAATTCCGGCTCGCCGCGCCCGTTCGGGATCGCGGTTCCAGCCGACGACGTCGACGCCGCTGTCGACCAGCCGCAGGAGCAGTTGCGAACCCATCGCGCCCAGTCCCAGCACCGCGACCTTCACGAGCGCCTCCCCGGGTCGATGAGGACCTTGCCGTCCACTCCCCCGGCGGCCAGCCGCGCGAGGCCGCGGTCGGTGAGCTCATCGAGCCCGATCACCGAGTCGAGCAGTTCGGCACCGAGCACACCGGCGGAAAGGATCTCCAACGCCGGCACCAGATCCGCCCCGCACACGTGCGCCACCGTCGACTCGACGGTGATCTCGCGCAGCACCAGGCCGAACAGGTCCACCGCGGGCGCCTTCTTGGGCAGGCCGACGGCGAGGATCCGTCCGCCGTCGGTGACCATCCGCAGCGCGTTCTCGAACTGCCCCGGCGCACCGCTGGCCTCGATCACCACGTCGGCGCCACGCCCACCGGTCAGCTCCCGCACCGCCTCGACGACGTCGCCCGCCGCGTCCACGGTCCGCGTGGCACCGAGCCGGGCGGCCCGGTCCAGCTTTTCGCCGGCGAAGTCGACCACGGTGACGTCGGCGTCGTCCAGGTGCCGCAGCCCGGCCAGGACGAAGGAACCGATGGCACCGGCGCCGATGACCACCACGGCATCACCAGGCCGGACGCCCGCCCGTCGCGCGGCGTGCAGGCCGACGGCCAGCGGCTGCGCCAGCCCGGCGTGGTCGAGGGGAACTCCCGCCGGGATCGGGCGGAGCATGCCGGCGGGTGCGGCGACGTACTCCGCGAGCCCGCCGGGGGCGTTGAGCCCGAGCGTGTAGTACCGGCGGCACAGGTTGGTGCGGCCCTCACCGCAGCGATCGCATTGTCCACAGGAGACGCCGGCGCCGGCGGCGACCAGATCGCCCGCGGCGAATCCCTCGCCGGCGTCGACGACCTCGCCGACGAACTCGTGGCCGATGATCATCGGACCGAGGTGCCCGCTGCCGGGGTGGCGCCGGGTGAGCGGCACCATCTTCGGGCCGGCCGCCCACTCCGTGGCGTCCGAGCCGCAGATTCCGCTGCGCCGCACGGCGACGAGCACCTCGCCGTCGCGAAGCCGGGGCACCGGCACCTCTTCGATCCGGACGTCCTGGTTGCCGTGGTAGACGGCCGCCCGCATGGTCGGGGTCACCGCGCGGCCCCGAACTCGAGGTGCACCTTGATGTTCTTCGCCGTGTCGCGCGAGGCGGTGATCGCCTCCGCGGCCCGCTCCACGGGGAACCGGCCGGTCACCAGGTCGGACAGGTCGAGTCCGGCGCGGGCGAGGAACCGCAGCGTCTCCGGCCACACCCCCGGCGAACCGATGATGCCGCGGATGCTCAGCTCCTTCGACTGGATGAGACCCAGCGCGGCCGGCGCGCTGCCGCCCACGTCGATGCCGACGTAGACGACCCGCGCGCCGTGCGCGGCGACCTCCAGCACGTCGGCCATCACCGACGGCCGCCCCGTCGCCTCGATCACCACGGTGCCACCGGCGCCGCCGGTCGCCTCGGCCACCTGTTCCGCGATCGGCCCGGCTGTCGGGTCGAGCACCACCTCGGCGCCGAGCTTGCGCGCCGCCTCCGCGCGCCCGGCCGCCGGCTCGACGGTGATGGTGCGCGCGCCCAGCGCCGCGGCACCGGCGGTGACACCGAGACCGATCGGGCCGGCGCCGAACACCACCACCGTGTCGCTGGCGTTGACGTTGCCCGCCTTCATCAGCGCGTGGTACCCGCAGCTGAACGGCTCGACGAGCGCGCCGTCGGTGAACGACAGCGAATCGGGCAGCCGGTGCAGCCACGCGGGTTTGGCGACGAAGAACTCCGCCGCCGCGCCGCTGACCGAGAAGCCGAAGTGGTCGTCGCCGATCACGCACTCGCCCACCACGCGGTCGCCGGGTGCGAACTCCGTGACGTCGGCACCGGTCTCGACGATCTGGCCGGACCACTCGTGCCCTGGGATGATCGGATAGGAGAACGGGATGATGTAACGGCCTTCGAGCAGGTCGATGTCGGAGTGGCAGATGCCGACCGAGCGGGCCGCGACGAGCACCTCGTCGGCGGCGATCCGCGGCACCTCCAGCTCGTCGACGGACACCGTGTCCGCCTCGGTGAACCTCAGGGCTTTCATCGTCTGGCTCCTTCTCAGGCGGTGGCTTCGCCGCGGCCGGCCGGCGTGTTGAGGTGCGACTGGGACTCACGCGCGGTGGAGAGCGCGCCGTTCACGGCGATGTAGCGGGGACCGGCGACCAGCAGGTCCTCAGCCGGGAACTTGGTGATCACCTCGCAGCCCTCGGGGGTCACCACGAGCTCCTCCTCGATCCGGGCCGCGCCGATGCCGTCGGCCGAGGGCCAGTACGTCTCGAGCGCGAACACGTTCCCGACCTCCAGCACCTCGGGGTGCTCCAGCGAGACCAGGCGCGAGAAGATCGGCTTCTCCCAGATGGACAGCCCGACGCCGTGCCCGTACTGCAGGGCGAACGCGGCTTCCTCGTCGGCGAACCCGAACTCCTGCGCGGTGGGCCACACCGAGACGATGTCCGCGGTGGTGGCACCCGGGCGCACCAGCGCGATGGCGTGGTCCATGTACTCACGGGCCTGCACGTAGGCGTCACGCTGCGCGCGGCTGGCCGAACCGACCGCGAACGTGCGGTAGTAGCAGGTCCGGTAGCCCTGGTGGCTGTGCAGGATGTCGAAGAACGCCGGGTCACCGGGCCGGATCAGCCGGTCGGAGAACACGTGCGGGTGCGGCGAACAGCGCTCGCCGGAGATCGCGTTGACACCCTCCACGTACTCCGAACCGAGGTCGTAGAGCGACTTCGAGACCAGCCCCACGCACTCGTTCTCCCGCACGCCCGGGCGCAGGAACCGGTAGAGGTCGTCGTAGGCCGCGTCGACCATCGAGGCCGCCTGGGTCAGCAGCGAGATCTCGTCGGCGGTCTTCACGCGCCGGGCCTCCATGAAGACCTGCTGCCCGTCGGAGACCGTGACGCCGGCGCGCTGCAGGGCGGCGAGGATCGGCAGCTCGATCACGTCGACACCGAGCGGTTCGCCGAGCAGCCCGAACTTCTCCAGCTCGCGCTTGATCTTCGCGGCGACCTCGTCGGCGATGCCCGCGTCCGGGTGGAACGCGCCGCGCAGCGTGGAGATCCCGGCGCGGGCCCCGGACTCGGCGCGCGGCCGGACCGCGCCGTGGTGCGGCGCGTGCGGGTCGGCGTCGGCCTCGGCGGTCGTGGTGGCGAGCCACGGGTTGTAGAGCTCGTGGTGCTTGGCCGCGGACCCGAAGTCCCACACGATCGGGTCGGTGGCGCGGGTCAGCAGGGAGAACCGGATGAGCTTGTCCATGGCCCACGTGCCGATGTGGGTGGCGGACATGTAGCGGATGTTGGCGAAGTCGAACGCGAGGACGGCGCCGAGGCTCGACTTGTCCAGCTGCTCGCGCAGTCGCTGCAGGCGTTGCGTGCGCAGGCGTTCGTGGTCGATCCTGGTCTCCCAGTCGACGGCGTTGGGCCCGAACGTGGCGATCGGCATGAGTTTTCCTTTCCCCCGCGGCGGTGGACCGCCGGGAACGTGTGACGAGCGGGACCGCCTCAGACGAGGACCATCCCGCCCTCGATCGGGATCACCTGCCCGGTGATGTAGTCGGAGTCGGGGCCGGCGAGGAACACGGCCGTGGGCACGAGGTCCTCGGGTTCGGCCGGGCGGCCGAGGATGATGTCCCCGGCCATCGCGGCGAACCCCGAGTCGCCCTCCCCGATGCGCTCGAGGTCGCGGTCGAGCTTGTCCCACAACGGGGTCCGCACCACGCCGGGAGCGAAAGCGTTGACGGTGATGCCGTGGTCGGCCAGTGCCCGCGCGCCGGACTGCGTCAGCGAGATCACGGCGGCCTTGCTCGCACAGTAGGGCGCGAAGCTGGCGAAGCCCTGGCGGCCGGCGATCGAGGCCGTGTTCACGATCTTGCCGCCACCGCCCTGCCGGATGAACTGGCGGGCGGCCTCCTGGCTGCCGAGCACGACCCCGAACGCGTTGACGCGGAAGATCCGTTCCCACACGGCTTCGGTGATGTCGAGGAACTTCTCCGGCTCGTTGAACCCCGCGTTGTTGAAGTACGCGTCGAGCCGGCCGAACTCGCTCACGGCGAGGTCGATCGCGGCGCGGACGTCTTCGCGGTCGACGACGTCGACGCGCCGGTGCACGGCGCGCCCGCCGCTGTCGCGAATGGACTGCGCCACCGCGGCGGCTTCGGGTTCGTCGCGGTCGGTGACGACCAGCGCCGCACCCTCTGCCGCCATCCCGCGGGCGAGGGCGGCTCCGATCCCCCGGCCCGCGCCGGTCACCACCACGGTCCTGTCGGTCAGCCGAGCCGGCATGGCCACGCTCCTCTCGTCGAGACGCTCGGCGTTCGCTCCCGCTGAACGAAACGCCGCCGATCCGGGATGTTGCGCAGGTCGCACCCGAGCGTGTGTACAGCCACAACGCACGAACGTATGATCGAGTGAACAGTCGGCGATGGCGCCGCGAACGGAACGGGAGCGGCACCGTGGACGACCGGATCGGCCCTGCCCTGCGCGAAGCGCGGATCAGGCAGAAGCGCACCCTGCGCGGCGTGGCGCTGGCCACGGGGCTCTCGGCGAGCCTGCTGTCGCAGGTCGAGACCGGCAAGTCGCAACCGTCCGTGAGCACGCTCTACACGCTGGTCAGCCACCTGGGCCTGTCGCTGGACGAAGTGCTCGGCCTCGAGGTCGCCGGCCGCCGCGCGAAGGCCGAGCCCGGTAGCCGCCCGGTCGTCCTCGAGCCCGACGAGGCTGCCACCACCATCCAGCGCGCGGCCGACAACCCGGTGCTGGACATGGACAACGGCGTGCGCTGGGAACGCCTCGCGATCGACGGTTCGCGGTCGGTGGAGCCGCTGCTGGTGGCCTACGAGCCCGGCGCGAGCAGCTCCGTCGACGGCGGGCTGATGCGCCACCCGGGCAGGGAGCACGCCTACCTCCTCGACGGTGAGCTCACGCTGCGATTCGAGTCCGACGAGCACGTGCTGCGCGCCGGCGACTCGTTCTCCTTCCACTCCGAGCGCCCGCACCTCTACGTCAATCACACCGACGCGCCCGCGCGGGGGCTGTGGTTCGTCGTCGGCCGCACCGGCTCCGGCCGGGCGCTCGACTGGCTCGCCGAGCCGCCGGCCGAACTGATCGAACTGCTCGGCCACCCGCTCCCGGCGACGAGCGACGAGCGCTGACCTAGCGCCCGGAGCGCGTGTCCTGCGCATTGCGTCCACTGTGGTCATTCCGCTGTGCTTGCTTCGGTCGTGGCGGGCGGGATGATCCGCTCCGCGCGCAAGGTCTCGAAGAGCCGGGCGAAGGAGTCCAGCGTGCTGGTGTAGCCCGTGAACCCGGCCTTGCGGCTCTTGCTCATGTCGGTGAGGCACTCGATGGGCCGGCCGAGGTCGCTGTCGGTGTGCCACCACGACGCGACGCGGGTGAGGTCCGCCTCGCGCAGCCCGTGGCGCTCGGCGATCCGGCGCCAGACTCCGGCGGCGTCGGCCATCTGCTCCTCCAGCGGCGCGGGCTTGCTGTCGAACCCGGCCGGGGTGACGCCGAGCAGCTTCGCGAGGCGCGGCCACATCCAGCGCCAGCGGAACACGTCGCCGTTGGCGATGTTGAACGCCTCGTCGCGACCGTTCTCGTCGGTGGCCGCCCACACCATCTGGTCGGCCAGCAGCCCGGCGTCGGTCATGTCGGTGACGCCGTTCCACTGGACCTCCGAGCCGGGGAAGCGGAACGCCCGCCCGGTCTCGCGGCAGACGGCCGCGTAGACCGCCAGCGTCATCCCCATGTTCATGGCGTTGCCGACGGCGTGGCCGATGACGGTGTGCGCCCGGTGCACGCTCCAGGTGAAACCGTGGCGCTCGGCGGCCGCGAAGAGCTCGTCCTCTTGCGCGTAGTAGAAGTTCGGCACGTCGAGCCGCGCCTCGTCCTCGTGGAACGGCGTGTCGGGCGTGACCCCGGCGGCGTAGGCCTCGAACGGCCCGAGGTAGTGCTTCAGCCCGGTCATCAGGGCGACGTGGCGCACGGCGCCGCCCGCGGTGGCCGCCGCGAGCACGTTGCGCACGATGCCGGCGTTGACGTCGATGTTCTCCGCTTCGGTCGGCTGGCGCGACCACGCGGTGAGGAAGACGTGCGTCGGTTTCGTGTCCGCGAGCGCGGCGCTCAGCGCGGCCGCGTCCTCCAGGTCGGCGCGGACCGAGCGGACTCCGGCGATGCCGCATTCGCTGCGGCGGGACACCCCGGTCACCGCCCAGCCGCGTTCGACCAGCCGGGTGGCCACCGCGGCCCCGGCGATGCCGGTGACCCCGACGACGAGTGCTGTTTCGGTCACTGTCTCCTCTTTCTGCTGGGATCTGGGCCCGGGTTCGGCAAAGCTCAGACCAGGGCCGGGGTCCGGCGGCGCACCCGGGTGTAGATCGCCGCCGCGACGAGGATCAGGATTCCCTGGAAGAAGTACTGCCAGCTCTGGCTCAGGTTCAGGAACGTCGTCGCGTTGAGCACTTCCTGGATCAACGCGGCGCCCAGCAGGGTCCCGATGAACGACCCGCGCCCGCCGGCGAGGCTCGCGCCGCCCAGCACGACCGCGGTGATGCTGGAGAGCGTGTAGCTCACGCCCTGGGTCGGGTCGCCGACGCCGATCTGGGCCATCAGCAGCAGCGCGCCGAAGAAGGTCAGGACCGCGCAGCCGAGGTAGGCCAGCACGTGGACCCGGTTCACCTTCACGCCCAGGCGCCGCGCGGACCCCTCGTTCGACCCGGCCGCACGCAGGCCGCGGCCCCACGCGGTGAACCGCAGTGCCAGCTCCAGCCCGACGGCGACCACCACCGCCACGAGAAACGCGATCGGCACGAACCCGACCGTCGCGGTGATCGCGTCGGTGACCGACGTGCTGATGAACCCGCCCTGGAACGGCCGCAGCAGCAGGGAGACGCCCTGCAGTCCGATGTAGAGGGTCAGGGTCGCGGCCACCGCCGTGAACCCGCCGAAGCGGATCAGCACCCCGTTGAGCACCCCGGACCCGACGGCCACCACGAGCATGATCACAAACGCGAGCGCCACGAGCAGCGGCGAGCGGCCGTCGGTGACGAAGAACGACGCGATCACCACCAGGAGTCCCGCGAGTGGACCGACCGACAGGTCGATGCCGCCGGTCATGATCACGATCGTCTGGCCAAGGCTGATGAACGCGAGCGCCGTGAGCAGCGTCAGCAGGGAGGTGAGGTTGAACGGCGCGAGGAACCGCACGTTGTGGGCGAAGGTGTAGCCGCCGAGCGCGAGGATGACCAGCGCGAGCACCAGGCTCGGCGCGTAGTCGCCCTTGGCCAGGTCGCGCAGGCGCTCGGCCAGTGCGGGCCGCCCGGTCAAGGGAGCCGGCTTGGCCGGCACGGCCTTCTTCGCCGATGGCGCGTCGCCGCGCAGCGTGGTGGCGTTGACGACCGAGCCGGTGATCTTCTCCTCGGTGACGTCCTCGCCGGTGAGCTCGGCGACGACGTGGCCGCGCGAGAACACCACGACCCGGTCGCAGAGTCCTTCCAGCTCCTTGGCGTCGGACGACACCACGACCACCGGGACACCGGACGCGGCCACGTCGCGCATGATCGTGTAGATCTCCGACCGGGCGCCGACGTCGACGCCCTGGGTCGGCTCGTCGGCCAGCAGCAGTCGCGGCGCGGCGAGCAGGGCGCGCGCCATCACCACCTTCTGCTGGTTGCCGCCCGAAAGCGCCATCACGTTCGTCTCGCGCGAAGCGGTCTTGACCGAGAGCTTGGCGAGCTCGGCGTCCACAGTGGATCGTTCACGTTCGCCGGAGACCACTCCCCCGCCGGCGAACGAGGGCAACGCGCTGACCGCGGCGTTCTCCCGCACCGACATCGCCGGCAGCAGGCTTTCCCGATGGCGGTCCGCCGGCATGTACGCGGTCGAACGGACGAGGGCCCGGCCCCGCAGCGGCACACCGTCGAGCACGATCCGTCCCGTCGACGGGCGAAGTCCCGCCAGTGCGCGCAGGAACTCGCTCTGGCCGTTGCCGACGATGCCGGCCAGCCCGACGATCTCCCCGTGGTGCGCGACGAGCCGCGCGTCGTGGAAGCCCTCGCCGGACAGGCCTTCGACCTCCAGCGCGACCTTCGCGCCGGCCGGGTCCGAGTACTTCTCCGGGAACGCCGACGCGAGCTCACGCCCGACGATCAGCCGCAGCATCTCGTCGTCGGTGAGGTCGGCGACGGCCGAGTGCCCGCGCGCCCGGCCGTCGCGCAGCACCGTGACCTCGTCGGCGATCTCGCGCACCTCGGCCAGGCGATGCGTGATGTAGACGACCGCCGTGCCGCGGGCGGTGGCCTGGCGCACCTGGTCGAACAGGATCTCGGTCTGCTCGGCACCCAGCGGCGCGGTCGGCTCGTCGAGGATCAGCACCTTCGGCTCCAGCGCGATGGCCTTCGCCAGCTCCAGCAGCTGCTTCTGCGCGACGCCGAGATCGGCCACCCGGTCCTGCAGCCGCAGGTCCGAACCGACCCGGCGCAGCAGTTCCACCATCCACACGCGCGGGGTGCCGGCCGGCATCCGCTCGGCGGGCACGGCGAGGCGGATGTTCTCCGCGACCGTCATGTCGGCCAACACGGCGGGGTGCTGGTGCACGATCGCGATGCCGAGCCGGCTCGCCCGGTCGGTGGTCAGGGCCGCGATCGGCTCACCGGCCACCGTGATCGTGCCCTCGTCGGGCCGGGTGGAGCCCGACGCGACGCCCATCAGTGTGGACTTGCCCGCGCCGTTCTCGCCCAGCAGCGCGTGCACCCGGCCGCCGAAGACATCGAGCGATACCTCCGACAATGCCCGCACGGGCCCGTAGCTCTTCGACACCCCGGAGAGGCTCAGAGCCGCAACTTCGGTCATGTTTCCTCTCCTACTTCAGGGCCGCGGTCTGGTCCGCTTTGGACAGCGAGCTGGACACGAACGCGTCGCTCGGCAGCTCCTTGTCGCACGTGACGGGGTGCGGCTGCCCGGAGATCGAGTCCTCGAACGCGGTCTGCGGGTACACCTGGTCCTTCGGCACCACACCGCCGGTCGCCTTGGCCACCGCGACGTCGATCGCCAGGCGGGACATCGCGTTCTGCGAGGAGACGGTGAACAGCTGGAACGGGCTGCCGGCGTCCTTCTGCTGCTGCCAGTTGCAGGCGAGCTGGTTGGCGTCCTCGGTCGCGATCGCCGGGATCTTGCGTCCGGCCGAGGTGAACGCGGAGAACGAACTCGCCAGCGCGGCACCGAAGTCCGTGGTGATCGCGTCGATCTCCGGGTTCTTGGCCAGCGCCGCGGTGATCACGCGCTGGGTCTGCGCGGCGTCCCAGTTGGTCACCTCGTACGGCGTGGTGCCGACGAACTGGATCCCCGGGTGGTCCTTGAGCACGCTCTGCATGCCCTTGTACTCGTCGAGGCTCTGCGAGTTCGCGGCCGGACCGCCGAGGTTGAGCACCTTGCCCTTGCCGTTGAGCGCCTTCACGAGCCACTGGCCCCACAGCACCCCGGCCTGCTCGAAGTTCGTGCTCACGAACGCGTCGTAGTCCTGGCCGGGCGTCCCGCCCGGGTTGACCCGGTACGGCACGGTGACCACGCCCGCCTTGAACGCGCTGCGCAGGGCGGGCAGCACCGCTTGGCCCGCGTCCGGGAAGACCACGATCGCCTGCGTACCCTTGGCGACGAGGCCCTGGATGTCCGAAATGGCCTTCTGGGTGTTGCCTTGCCCGTCGGTGTAGGTGAACGACGTGACACTGGGGCACTTCGCGACCTCGGCTTTGGCTTCGGCCGTGGTGACCTTGCGCCAGTTGTTGTCGCCGAAGCCGTCGGCCAGGCCGAGGGTGACCTGCTTCGAACCGCACCAGGCCGGCGCGTTCGCGTTGGCGGGTTTGCCGCCCTCGGCGCTGGTCGAGCCGCCGTCGTCCACCGTGCAGGCGGTGGTGACGAGGGCGAGGGAAGCCAAGCCGGCGAGCAACGACCGGCGAAGGGGCTGGACAGACATGGGAAACCCTTCCTACTGCTGGGTCCGGGGAGCGGGGACACGGCGGAACCAGCCGCGCACGGCGGCCCAGTTCACGGTGTAGACGGCGACACCCGCGGCGAGCGCGAGCGCCTGGACGATGTTGTTCGTCGCCGCGCTGACGCCGAGCGTCAGCACGAACTGGTCGAGCTGGGACAGGAACAAGGCGGCGATGGCGCTGGCTACCGGGCTGCCCTTGCCGCCGAGCAGGGACGTGCCGCCCAGCACGACGGCCGCGACCGACGGCAGCAGCAGCGTGTCGCCCTGGAACGCGCCCGGCGTGGTGACGATGCCGGCCAGGAGGATGCCCGCGGTGCCGTAGAGCAGCGACGCCCAGACGTAGGCGGCGAGCTGGTGGCGTCGCACGCGCAGGCCGGCCAGCCCCGCTGCCTCCGGGTTGTCGCCCACGGCCTCGAACCGGCGGCCCGGCACGGTGCGCTTCATCGCGAAGCCGGTCACCGCGACGAGGACGACGGCGATGTAGACCGCGTAGGGCAGGCCGAGGAAGCGGCCGGTGACGATCGAGTGCAGCGTGTCCGTGGTCGTCACCGGCGAGCCGCCCGAGACCCCGAGCACCACCGCGTACAGCAACGCGTTGGTGCCCAGGGACGTGACGATCGCCGACATCCCCAGCCGGCTCACGACGAGGCCGTTGAGCAGCCCCGCCGCCAGCGCCGCGACGTAGGCGAGCAGCACCGCGGGGAGCAGCTTCCCGTTGTCACCGGCGGGGTAGTGCGTCACGATGATCACGCTCAGTGACACGGTGCCGGGCACCGACAGGTCGATTCCCGCCTGCTGCACGACGAGCGTCTGCCCGAGCGCGACCACGGCGAGCACCGCGGCGAAGGGCAGCATCCCCTGCAGCGAGCTGCGACCCAGGCTCTCGGGCTGCAGCAGCAGACTCACGAGGAACAGCAGCGCGGTCGCGACGAGGATCGTCACGAGTCCGCGCGAGGCACGCTGCGCCGTCGTCTGCCGCCAGAGGCTCGGGCGGCCGGGCGGGCGGGCGGTCCCCGAAGCCGGGGCGGGCGACGGGGCCGAGTGTGTGACGACCACGGAACCCCTTCTCGTGTCGCTCATCGGATCGCTCCTCGGGTGCAGCGCACCGGGTCGCAGGGCAGGACGAAGTGTGTCCACAAAGGTCTTGCGGACAGCGGGAAATGGTTGTGGTGTAAAGGTGGTTCGGGTCAGCCGACCTGGACGAGCAGCTTCTGCGCGTCGCCTTCGGGGTCGAGCAGCCGGTCGAACCCGCCGGTGACGACGTCGTCGACCGCGATCACCTCGGTGAGCACGCGCTCAACCGGGAAGCCGCCGGTCGCGACGAGCGAGATGATGCGCGGGAAGTCGAACACGGGGTAGCACCACGTGCCGACCAGGCTCAGATCGCGCTGCGACAGGGCCATCGGGTCGATCGTGGCGGGCCGGACGTGCAGGCCCACCTGCGTCGCGGTGCCGTGGGAGCGCAGGCTGCCCAGCGCCGTGGCGAGGCCGGCCTCCGAGCCGGAGCACTCCGCGGCGACGTCGGCCCCGATCCCGCCGGTGAGCGCGCGGACCGCCTCCGGAACGTCCTCGGCCAGCGGGTCGAGCACGGTCGCGACCCCGAGCGCTTCGAGCAGGGCCCGGCGGCGCGCGTTCGGCTCGCTCACGAAGATCTGTGCCGCGCCGGACGCGTGGGCGTACAGCGCGGCGAGCGCGCCGATCGGCCCGGCGCCGGTGATCAGGACGCTGTCGCCGGAGGTGAAGCCGGTGCGGTCGACGCCGTACGCGGCGACCGCGGCCGGCTCGACGAGCGCGCCTTGCACGTCCGACACCGATTCCGGCAGCACCGAGATCTGGTGCTCCGGAACCACCACCTGCTCGCTGATCCCGCCGCCGTCCCAGCTCAGTCCCGTGCAGGCCATCCGCGGGCACAGGTGGTTGAGCCCGCGGCGGCAGTAGTAGCAGTGTCCACAGTAGATCAACGGCATCACCGAAACCCGGTCGCCGACGCGGACGCCGGTGACCTCGGCACCGATTTCCAGCACTTGCCCGGAGAACTCGTGCCCGAGCACCTGCGGCGCCGCGGCGTGCGAGAGGGGGTGGGGGCTGGTCGGGATGACGATCGGCCCGGACGCGTACTCGTGCAGGTCGGTGCCGCAGATTCCGCACAGGTAGGGACGGACGCGCACTTGGCGCGCACCGACCACGGCCGGCTCCGGGATGTTCTCGACCCGGATGTCGTGCTTGTCGTGGAAGACCGCGGCGCGCATGCTCAACTCCTCGTAGTCTCTCCGGAAACCCGCGCAGCCGGGATCCGGGCGTGGACACGGCGTCGGTACTCGCCGGGTTCACTCCCGTTCGACGACGCTGTACAGCGGTAGTGAACAATGAACCAGCCGGTGAGTCAAGAGTCAGCGAACAACTTTGACAGATACGCAGGTCAAAGGCAGCAATCCTTGACAGCACTGGGTTTCGGACTGTTCACTTCGAGCAAACGTCTGCTGCAGCGCGTCACCGCAGCACTTCCGGCAGCCTCTCTGCCACCTTCCCCGGAGGAACCTCATGGACCTCGGCACGCGTCTGGGCCACCTGTCCTACTCGACCCTCGTGCACCCGGGTGACACCTGGGACGAGATGAACGCCAGCCTCGAGACCTACGTCCCCGAAGTGAAGCGCCGCGTCTCCCCCGACGCGCCGTTCGGGGTGTCGCTGCGGCTCTCGGGGGCGTCCGCCGACCGGCTCGCCGGCGACGCCCCCGAGCGCGACCGGCTGAAGAAGTACCTGGCGGAGCACGATCTCTACGTCTACACCGTCAACGCGTTCCCGCACGGACCGTTCAAGGGTCGTTCGGTGATGGAGAACGTGTACGAACCGGACTGGAGCACCGAAGAGCGCGTCGCGTACACCGCGCGCGTGGCCGACGTGCTCGCCGACATCGCCGCGGACGGGGTCGAGCCGACCATCCAGACCGTGCCGCTCGCCTACCGGCCCAAGGTCACCGGCGAGGCGTACGTGGACCTGTTCACCCACAACGTGCTGCGGGTCGTCGCCCACCTCGTCGCCCTCGAACGCCGCACCGGCCGGCGGGTGAAGCTCGCGATCGAGCCGGAACCGTTCTGCTACCTGGAAACCATCGAGGAGACCGTCCGCTACTTCACCTCACGGCTGTACTCCCGGGCCGCGGCCGAAACTCTTTCCGGCCTCGCCGACCTGCCGCTCGCGGAAGCCTTCGGCGCTCTGCGCCGTCACGTCGGGATCGTGTTCGACATCGGGCACCAGGCCGTGGAGTTCGACGACATCCCCGCCTCGCTCGACCTGCTCGCCGGCGCCGGCGTGCCCGTGTTCAAGCTGCAGCAAGCCGCCGCGCTATGGGTGCCCGAGGTGACCGACGAGGTGGTGCGCGAGCTGGAGCGGTTCACCCGCACCATCTACCTGAGCCAGACCTCCGAACTGCGCGAGGGCACCGTCACCCGCCACCTCAACCTCTCCGACGCGATCGCCGCCTGGCGACGCGATCCCGGCGGCGCGCGCGAATGGCGCACGCACTTCCACGTGCCGGTCTTCCTCGACGACCTCGGCCCGTTCCGCACCACCCGGTTCGCCTTGGAACAGGCCCTGGACCGCCATCGCGCGCAGCCGCAGTCGTCGCACCTGGAGATCGAGACCTACACCTGGGACGTGCTTCCCGAGCACCTCAAGAGCGGCGACATCACCGACTACGTCGTGCGGGAACTGGAGTTCGTGCGCGACCGGCTCACCGCTTGAGCCGCCCTCGCGGCGAGGGCGTCAAGCTATAGTGAACACTGACCGAACGACAGCGCGAGGAGCGAGACGTGGCAGCGAAGCACGAGCCGGCGGTGGAGCACTCCGAGGCCGCGAACCTCGGCGAGCAGCTGCGGGCGCGCCGGCAGGCGTCCGGGCTGTCGCTGCGCCAGTTCGCGCGCGATCTCGGGTACTCGGCCGCGTTCGTGTCGCAGATCGAGAACAACAAGTCCCAGCCCTCGGTCGCGACCTTGTACGCGATCTGCAGCGCCCTCAACGTCTCCATCGATGAGTTGTTCAGCAGCGCCGCCGGTGCGGGCACAGAGGAACCGCCCGCGCCCGCACCGGCGGCGGGCGTCGAGAAGCACAGCTTCCACGGCGCGCTGGCGAAGCTCAACGAAAGTCCCGAGGAGCAGCAGAGCCCCCTGCTCCGCCCCGGCGAACGGCGCCAGCTCGTCCTCGACTCCGGCGTCACGTGGGAGCAGCTGTCGTCCATCCACGACAGCACGGTGGACTTCCTGCACGTCCGCTACGAAGTCGACGGCAGCTCCGTCCCCGACGACAAGCTCACCCGCCACTCGGGCGTCGAATACGGCTACATCATCAGCGGCACCCTGGAAGTCGCCTTGGCCTTCGACACCTACCAGCTCCACGCCGGCGACTCCATCGCCTTCGACTCGACGACCCCCCACCGCCTCACCAACCGCGGCGACGGCCCGGCCGAGGCGATCTGGTTCGTCCACGGCCGGAATCCGGCTCGCTGAACCCCACAGGCCATCGCGCCGGACCCGGGCAGCGTCACGAAGCACCGCCGCGGTCGTCGCTGCGGACGACACCCGGGGTTGCCGAGCCGTCGAGCCAGCCCCGGCCCTCGGCGTAGAGCACCTCGACCACCGGTCCGCGCAGCCCGGGGAGGTCACGCATGACCTGGTGGCCGTTGTCCTCCTGCAGGTAGCCGAGGTGGCGGTAGCCGACCGGGAAACTCGCCAGCACGGCCGCGTCGAGTTCGAGGGTCGCGGCCGGGTCGACGACGTCCATCCGGTCGGACTCGTAGATCGGCTGGCGGCGAACGATTCCCCAGCGCCCGTCACGGCGTTCGAGGAAGTCGAAGAACCGCCCGGTGCACGTCACATCGACGAGCGTCTCGTGGACGCGCGCCCGCTGCTCGATCTTCATCTTCGTCTGGGCGATCGCACGATCACCGGCGACCTCGCACGTGAAGCCGCCGAGGAAGTGCAGGATCTGGCCGCCCCGGTCGAAGGCCGCTCGACTCACCTCGATGAACTCGGTGAACGGGCCCTGGAACCACGTCGCGGTCATCCAGCCGTCGGTGTGCCAGACCGTCGCGAACTTCTCCCACTGCGCGGAGTCGCGGTACAGGGCCCAGTCCTCGACGACCTTCCGGATCTGCTCGTTCGCCGAACCGTCGGTGTCGTGCTCGTTGTGCAGAGGCATGCGCCCCACCATTTCCTGCCCCGCGGGGAATGTCGACGGCCGGCTTCCACCGACCGGAAACCGTGGCGAAATCATCCCGCGGTCGGCACGGAATCGAGAACGACGCCGAAGTGCTCGCGATAGGCCGCGAGGACCTCGTCGTCGTGTTCGAGCACGCGCTCGGTGCGCGTCTCCCCCTCGGTCTCGATCAGCCGGGCGCCCGCGATCGTCACCCGGCCGCCGGGCCTCACGAGCGAACACGTCGGCCCGTGCGCGAAGGGCGAAGCCGGCGAGTTCGCGTGCCACCAGGCCATCGCCTGGAAGTCTTCGAGCTCCCGCGGCCTCGCTTCGAGGCGGTAGACCACGTTTCCGTCGCACAGCACGTCGACATCCCCGTGCGGCGCGGGCAGCACGGTGAACGCGCCCGCCGGATCCGGCTGCTCCTCGGTGGTCGCGAGCCGCAGCGGCCGGATGCTGAACCGGCCGAACCCGACGTCGACCAGCCACGGCTCGTCCAGGTCCACCCGCAGCGCCAGATGGTCGAGCGGCGGGCCGAACCCGCCGTCCCGCCGCATCACGCGGCCGGCCAGCAGCCGCACGTCGAACCCGACGCCGCGCAGCAGCAGGCCGAACGCCCCGTTGAGCTCGTAGCAAAGGCCTCCACGACGCCGCCGCACCACCTTGTCGAGCAACGCGTTCTCGTCGAGGTCGACCTGCTCGCCCAGGTAGCAGCCGAGGTTCTCGAACGGCACCCGCTCCAAGTGCCGCCGTTGCAGCTCGCACAGTGTTTCGAGGCGTGGTGCTCCGGGATGAACCGCTTCGAGTCTGCGGAGGTAGTCCTCGACGTCCACGATCACGTTCCTCCAGTGGCGGCTGGTTACGTTACAGATATAGTATGTAACTTCGAGATTAACAGAGGATCCGTACCGTGGATCGACTTTCCCAGCGAGGTGGAACCGTGGCGCGAGCACGCCGAGCGACGGCGGTCGTACCCGCCGGCACCGAAGACGGTCCGCGTCCGGTCGGCCGGCCCCGCGATGCCGCGCTCGACGAGGCGATCATCCTCGCCACCCGGCGACGCCTCGTCCTGGACGGCTACTCCCGCATGACGATCCGCGACATCGCGGCCGACGCCGAGGTCGGCCGCCCGACGTTGTACCGGCGCTGGAGCACCAAGTTCGAGCTCGTCGTCGACGCCCTCGACTACGGCTTCCGCAAGCAGCACGCCATGTTCGAGATCGACCTCGACGAACTCGCCCCGCGGGAAGCGCTCGTCGAGGTCGTCCGGCGCCTCGACCCCACGTACTTCAACCCGGACGCGATGGTCCTGATGGGCACGTTCGCCGGGGAGGCGGTCCACACCCCCGAACTGCTCGAAATCCTCCGTGAGCACGCGGTCGAACCCCGCGTGCGCCTGGTCGAAAGCGTGCTGACCCGGCTGCAGGACCGCGGGGCCGCGCGCGAGGACATCGACAAGCACACGATCGCGACGATGTGCTTCGGCAGTTATCTGGCCGCGTTCTTCCGCGGCGAGTCCGACGTGGACGTCGCCGAGGCGGTCGTCTCCGTGCTGTGGCCCGCCATCGGGAAAAAGCCCGCCCGACGGCGCACCACAGTGGACCGTCAGCGCTGAACGGCGATCCCCGGCCACAGGACGGCGACGACCTGCTCGGCGAGCCCCTTGCGGTCGGGTTCCGCACGAAGGAATGCGGCGAAGTAGCTGCCGAAGCACAAGGTGGCGATCGTGTGCCGATCGATGTCCGGCCGCACCTCGCCGCGCTCCTGCAGTTCGGCCAGCACGCCTTCGAGCTGCCGCAACCGGGGCTCGACGGCGTGCTCCAGAACGATCGCGAGCAGCTCCGGCGTCCGCATCGTCTCGCTCATGAAGTTTCCCATGAGCACCATCGCGTCCGGGTTGAAGTAACACGGATCCAGCCGCCGGACGGCCTCGGTCAGCGCCTCGAGCGCGGGGAGTTCCTCCAGGCTCAGATCGGGATAGGTGTCTCGTTGCGCCCGTAGTCCGTAGTCGATCGCCTCGATGGTGAGCTCGAGCTTGCCCGGCCAGCGCCGGTAGATCGTCGGCCGGGACACACCGGCGTCGGAGGCGATGTCCCCGATGGTCATCTTCGAATAGCCGTCGAGAACCAGCCTCCGGCGCGCGGCCGTGATGATCGCTTCGTCGCGCCCGGGATCCAGTGGCCGGCCACCGCGCGACACGGCCACCGCTTCGCCCGCAACCGAATCCGCCTTGCGTGAGTCCGTCATGGCCTGATTATCGGGCACGCCGCGAGCGACCTTCACCGACCTCGAACGTTACAGCTATTGACTGTAACGTTCGGAGTGTCTTACCTTCGTCGTGCGCGGGGCACCCCGCTCCGGCAACGACGCCAGGAGAAAACAGCGCATGAGCGCGACACCCGAAGATCTGATCGAGCGCAGCATCCCGTTCGTCAACGAGATCAAGAACCGCACAGCCGGAGTCGAGCTGGAAACCTGGCTCAACGAGAGCCGGGGACCGGGCTCCGAACTGTGGGACGACCTCGCCCGGATGATCAAGGAAGGCGTGGCCGAGGGCTGGGCCGCCAACATCGAGGTGGACGGCCCCAACTACCGCCGCAGCAGGATCATCGAGCCGTCCGAGCGACTGAGCTGGTTCAGCATCACCGCGGTCTACCTCAACAGCGTCCCGCTGTTCTGCGGTGAATACCACCAGCACCCCTACGGCGAGATCAACATGGTCATCCCCCTGGATCCCGGTGCCCTGCTGCGCGGGCCGCGTGGGTGGCAGGGACCGGGATGGACCTCGCCCGAGCCCGGCAGCCACCACTACCCCGAGGTCGTGGGCGGCGGCCTGATCGCGTTGTTCTACCTGCCCGCGGGGCGCATCTCCTACGACATCACGGTGCCCGACGACTACGAGGTCACCGTGCCCGAGGGCTATGAGATCGCCGCGTCCGACGGGCGCTGACCCGAGGCCGACCAGCTGATGAACGACACCACCACCACGAAACTCGCCGCGTCGGCCGGCCCGGCCAAGGGCGCGGCGACCGTCGTCGAGGCGCTGCTGACCCGGCGCAGCGTGCGCGCGTTCCTGCCCACCCCCGTCCCGAGAGCCGAGGTGGAGCGCCTGCTGGCGCTCGCGTCCCGCTCGGCCAGCAATTCCAACGGTCAGCCGTGGCACGTCCACGTCCTGACCGGCGAACCGAAGCGACGCCTGACCGAGGCGCTTTGGCAGGCGCTGGACGGCGACGGTCGCGTCACCGAACAGGAGTACCCGTACCAGCCGGCCGCGCAGGATTGGGAAGAACCGTTCCGGAGCCGGCGACAGACGTTCGGCGAAGGTCTTTACCGGGAAACCCTCGGCATCGAGGCGCACGACGCCGAGGGACGGCTGGCCCATCACCGTCGCAACTACGACTTCTTCGGCGCCCCCGTCGGCCTGGTCCTCACGGTCAGCCGGAGTCCGCTCGCCGGCGCGCTCATCGACGCCGGACTGTTCCTGCAAGCGTTGATGCTGCTGGCCCGGCAAGCGGGGCTCGACACCTGCCCGCAAGCCTCGTTCATCGACTTCTACCCGGTTCTGAGGCAGCACCTGAAGATTCCGGACGACCAGATCATCGTGTGCGGGCTCGCGCTCGGCCACGCCGATCCCGACCACCGCCTCAGCCGGCACCGGACAGCGCGAGAACCGGTCGGCACCTTCACGACCTTCCACAGCGGCGAAACCGTCTGATCTCCGACGGTGAATTCGCTGCCGCTCGATGATTTTCCCCGGTCCCCGGGCTTTCTCCCTCCCCTTGTCTCGACACCGAATCTTCGGTGGATCGTGCCCCCACCCGAAAGGCGATATCGCCGTGCCTTCTCGAATATCGGAACCAGGCCGCACCGTGCGCCTGGACGACCTGATCGACGGCCGACCAGTAGGCAGATTCCACATCCTGGTACTGGCTTTGACCGGCTTGGTCATGTTCCTCGACGGCCTTGACACGCAAGCGATCAGCTTCGTCGCCCCGGCGGTCGCCCGCGAATGGTCCCTGCCCGTCGCCGCGCTGGGCCCGATCTTCTCGGCTTCGATCGTCGGGCTGATGATCGGTTACCTGGTGCTCTCGCCGTTGGCCCACCGGATCGGGCACCGCAAGCTCGTCATCGCCGCCACGGCGTTGTTCGGGGTGTTCACCGTGCTGTGCGCGGTGGCCGGGAACGAGACGCAGCTGATCGCGCTGCGGCTGCTGACCGGGGCGGGCCTCGGCGCGGCCATCCCGAGCGCCGTCGCGCTGGCCAGCGAGTTCGCGCCGGCCCGGCGCCGCTCGACGTTCGTCATGTTGATCTACTGCTGGCTGGCTCTCGGCTTCGTCGCGGCGAGCTTGCTCTCCGGAGCGGTCATCCCGGCCTGGGGATGGCGGCCCCTGTTCGTGCTCGGCGGCATCCTGCCGTTGCTCCTCGCGCTGGTTCTGCTGAGGTTGCTGCCCGATTCGCCGAGCTACCTCCTGCCCCGCGACGCCGCTCGAGCTCGGGCGACCCTGCGCCGCCTCGACCCTGACCTGGATCCGACGACGCTCGTGCTGCCCGCCGAGCGCGCCTCCGGGGCATCGGCGCGAACCCGTTCTCCGCTGATCGAGCTGTTCCGGCGGCACTGGCTGGTGAGCACGGCGTTGTTGTGGATCGCGTTCATGCTCAACCTGGGTGTGTTCTACGCCGTCCAGAGCTGGTTGCCCACGATCCTGGGCCGGCTCGGGCACGCGCCCTCGACGGCGGTCCTCGCGACGGCGCTCACGACGATCGGCGGGATCGTCGCGGCGCTCGTGATCGGACCCTCGATGGACCGGCGCGGGCCGTTCGGCACGCTCGGTGTGGTCTACCTCCTCGGCGCGGTGTTCGTGTCGATGCTCGCGTTCGCCGTCACCGGGGAGAGCTGGCTGGTGCTCGGCGCGGCGTTCCTCGCCGGCACCTGCGTGACCGGTGGGCAGATGAGCGTCGTCGCGCTGGCCACGGTGCTCTACCCGCCTCGGATCCGGCCGACCGGCGTCGGCTGGGCACTGGGCATCGGCCGGATCGGCGGCATCCTGGGGCCGCTGCTCGTCGGGTTCGCCCTGGGCGGCGGGACGGCTCCCCGAACCGTGTTCGTGGTGATGGGTGCGGTTCTCCTGGTGGCCAGCGGCGCGGTCATGGCCCTGGCCAGGGTTTCGCGCACCGTCCGGGCCGACGCCCGGCGGGCTGACTCCGCCGGCTCGTCCGCGGCCGGCTCGGATGCGGCACGAACGGTGGCGGTCACCGGCGACTGACGACCGTCGACCGACCGGGAACCGAGCGGGCCGCGCCACGGCTCGTTCGGTTCCCGGCGGCCGGATTCAGGACACGTTCGTCGCATGTAGACGGTTGTCGGCCAGTCAGGATGGCCGGCTCACTGGCGCATCAGGCTCGACGCGGCGGGAGATCTCCCTCGCCACGTCACGGATCGCCGCCGCGTAGCGCGACACGTCGACGTGGGAATGCGCGACGATGCCCACGGCCGCCCGCACCTCTCCCCTGCCGTCGGTCACCGCCGCCGCGACCGAGGACGTACCGAGCGTCATCTCCTGGTGCACGGTACCGATTCCGGTGTCGCGCGTCGCGGAGATCGCGGCGGCGAGCCGACCGGGTTCAGTCAGCGTGTAGCGGGTGCAGCGTGCGAGACCGCGCTGCTGCACCTGGGAAACGACGTGAGCGGGAGCCGACGCCAGCAGCACCTTTCCGACGCCGGTCGCGTGCAACGGCAGCCGCCCGCCGACCTCCGTGACCGTGCGGACGGCCCGCGGTCCGGTGAGCCGCTCGATGACCAGCGCGTCGTGCCCGGCGCGGAGGGCGAGCTGCACGTTCTCGTGCGTGGACTCGTAGAGGTTCTGCATGAGCGGCAGGGCCGTCTCGCGCAGTCCCGACGGGATCGTCGCACGGGTGCCGAGCTCCCAGAGCCGCAGGCCCACGCGATACCGGCCGCTGGGTGCGCGTTCGATCCCGCCCCACCGCTCGAGTGCGCCCAGCATGCGATGGGTCGTGGACAGTGGCAGGCCGGATCGCCCGGCGATCTCGACAAGGGTCAGCTCGGCCCCGTCGAAGACGTCGAGCAGGGTCAGCAGCCGATCGATCGTGGACCGACCGGGCTCACGCGCGTTACCGGACACGACACGTACTCCTTCCCGCCGCGGCCGCGGCAGCGCTCGACGGCACCCGCCGGAAACCGATCAGCCGCAGGTTTTGACGCCGGTGGCGATCCGCGCGACACGCTCTCCCTGGTGCCGGGCCGCCGCCCGGGCGGTCTCGTCGACGGGCGCCTCGCCTCGCCGCCCGACATGGCTGCTGCCGTAAGGGTTTCCGTCGGCGAACTTGACGGGATCGGTGTACCCCGGCGCGACGACGATGCCGCCGAAGTGGTGGAACGTGGTGTACAGGGCGAGCAACGTCGATTCCTGGCCGCCGTGGTCGGTGTCGGTCGTCGTGAAGCCGGAGTACACCTTGTCCGCGAGCTGCCCCTGCGCCCACTGGGGACCCAGCGTGTCGAGGAACTGCTTGAGCTGGCTCGCGATGTTGCCGAAGCGAGTGGGTGACCCCATCACGATGCCGTCCGCCCACAGCAGGTCGTCGGGCGTGGCGACCGGCAGGTCGCGGGTCGCGGCGACGTGCTCGGCCCACGCCGGCCGCGACGCGATCGCCGCCTCGGGTGCGAGCTCGGCGACCTTGCGCAGGCGAACCTCGGCGCCGGCCTTCTCGGCCCCGATCACGATCTCCCGGGCGAGTTCGTGCGTGGTGCCGGTGGACGAGTAGTAGACGACGGTCACCCTGGTCGGCTCGGGCATGGAGATCCTCTCGGTTCGAACGTTACAGTGAGGATCTGTAACTTATCAGGCCCTGGCCTGCTCGCGGTCCCGATGTGGCGGACGAGACGCACTGCTCTCACCGCCGGGAGAAGCCGACCGCAAGTGCCGCGTCCCCGGGCGGCCAGGACGCCGGCTCCCGGCGAGGGAGGGCTCGGGACAGGCGGCAGGGCGCTCGTCCCCAGGACAGTTTCGGGAATACACCTGGGCCGCGATGTGAATACCCGATGAGAACACGGCAGTAATAGCCGTGATCGGGTCACTTCTTATCGAGATCGGCTCATCCCGCCCGAGCGACCAGGTTGCTCGGAAACGCCGCACCCGCATTCGGCTAGGGTGACCCGAGTTCAAGCTGTGGGGTTTCGAGAAAGGCTGACCCGAGCGTGACCGAACCACTGGTGCCGCTGGATGAATCGTGGTCGACGGCGCTGGCGTTCGCCGCGCACCCGGACGACCTCGAGTACGGCACGGCCTCGGCCGTCGCCCGCTGGACCTCGCAGGGCAAGCGAGTCGTCTACTGCCTGGCGACGAGCGGTGAAGCCGGCATCGACGCCATCGACCCCGCGGTCGCCGGGCCCCTGCGCGAAGCCGAAGAACGCGCCGGCGCGGCCGCCGTCGGCGTCGACCACGTGGAGTTCCTCGGTCACCCGGACGGCGTCCTCGAATACGGGCTCCCGCTGCGCCGGGACATCGCCCGGGCCATCCGCCGGCACCGCCCCGACGTCGTCGTGACCGGCAACTATCACGACCGCTGGGGCCCGGGCGCCCCCAACCAGGCCGACCACATCGCACTGGGTCGCGCCGTCCTGGACGGCGCCCGGGACGCGGGCAACCGCTGGGTCTTCCGGGAGCTGCTCGACGAAGGCCTCGACCCGTGGCAGGTGCGGCGGATCGTCGTCACCCACAGCCCCGAATCCACCCACGGCGTCGACACGACGGACTTCCTCGACAAGGGCGTCGCCTCCCTCGAAGCCCACGCCGAATACCTGCGCGGGATCGGCCCCGGCGACCTGGCGTCACCCCGGGAGTTCCTGGAATCCTCCGGGGCCGAGACGGGTCTGCGGCTGGGTGTGCGGTTCGCCGTCCCCGCCGAGGTCATCGTGCTCTGACCGCGCGCGAACAATGCCCGAGGGCCGAAAGGCCGCCGAGTGGTGCCCCTTTGGTCATTGATATTGACCAGCCGTCGGTGAAAAGCGGCGGATACGACCCGGCACCGACCGGCAGCCTTTTCTCGATCGGGCGGGAAATTGCACCACGCGATGGCGCAGCCGCACACCAGTGTCTCGGAACAGTCCTGATCGGACGGTCAGACGGCCGGTACGTCGGGTTCGGCCCGCTGTGTCGTCACCTCGGCGGCCGTCCGTCGCGACGTCATCCGGGTCGGGTGGCCGTACCCGATCCGCAGCAGCGCGTGCACCTGGCCCAGCCCGCGGAACAGTTCCAGGAACTGTCCCCGGGTGCCGCGGACCTCCAGTGGCTGCGAGAGGAACGAGGTGGCCAGGCCCTCCGCCGTGGCGGTCAGCAGGACGCGCTGCATCGCCATGCCGGCCCGGACGTCGGCGGCCGCGCCGTGATCGCGCGTCAGCACGACCGCCAGCAGCGGATCCTGCTCGAACACCCGCGAGGGAACGGCCGGGTTCGTGTGCGAGGCGCGGTGGCACACGACACCGGGGATCTCGTGCGGCGGCCCGAAAGCGGCCGTCGGCACCCCGTCCGGGCTCTCCGCGGCGCGCCCGGTCCAGAACGCCGACTCCGCCCGGAACGCCGGATCCTCGGACTGCAGCGACTCCGCTCGCCGGACGAGCGCGGCGACCTTCGGGTAGCGCCCCGAGGCGTCCAGGAACTCGAGCTGCCCGCCTTCGGTCAGTGCCGCCGACTTCAGCCGCGCGCGGGCGGCCGCCAGCACGGCGCGGTCGACGAACGGGCGGCGGTTCGTGTGCCTGCGGTGCACCGCCTCGGCGAGCCGGCGGTCCTGGTCCGTCGAACGCCGCGTGCCGGCGAGACCGATCACGGCGAGCAGGTCCGGCGACGCGGGGTCCGGCAGGATCCGCACCCGCGCGCCGAGCCCGTTGAGCCGCAGGGTGATCACGAGGTTCAGCACGGCGGCGCCACAGGACAGCCTCGCCTCGCGCGCCGCGGGATCCGCGACCGTGAGGACCCGCTCGCGGTCGAGCCACACCTCGACCGCGGCCCCGTCCACGACGAACCGCCACGGCTGGGTGTTGTGCGGAGACGGCGCTCGCACCGCCGCCGCGAGGGCCTGGTCGAACGCGGTGGGGAGCTGGTCGTTCATCGTGGTCTCCGGGGGACGACACCTTGGGTCACCGTCGAGCCTGGTCCGCGCGGCCGGCCCGGTGTACGGGCGGCGGTCACGAGGTCGAGGGACCTAAGACCCCCTGTACCACCGGCTCAAGGCAGGGGCACGGTCCACTCGACCCGCGTGCCGCCGCCCGGGCGCGACTCGATCGTGAAGGTCCCGCCCGCCGATTCGGCCCGGTCGCGCAGGTTGCCCAGCCCGCTCGGCGAGACCTCTGCGGGCATCCCCGCGCCGTCGTCCGCGACCGACACCCGCAGCACTTCGTCCTTGACCGACACCGCGATGGTCACCGACGTGGCGTCGGCGTGCCGGACGGCGTTGCTGACGGCCTCGCGGACCACGGCCTCCACGTGTTCGCCCAGCTGCGCGGGCACCGCGTCGACGGTTCCGGACATGCTGACCGTGGGATGCACGGGCGCGTCGTCGGTGAGCTCGGCGATCGCGTCGTAGAGCCGGTGCCGCAGGGTCAGCCCGGTCGCGCCCGCCGCGCCGCCGTGCAGGTCGAAGATCGCGGTGCGGATCTCGTGGACGATCTCGTGCATCTGGTCGACGCTGTCCTGGAGCCGCCGCTTCAGCTCCGGCTCCTTCAGCCGGCGGCGCGTGCCCTGCATCGCCAGCCCGACCGCGAACAGCCGCTGGATCACGTGGTCGTGCAGGTCGCGGGCGATCCGGTCGCGGTCGGACAGCACGTCCAGCTCGCGGGCGGCGCGTTGCTGGGCCGCCAGCTGCAGGGCGAGCGCGGCCTGGTCGGCGAACGACGCGAGGACCGGCAGCTGCGTCGCCTCGAACGCGGCGGCGCCCGGCTCGCGGACCGCGATCAGGACCCCCGACGTGCGGTCTCCCGTGCGCAGGGGCACCACGAGCGTCGGGCCGAACCGCCGGACCCCGCCGAGATCCAGCGCCGCGATGCTGCGCGGGGTCCGGTCCCGGTAGACCGCGCCCGGAACGGTCGAGGCGGTGTCGATCCGCAGGCCGGTGAGCTCGACCGCGCTCACGCTCGCGCAGACGGTGACCGTCAGGTCGGTGGCCTCGTCGTCCCAGTCCTCGTCGACGTCCAGCCGACCGGAGTTGGGCAGCGCCAGCATCGTCACGTCCGAGCCGGTCAGCTCCAGGGCCCGTTCGGCGATCAGGTTCAGCGCGTCGGCCGGGTCCGTGCCGCCGAGCAGCTCGGTCGTGACCTCACTCGTCGCACCGAGCCACCGCTGCCGCAGCTGCGCCTGCTCGTACAGGTGCGAGTTCTCGATCGCGATCCCCGCGGCGGCGGCGAGCGCTTGCACGATCACCTCGTCGTCGTCGGTGAAAGCGCCACCGCCCTGCTTCTCGGTGAGGTAGAGGTTGCCGAAGACTTCCTCCCGCACCCGGACGGGAACGCCGAGGAAGGAGTGCATGGGCGGGTGGTGGTTCGGAAACCCGACGGACGCGGGATGCTCCGAGATCTTTTCCAGCCGCAGTGGCTTAGCCTCGTCGATGACCAGGCCCAGCAGCCCGTGCCCCTCGGGCAGGTGACCGATGCGCTCCCGCGTCGCCGAATCGATGCCGAGGTACACGAACTCCGCGAGCGAACCGTCGTCGGCGAGCACCCCGAGCGCCCCGTACCGCGCCTCACCGAGGTCGATCGCGGCTTGGACGATGCGGCGCAGCGTCGCGTCCAGTTCCAGTCCCGACGCCACCGCGAGCACCGCGTCGAGCAGGCCGTCCATCTTGTCGCGCGTACCGATCAGCTGCTCGACGCGCTCTTGGAGCTCTCGCAGCGTCTCCCGCAGGCGCAGCTGTCCGAGGGTGCCCGAAAGCCTGCGGGCGCTCTCCCCGGACCCGGTTGCCGGCATCGGTCCGCTCGCCTCCCTCATCCCACGGTGTCGCCCGTGATGACTTTCTCCTCTGTCCACCGCCGCGGCGGTCGACCAACCTGGCAGGGCAAGGCTCGACTCCGACCAGCACAATCGCTTTCCACGGCCGGGAGACCGATGACCCTACAAGTGGCTGCGACCGGGCGGCTCACCTCCGAACAGGTGAGATCGGCTCTGCGCGCCGCGACGCTCGCGCCGTCGACGCACAACACCCAGCCCTGGCTGTTCGCCAGCGGACCGGGCGGAATCGAGGTCCGCGCGGACCCCGACCGGATCCTGCCCGTCGCCGACCCGGACCGGCGCGAGCTCCTGCTGTCCTGCGGCGCGGCGGTGTTCAACCTCCGCGCCGCGATCCACGCCTGCGGCGTGCACCCGGTCGTGTCCCTGTTCCCGCGCCGCCAGGAGCCGGACCTGCTGGCCGTGGTGCGGCCGGTGGGCGCCGCCTCGATCGACGACCGGCTCGCCCGGCTCGCGCGGGAGATCCCCCGCCGCCACACGAACCGATCGCCGTTCAGCGCCGAGGTCGTGCCCCCGTCGGTCGTCGGCCTGCTGCGCCACGCCGCGGAGCTCGAACAGGCCTGGCTGCCCCGCCTCGATCACGGCCAGGTGGCGGGGCTGAAGAAGCTGGTGCGGTCGAGCCACCGGGCCCAGATGACCGATCCCGCGTTCCTCGCCGAGTGGCAGCGCTGGACCGCGCGCGAGGGGTCCAGCCGCGACGGCGTGCCGATGTCCGCCGGGGGGATCCTGCCGGCCGACGACGCCTGGGTCCTCCGTGATTTCGGAACCAGGGCCACCGGCGCGCTCCGCCTGGGTACGGCGCCCGAACCGCTGGTCGTGGTGATCGGCTCGTTCGGCGACGACCCGGTCGACCGGCTGAGGACCGGACAGGCCATGCAACGCGTGCTGCTGACCGCGACGGCGCTGGGGCTCGACGCGTCCTTCATCTCGCAACCGGTCGAAGTCGCGCACGTCCGCGAACGGCTCCGCGTGCTGCTCGGCGGTGGCGTCTGGCCCCAGATCATCCTGCGCCTGGGCCACGGTTCACCGGCCTCGCCCACGCCGAGACGGGAGCTGGAGGAAGTCGTGGTGGCTCCGACCCTGCTCACCGCCTGACGACCGCGCCGGCTCCTGTCCTAGCTCGTCGGCACGGTCCAGCGCACGGAGCCGGTGTCGGCACCGTGGCCCACCTCGCAGGTCCCGCCGCGCAGCCGCGCGGCTTCCGCCAGCTCCGCGAGGTCCGCGGCGGCCGATTCTTCGAGCTCGCCCGTGCCGTCGTGCCGGATCACCGCGGTGAGCCGGCCCGGCTCGGACCGGATCTCCACCTGGACCCAGGCCGCGGCCGCGTGGTGCGCGACCAGCCGCAGGCCCCGCTCGAGGAAAGGCACCAGGTCGGCGGCCACCAGCGTGTCCAGCTTGCCGGAGAACTGGGTCGAGACGGCGAACCCGAGCACGGGGGTGGCCTCGGAGAGCACTCGCAGGATCTCGTCGCGCTCAGGTGACGGGCCGGCGTCGGCCGGGTCGTCGACCGAGAACACGGTGGCCTGGATCTGGTCGATGACGTCGTCGAGGTCGGCGATCGTCTCGCGGACGCGGCGCGCGACGATCGCCGACCGGGCGAGACCGGCCGTCGTCTGCAACGCCAGGCCGGCGGAGTACAGCCGCCGGACCACTTGGCTGTGCAGATCGGCGGCGATCCGCTCACGTTCGTCGTACAGGGCGTTGCGCTGCTGTTCGGCCCGCGCCTCGGCCAGCTCGATCGCCACGGACGCCTGGTTGGCGAACCCCGCCGCCATCTCCAGGTCGTCCACGGTGAACAGCGGGCGGCCCGCGGCGCGCGCCGCGGTGAGCACGCCGTTGACCTGCCCGCTGCCGATGAGGGGCACGACGAGAACGGCGTCCACCTCCATCTCGATCGCCGGCCGGACCGGCAGCCGCTCCCGCTGTTCGAGCCACGAGCCCATCATCGGCTCGCCGGTGAGGAAGACCGAACCGGAGACCGACGAGCCTGCGGGCAGCACGAGGCCCTCCAGCTTCTCCGCGCCGGCCCCGACCGCCAGGTCCACGCGCAGGGTGCCCTCGACGCCGGTCGGCCTGACGACCGTCACCAGTTCGGCGTCGGCGAGCTCCCGGGTGTGATCTGCGATGAGCGCGAGCGGGTTCTCCGACTCCGACGAGAGAAGCTCGCGGGTGATCGCGGCGGACGCCCGCAGCCACTCCTGCTGGACCCTCGCCGTCTGGTACAGGCGCGCGTTGTCGATCGCGCTGCCCGCGGCGGCGGCGAGGGCGAGCGCGAGCTCTTCGTCCTCGGCGCTGAACCCGCCGGTGACGCTGTCGGTGAGGTAGAGGTTGCCGAACACCGCGTCCCGCACCCGGATCGGGACGCCCAGGAAGCTCGCCATCGGTGGATGGGCGGCTGGGAAACCGGTGGACCGCGGGTCGTCCTGCAGGCGGGCGAGCCGGATGGGCCGGGGATCCTCGACCAGCGCGCCCAGCAGCCCTTTGCCCTCAGGCAGATGGCCGAGTTTCGCCACCGTGTCGGCGGCCATGCCCACGTGCACGAACTCGGCGAGCTGTCCGTCCGGGCCGATCACGCCCAGTGCCGCGTAGTGCGCCCCCACCAGCTCGCGAGCCGCCTCGACGATGCGCGTGAGCAGCGCGGGCAAGGCGAGGTCACTCGTGATCATCGTGGTCGCCCGCAGCAGGCCGCGCAGCCGGCCTTGGGTTCCCATGACCTCCTGGGCGCGTTCGACCAGCTGCGCGAGCAACTGGTCGAGCTCCAGCCTCGGCAGGTCGGGGAAGGTCAGCCTGCCCGGGTCGGGCTGGTCGTCCTGGGCTCCGCTCACAGCCGTTCCTGTCTTCGCCGCGGTCCTCGCACACCGCGCAGGTCGCCGCTCCGGACATCCAGTCTCCCATCCTCGTGAGCACCGTCAAGCCGGTGAAAACCCGACCGGCAGTGCAGGGCTGCACGGTGTTCACCCACGTGTCCACTGTGGACAAAAGGTCAACCGGCCCAGCGCAAGATCAGGACACCGGCGGAAGAGTTGTCGAGGCGGTACCGCAGCAACCGGGCGACCAGCCCACCCCGATCACCACCGACCTCGGGCGGGACCGGTGCCGGGACCGTGTCGGCGGACCCGACGCCGGCCACGAAGCGGCGCACGGCAACCGGATCGGGCACGACCTCGTCGCCGAAGTAGGCGAGCACCAGCAAATCCTCACCGGAATGCGTTTCCATGGCGAACGACCAGCCGTACCGCTCGTCCCACACCAGGGCCGTGTCCCGTCCCGGTCGCCGGCGCAAGCGCACGTCCAGCGCCACGTACGCCGAGACGGGGTCGTCGAGGTCCACGGTGCACGATTCCACCCCCACGCCCACCGCGGCACTCACCGCGGACAGATAGCCGGTCAGGCCGCACCGCAGGCCGTGGTCGTCGTCGATGGCGGTCTGCAGCGGAATCACCCTCCAACGTGGTCGGCACCCACCGGCCGCTCCCGGCCGTCGCCTCTCCCGCCGCGACGTTACGACGGCGCGGCGGCGGCCCGATGGCGGCGTTCGGCCTCTGCCGCAAGGACTTTCGTCCCCGGCTCACGCCGGGTGGCCGCCGCGCGACCCGAAGCTCGGCGACGGTGAGGACTCACGGTCCATTGAGGACGATCGCTCGAAGTGCTGCGACCCCGGAAACCGTTGCGGCATCACCACGAGGCAGCACCACGAAGGCAACGCCGCGCGGCGACGCGCCGGTTCAGTGTTCCCGGTTGCGCAGCTCCGTGGCCAGGACAGCGGCTTGGGTCCGGCGAGCCAGGCCCAGCTTGGCCAGCAGCCGCGAGACGTAGTTCTTGACGGTCTTCTCGGCCAGGAACATCCGTTCCGCGATCTGCCGGTTGGTCAGGCCTTCGCCGATCAGCTCCAGCAGCTTGCGTTCCTGGTCCGACAGGTCGGACAACGGGCCTTTCTTGGCCTGGCTCTCGCGCAGCCTGGCCATCAAGGCCGCCGCCGCGTGCGCGTCGAGCAGGGATTTGCCCGCGCCGACCTCCCGGACGGCCGAAACCAGGTCCATGCCCTTGATGTCCTTGATCACGAACCCGGCGGCGCCGGCCATCACCGCGTCGAGCATCGCCTGCTCGTCGGTGTAGGACGTGAGCATCAGGCACTTGAGCTCGGGCAGCTTCGACCGCAGCTCGCGTGCCAGCTCGATGCCGTTGCCGTCGGGCATCCGCACGTCCAGCACGGCGACATCGGGCCGGAGCGCGGGGATCCGGGCCAGCGCCTGCGACACGTTGCCGGCCTGCCCGACGACGGTGATCTCCTCGTCCTCGTCCAGCAGGTCGGCCACGCCACGGCGCACGACCTCGTGGTCGTCCACGAGAAAAACGCGGAGCATCGGCGGCCTCCCCGGCCCAGAAGGGATGACGCTGATCAGCCTACGACCGCCCGGCCCCGGGACCGCGATGACCAAAGTCCCGGGTCTCGAGCCGGAGGTCACGTCCGGCCGAGCCGGCGAGACCGAAAACCCGGCCGATCACGGTCAGACGTTCGTCGTCGTCGACCACCGGGAGCGCGGTGAACCCGGTTCTCCTCCGTGTCCTTCCGCGGCCTCAACCCCGCATCGGCTCGAGCCCCCGGCGCAGGGTTTCCCACGCCGCGGGCAAGGCGGCGAGGCACTTCTGCGCGGCGAGCGCCTCGGTCGTGATCAGCAGTTCGTAGGTCGCCGCCGGATCGCCGGCCTCGGTCGCCGCCGACGCGAGTGCGCGCAGCTCCCCGCGGGCGACCGTCGCGTCCCGGTACTCCCCCAACAAGTCCTGCACCGCACGGCAGTTCGCCAGCACGCGGTCCGGGACGAAGGGCAGGGAGTCCGCGGCCACTTCGAGCGCGTACCGGAGCCGCTTCGCGCTCTTGCGCACCGCGTGGACGGCGCTCGGAGCCGAATCGGCGAACGCCGCTTCCAGCCGCGCGTCGGTCTCGGTCACGACCGTCCACACGAGACCCGGCAGGACGGCGCCGGCCGGTTTGAGCGCCGCCTTGCGCTGGTCGGACCGAGGCTGCTCCCGCAGCACGACCCCGAGCACTTCGAACGCGTTGAGCAGCTGGAGGTAGCGGTGCGAATCGAGCGCCTCGGCGCATTCGGCGGCGGATTCCTCGGCCGCCACGCCGAAGTGCCGCTGGACGTCTGCCCGGACCGGCCCCAGGACCGCCTCGTCCGACAGCTCGTCGAGGCGGCGCAGGAACCGGCGCCGCTGCACCTCGGTGTCCCACGCGGGGCCGACGCTCGCGGCGAGCCGGAGCAGCGCTGCGCACAGGCCCCGCACCATCCGCCGGCCACCGAGGACGGGGGCGAACGTCCACAACGCCGCCCTGAGGCGACGCGCCGCCGCTCTCAGGTCGTGCACCCCCTCGGGTTCGCCCAGCCGCACGGCCAGATCGGCGCGGGCGAGCGCCTCGATCTGCGTCTCCAGGTAGCCGAGCACCGTGGCCCGGGCGGTGTCTCCCGGTAACGCGTCCCGGGTCAGGCGTCCGCAGCACGGGCCGGTCACCGGGGTGAGCTCGAGGTCCCGGCTGTAGGCGCGGACGAGCCGGCGCAGTTCGTGCGGCACCTGGTCCGACTCGGGCGCCTCCACCCGGCACCCTCTGCCGTCGCCGCGGTCCAGCTGCCAGCTCGTGCCGACCCTGCTGAGCGTCAGGCCGTGCCGCCGCAGCCGCAGGCCGGCGGTGTCGTAGTAGTGGATGCCGTAGTGCAGGAGCGTGTACTCGGGTGCGGGACGCGGGCTCGTCACCGGTGTCGTCACGGTCATGGCCGGCTCCCCGGGCGGACCACCGCGACGGGGCACGGGGAGTGGACCAGCAGCGCGTGGCTCGTGGAGCCGAGCAGCATGCCGGTGAACCCGCCCCGGCCGCGGGTGCCGACTACCACGAGCTGGGCGCCGGCCCCGAGTTCCAGCAGGGTCCGGGCCGGCCGGCCGTGCGCGACGACCACGTCGACCGGCAGTTCGGGGAACTTCTCCCGCCAGGGCGCGAGCTGCTCGTCCACCAGCCGCCGTTCCCCGGCGGCCATGTCCTCGGGACGGCAGTCCGCTTTCCGCGGCAAGCTCCCCGACGTGATCTCGTTCCAGGTGCGCACCGCCACGAGCCCGGTACTGCGAGCAGTGGCTTCTTCACACGCGTAGCCGAGCGCGTCGCTGCTGTCCGGCGATCCGTCGAGCCCGACGAGGACCGGCCCGGTGGTGGGCGGCGCGTCGTCCGGCTTTCGCCCGCGCACGACCACGACCGGGCACCGCGCGCGGCCGGCGAGCGCGGCCGCGGTCGAACCGAGCAGGAGCCCGGTGAACCCCCCGAGCCCGCGGGAGCCCAGCGCCACCACCTCAGCACCGGTGCTCTCCCGCAGGAGCACGCCCACGACACTGCCCTCGACGGCGCTGCGCTCGACCGGCAGCGACGGCCACCGCGCGAGCACCGTCTCCTCGGCCTCGGCGAGCCCCGTCTCGGCCACGGCCCGGAACCCCTCCCGGACGGCGGCGACCGCCATGCCGGACACGCCCGGCCCAGGAACCGTGTACGCCTGCACCAGCCTCAGCACCGCGCCCCGGCGGGCCGCCACCGCCGCGGCCCAGACCGCGGCGTGGCCGGCGGAAGGCGACCCGTCGACTCCCGCGAGCACCACGCGGTTGTCACCTTCTGCCACTGCGCACACCCCCTCCGTTCCGTCGAAGGGGATGCGTCCGTCGCCGCGTCGCGCGACCCTGCTCGTCGCGGACGGTGATCTCCGCTTCGGTGCCGACGACGGCATCCGGCCCGGGAAACACCGCGGCCCCGCGGTCGGCGGAGGGCCGGCGGCCTCCGGGTTGTGCGTGCATCGGTTCTCCTCGTTGTCGACCTCGCCGGTACGTCCCACCGTCGCGCAGCCGCGCCCAGGCCGGTCAGGGGACGAAGTCCCTTTTCCCGAGGACGAAAGCGCAGGCTGGATCCCCGGGCAGGACATTTCGGGAATCAGGTCCGCTGCTCCCCGCCGACCACCATCACGGGACAGTCGGCGCGGTGGAGCAAGGCGTGGGTCGTGGAACCGAGGACCATGCCTGTGAACCCGCCGCGGCCCCGGCTGCCCACGACCACGAGCGCCGCCTCGGTGCTGCGTTCGAGCAGGCTGTCGCGGGGAAGATCGCGCTCGACAACCGGTTCGACGTCGACGTCCGGGTACCGCTCGCGCCGGCCGGCCAGGCGCTCGGCGAGCAGCCGCCGCTCGACGTCGCCGATGTCGATCAGCGGGCTTCCGCGGATGTGCGCGAACGGTCCGCCGCTCTCGCTGTCGTGCCACGCGTGCACCGCGACCAGCCTCGTGCCCCGGCGCGACGCCTCTTCGAACGCCCACGCCACGGCGGCCTCGCTCATCGGGCTGCCGTCGACGCCGACGACGACCGGACCGCCCGCACGCGTCGCACCGGTTCCGCGCACGATCACCACCGGGCAGCCCGCTCTCGCGATGAGGTCGGCGTCCGGGGATCCGGCCAGCAGCCCGGAAAGTGTCCCGGTCGGCGGGCCGAGCACGAGCAGAAGCGCGCCGGCCGAGGCCTGCCGCAAGGCGGCTTCGGCGCCGGCCGCACTGGTCTTGGTCATCACCGGCACACTCGGCTCGGCTGCCGCGAGTTCGTCCCGCGTCGCCCGCGCCACCTCCTGCGCGAGCACGGCCTTGGTTTCGAGCCACGCCGACGCCATGGCGCTCGAAGCCGGGTCGTCCACCGCGCTCGCCGTGAGCACGGTCAGCGAGGTGTGCCACCGCGCCGCTTCGCGCACCGCCCACCGTGCGGCCGACGCCGCCTGCGCGCTCCCGTCCACACCCACGACGACCGGCCCGGCCATCCCGTTCACGACTCGCTCCAGCCTGCCCCGACCAGGACTTCGCCCACCCCGCGACGCAGGCTGGCTGGCGCGTTCGCGGCCGGCCGGCCGAGCCGCATCAACGCTTGCGGAAACCCCGCGAGACCCCGGGCCTCGCACAGTGCCGAGCGCACTTCCGGCACGTGCAGCGGCTGCGTCAGCACCGCGGCCGACAGCCCCAGCGTGACCGCTTCGAGCCAGCCTCGTTCGAGCGCGTAGCCCGCGCGGACGTGGTCGGCGCGGCTGTCGTCGGCGGTCAGGAACAGCAGGAACGTCTCGGCCGCCAGCCGCGACCGCAGCACCCGCGGCTCGGGCACCTCGGTGGCGCGCCGGACCAGCCCGGCCCACGGCAGCTCACCCGGCGGCACCACGGTGCGCCCCAGTCCCACGCCGTGGCGGTGCCCGACCTCGTCGCGGATCGTCCAGAGGGCGAGCTCGCGTTGGTAGGCACCGTCGTCCCGGATCGCGCGGGCGGCGTGGCCGAACAGCTCCGCGAGCTCGCCGGCATCGGTCAACGGCACAGCCTCGGCTCCGGTCGTCACCGCGGCCCACGCCACCCGCTCGACCTGCCGCCGGGCGACCGGTAGCCCACCGAAGCGGCCACGATGGCTGCGCCGCGCCGCGATCGCCGCGAACCGCGCCAGGTCCTCCGCCGACGGCCCGCACCGCGTTGCCGCATCGACGCGCGCCACCACGTCCGGACGGGCCGGATCGGGCAGGATTTCCACGTCGGCCCGCCGGCCGAGCACCCGCACCGCCAGCTCGAGGTTCGCCAGTGCCGTCCCGCACGACATCGCGAGATCACGCCGCCCGGGATCGTGCTGCGGCAAGGCCACATCGGTCCGCTCCCGCAGCAGCACCGCACCGTCCTTCGGCTCGACGGCCCATGGCTGGGTGTTGTGCACCGACGGGGCCCTCAGCACCGCGCGCGCCAGCACCTCCACCTCGGCGCTCGTCCACGCACCGGCCCCCGGTGCCGGGGCGGGAACAGCTTCGTGGGACACGGCATCTCCTGCTGGCCTCGTCGGATCGGTCCGGCTCAGCCAACCCCGAACGGCCGAGACCACGCGCCGGCCACAAGACACCGCCGCGAAGGACCAACGTCACCGGGTCCGGGTCGGTGTCCACAACGGACCCGGACCGCCGCTGCCAGCCTTTCCCGCCGTGGCAACGGATCTCGGACCGCAGGCCCGGCACACGGTGACGTGGCGACCTGGCTTCCCGCAGCTGCCGCGAGGAGGGCGGTCGCACCTGTCTCATTTCAGGTGCCGGGCGAAGAACCGGTGCCCGTCGTCCCCTTCGAACCGCGGGACGCCGGTGTGCCCGCCCATGTTGGCGTGCAGCGTCTTCTCCTTCGAGCCGAAGGCGTCGAACAGGTCCAGGGCCAGCTGCCGGTCGTTTCCCTCGTCGTCCCACTGCAGCAGGACGTGCAGCGGGATGGTGATCTGCCGGGCCTCCTCGAACATGCCGCGGGGCACGAAACTCCCGGCGAACAGCAGGGCGGCCGCGATGCGCGGTTCGACCACCGCCAGCCGGACGCCGATGGCGATCACCCCTCCCGCGAGCCCGACCGGCCCGCCGATCTCGGGCAGCGCAAGAAGGGCGTCCAGGGCGGCCTGCCATTCCGGGACCGCCTTCGCGACCAGCGGCGGGATGAGCCGCTCGACGATCTCCTCGACTGGCTCGCCGGACTGCAACGCCCGGCGCAGATCGGAGCGGGCCTGCTCGGCGGCGGCGGAGCGAGGCCGGTCACCGCTTCCGGGGAGCTCGATCGTGGCCGCGGCGTAGCCTTCCGCCGCGGAGTGCCGGGCCCGGGCCGCCAGCCGGGGGTACATCTTGCGCAGTCCGCCGGGGTGCCCGAGCAGGATCAGCGGGGCCGGCTCGGATGCCGGTCCGGGGGTCCACAGGATGCCAGGGATCTCGCCGAGGGTGAACTCGCGCTCGAGGACGCCGTCGTCGAGGCGCTGTTCGGCGGTGAATCGCATGGTCGTGCCTTTCGGGAGTGCTCGTGAACGGCGCTCCCGGACGACCTACCGCCCGACCGTGACCCCTGAGGAGAGCACCCATGTCGTTGCGTTCACGGGTACCACCTCCTCGGTCTCTCGCACGGCCTCCGGGAAACTAGCAGCGGTCGCCTCGGTCCGCCACCGCGTTTTCGCGGACCTCACTCAGAGTTTCCCTCCGCGGCCCTGGTGGCCCGCTCGACGAGCTCCAGGACGTGTTCGTAGCGGTGCCCGGTCGCCCTGGTCATGCCGAGCTCGCACGTGCGGTTGCAGGAGACGTGGGCGTCGAAGGGACCGGCGGCGGAGAGCTCCCGGGCCTGGCGCGCGGTGGCCGACGCCGTCAGCTCGGGGTGCAGCAGACCGCGGTCGCCGGCGAAGCCGCAGCACCCCCACTCGTCGGGCACGGTCACGCTGCCGGCCACGGCCGCGGTGACCTCGCGCAGCGCGCCTGAGAGCCCCATCCGCGTAGCCGAGCACGTCGGGTGCAGGGCCACGGCCGCGACCGGGGCGCTGATCGTGAGGCGGCCGAGCACCTCGTCGCGCACGAACTCGACGGCGTCGATCACCCGGATCTCCCGGAACCGCTCCGGGCCGTGCTCGATCAGGTGCCGCAGGCCCTCGGTGCACGAGGACGCGTCGCCGATCACCGGGATCCGGCCGCTCCCCGTGGCGGCCCACAGCGCGGGGAGCACGCGCCGCGACATCTCGTCGTATCCCCGGTTCATGCCCTTGGACTTCCACGGGGTGCCGCAGCACAGCGAAGCCGGCCGGTCCGGGGTCGTGAGGCGGATCCCGGCGCGCTCGCACAGGGTCCGCAGCGCCGCCGCGGCTCCGGGCTCCTTGCCGCCGAACATGGTGCCCGTGCACGAGGCGAACAGCACCGCGTCGGCGTTCCCGGTCACGGACTCGGTGCGGCGCCGACCGCCACTCGGGAGCTCGGGCGACCACAGCGGGACCGAGTCGGTGCCGCCGGCCTTGCGTGCCAGCTCGTTCGCGCCGAGGACCAGTCGCTCCGGCAGCTTGGCGGCGGTGGTGAGCGCGGTCGCGGCCGCCCGCGTCGCGCCGTCCCAATGCCGCGCGGCGCCGGCCCAAATCGCCGACATGGCCCGTCCGGCCTCTTCGGCCCGGAGCCGTTTCATCAGGTCCCCGGTGTTGATCGTCACCGGGCAGGCGGTCTGGCACATCCCGTCGACGGCGCAGGTCTGCACGGCGTCGTACTCGTACTCGGCCCGCAGCTGCGCGAGCGCGGCCGTGTCCCCGGCTTCGCGGGCGCGCTCGATTTCCCGGCGCAGCACGATGCGCTGGCGCGGTGTGGTGGTCAGGTCGCGGCTCGGGCAGACGGGTTCGCAGAAGCCGCATTCCACGCAGCGGTCGACTTCTTCCTCGACTTGCGGCGAAGCCTTGAGGTTACGCAGGTGCCCGGCCGGGTCCTCGGCGATGAGCACCCCCGGGTTGAGCACACCCCGGGGGTCGCACAGGCGCTTGATCTCGCGCATGACCTCGTAGAGCTCGTCGCCGTACTGGCGGCGCACGAACGGGGCCATCATCCGGCCGGTGCCGTGCTCGGCCTTGAGCGAGCCGCCGTGGCCCAGCACGAGGTCGACCATGTCGTCGGTGAAGGCCGCGAACCGATCGAGCGGCCGGCCGTCGCCGAGCCGCTCGGTGAGCATGAAGTGGATGTTGCCGTCCTTGGCGTGGCCGAAGATCACGCTGTCGCGGTAGCCGTGGCGGTCGAACAGGCCCGTGAGCGACTCGCACGTCGGCAGCAGTTCGGGCACCGGCACGACGATGTCCTCCAGCAGCGCCGTGGTGCCGGCCGGCCGGGCCCCGGCGATCATGGCGTACAGGCCCTTGCGGACGTGCCAGTGGCCGGCCCTGGTCGCCGGGTCCGCGGACAGCACCACCGGCGCGGCGGTCGGCAGCGCCGCCAGGACCGCACCCGCTCCGGCAGCCAGCTCGTCCACTTCGTCGGCGGTGCCGGACTGGTACTCGACGAGCAACGCCGCGTGCCGGTCGACCGCGAGGTCGCGCAGCACCGCGGTCGCCTGGGCGTCGCGCTGGCCCACGCGGATCGAGGTCGCGTCGAGGAGCTCGATCGTCGCCGGACCGGTGGCGACCAGCGCCGGCAACGCACCGGTGGCCCCGGCGAGGTCGTCGAAGACGAGCAGGCCGGTGCGCGCGTGCCCGTGCAACGGCACCGTGCGCAGCACCACCGAGGCGATGAACGCCAGCGTCCCTTCGCTGCCGACCGCCAAGTGGGCCAGGATGTCGGCCGGCTCGGTGTGGTCGAGCAGCGAATTGAGGCCGTAACCCATGGTGTTCTTCATCGAGAACTGCTGCTCGACCCGCTTGCGCAGCGCCGCATCGCCCCGCACCCGGTCCCGCAGCCGGCACAGGCCGGCGTGCAGCTCGGGCTCGGCTTCGCGCAGGCGGCGGTCCGCATCGGCTTCGCCGGTGTCGACGACCGTGCCGGACGGCAGGACGAGCACGATCGACTCGAGCGTCGCATAGCTGTTGGCCCAGGTGCCGCACGCCATGCCGCTGGAGTTGTTCGCGACCACGCCCCCGACGGTGCACGCGACCTCGCTCGCCGGGTCGGGCCCGAGCTTGCGGCCCGACCGCGCGAGGCGCGCGTTCACCTGCCGGATCGTGGCCCCGGGCCCGACTCGCACGCGTGCCCCGTCGTCGAGCACCTCGATGTCGCGAAAGTGGCGCCGGGTGTCGACGAGCACGCCGTCCGTGCCGCCCTGCCCGGACAGGCTCGTCCCCCCGGACCGGAACCCCAGCGGCACCCCGGCCGACCCCGCGGCGGCGAACAACCTCCCGACCTCGGTCGCGCTGCTCGCACTCACCACCGCCCGCGGCGTCAACATGAAGTGCGATGCGTCGTGCGCGTGGGCCAGCCGGTCGGTCAGCCGCCGCCCGACCCTCCCGGGGTCCCCGGTCGCGGCGGCCAGCAGGTCGAGCAGGTCGGCTTCGCCGCCCGCGGTGGCGGCGTGCTCGGTGACGGTCATCGGCTGATCCTCGTCGATCGTGGGGCGTCGTGGCGCGTTCAGCGTGCCCGAGATCGCTCGGCCCGCCGCTCCAGGTTCACGGCCGGCGCCGCCCGGGGCAAGGGTCGGCGGCGGAGATGTCCGGCACCACCTGGGCTTCCGTGCCGACGCCGCGCTGCCGATAACCTGCAGGCACGTCGTCGCCGGCCGGTTGGTGCCGAGTGGGGACAGCGGTTGCTCAGCGCGCTGCTCACGGACGAATGGGCCCGGTATACGGAACCGGCCGAGCCGGGCACCGACACGATGCGTTCGGTGCCCAGCCCGGCAAACGCGGTCCGCGCGCTCAGGTCCGCTCAGCGGCCGAGAGAATTTCCCGCGCGACCGCGTCCGGTGCCGTTTCCGGGACCCAGTGCGTGATCCCCTCGAGTTCGACGAACCGGTAGGGCCCGGTGACGTGCCGCCGGCAGCGTTCGGCGCCGACACGGCCCAGGGCCGTGTCGGCGGTGCTCCACAGGTACGTGGTCGGGACCGTCGACGGGCCCAGCGCCCGGAAGCTGCCCATCGCCCGGTACCAGTTGAGGGCGGGGGTGGCGGCCCCGCCGGACATGAGTGCCTGGTGCGGGGCGAACTGTTCGTCGGACAGCGGCGGCACCATGAGCGCGCGCAGCCTGCCGCCGGCCGCGATCACCTGGTCGATCTCGCCCTCACGCCTGAATTCGGCGAGGTAGCGCGAGCTGTGCTGCTGATCGGGATCGTTTTCCCGGGCCCACTCCCACGCGGCCGGGTGCGGCATCGACACGGCCACGAGTGATCGGGTGCGCTCGGGGTGCTGCACGGCGAGGTGCCAAGCCAGGACCCCGCCCCAGTCGTGTCCGGCGATGTGCGCTTGCGCCACACCGAGGGAATCGAGGATGCCGAGCGCGTCGGCCACGAGGGCGGGGACCCCGTAGTCGGACACCGGCAGCGGACGCGCGCCCGCCGAGTAACCACGCTGGTTCGGTGCGATCGTGCGGTATCCCTGCGAGTTGAGCCGCTGGGCGACCCCGTCCCAGCAGCGGTAGCTCTGCGGGAAGCCGTGCAGCAGCAAAACGGCCGGGGCTTCTTCGGGTCCGGTGTCGGAGACGTCGAACGAGAGCTCACCGAGGGTGACTTTTCTGAGTGCCATAGCCGAATTCCGTCCTTCCGCAGGCGTTCAGCGCGCCGGGTCAGCGGGCGAGAACGGCAGTAAGCGCCTCATCGAGCTCGTGTTCCGGATCGCCTGCGGCCGTCTTGCTGCGCCACGCGATGACCCCGTCGGGCCGGACGAGCACCGCGCCGCCGGGGCTGATCCCATACCGCGAGTGCCACGCGTCCTCGGTGTCGACCAGCTCGGCGCCGATCGTGTGCGAGGCGATGTCGAGGCCGAGGCTCTCCGACACCTTGTGCGCGGCGCCGAGCCAGCTGGTGCCGTCCGGATCCGTGAGCAGCGCGAACCCCGGTCCGAACAGTTCCTGCGTCGACAGCTCGGTCCGGTCCCGCCGCAGCCGGACGTGGGGCGCGCGGGTGCCCGGGAACCCGGACGGGTTCATCGGATCTTCCTGCAGGCTGAGATCGTCCTCCGGTTCCGTGCGGACGGTGCTCGAGTGGTACCGGAAGCCGAGCATCTCCTTCGCGGTGGGAATCGGTTGCGACGGGTCGCTCGTCGCGAGCACTCGCCCCTCGGCGATCTTCAGCAGCTCGACCTCGCGTTCGAGGGTGATGTTGACGATCGGCCGGCGTTCGACCTCCCAGGCGTCCAGCAGTCCGGGCCCGGCCTGGCCGCCGGTCACCAGGGCCAGCCGCCACGCGAGCTCGTACCCGTCCTGCAGCGCGAGACTCCCGCCCTGACCCCCGACCGGCGGACACGAGTGCGCGGCATCGCCCGCGAGGACGACCCGGCCGACCTTGAACTGCCGGGCGAGGTGGTGGTTGAGCGCGAAGGAACGGGTGTTGACGATCCGGCAGTCCAGATCGGGAACGCCCACCGCCCGGCGCACCCGCTCGATGCACCGGTCTTCCGTGAAGTCGGCGTCGCTCTCCCCCTTTTCCGGGAAGTAGTCGACCCACAGCGTCAGAACGTTGCCGTCGAAGATGATGCTCATGCCCCGACCGCGCACCGTCACGACGAACGGCTGCTTGTCCTTTGTGTACTGCGGCAGATCGGCTTCGAAGGTGACCACGTAGATGTGGCCGACCTGCCCGCCTCCGTCGAGGGGGACACCGAGCTGCTCGCGGATCGGGCTGGCGTGACCGTCCGCGGCGACGAGATATTCGGCGTGCACAGTGCTTTCCTGCCCTGAAGCCGCGTCGCGAAGGGTGGCGGTGACGCCGTCCTCGTCCTGCGTCCACGAGACCAGCTCGGTTCCGTACCGCAGATCGGCACCGAGCCGCTCCGCCTGCTCTCGCAGCGTTTTTTCGATGGTGGACTGCGGAAGCACTTGGGGCGACGTCGACGTCACGCGGCGCCGCAGGGCGAGGATCTGCTCGGTGTCCGACTCCACCACCTCCGACGCGACGAGGCTCGCGCCGGACCTGTGCTGCACCAGCTTGCCGGTGATCTCCGCGGCCGTGAGCGAAGCGTCGACCCCCGGCACGTTCCTCAGCAGCTCCGTCGTCCGCATGTTCAGCCCCCACGCTTTCGGCAGCGTGGCAGTCGTGGGCCGGCGCTCGACCAGCAGCGATCGCACGCCGCGCCACGCCAGTCCCAGCGCGGTGCTGAGTCCGGTGTACGCACCGCCGACGATCAGAACCGGGACCTTGTCGCCCGACACAGTGTTCATTTCGGTCATCTCCAACCCCTGAGGCCGTTGCGTTGACCCGCCTTGTGGCAGTCAGTGCCACATGGCTCATTGTGCCGTTCGGCCACCACTGCCAAAAGGAGAACGGGGTGTGACGTGAACCTCACCGTGCGTCGAGCCAGTCGGCACTGACTGCCAAGTGGCAGGATGACGTCCGACGGTCTGCCGAGGAGGTGCCATGTCGCTGCGCGACATCAAGATGGAGCGAACCCGCGAGTCGATCGCCGACGTCGCCTTCACCCTCTTCGAGGCGAAAGGCTTCACCGCAACGACAGTGGGCGAAATCGCTGCCGAGGCCGAGGTGGGCAGCCGCACCGTGTACCGCTACTTCCCCACGAAAGAGGAGCTGGTTCTCAGCGGTTTCAAGAAGGTCTTCGACACCGCCTTGGCCGACCTCCGCGAGTGCCCGGCGGAAACGCCGATCCCGGACGTCCTGAGCGTCGTCCTCGAAAGCGTCGTGCAGTCCAACCTCGAACTGCCGAAGCAGCTCCGAGGCGCATACGAGATCATCACCACCACGCCGTCCGTCCGGGCGCATTTCGCCCAGTCCATCCGGGCCTGGGAAGCGGATCTCCGTCGCGAGGTCGCCGATCGCCTCGGCGGCCAGTCGGCCGACGTCATCGCCGGACTCGCCGTCGCCCAGACCGCCGCCGTGTTCATCCTGGCGTTCGAGGACTGGTACGCGAGCGGCGGCCAGGCCGATCTGCGCAAGCTCACACGCACGGCGCTGGAGCTCTTGCGCGCGGAGAAGGTGCCCGTCCCCGCGCACATGGAGTGAACGTCAGGAATCGCGCGGCGCGGCCATGAACGTCTTTTCGCCCACTGAAGGCCGACGTTGCCGTGGAGTGGTTACGTCACATTCGGTTCGCGCAGAGGATGCAGATCCGCGTCGCCGGCAGGGCGGCGAGCCGGCCTTCGGAGATCGGGCCGCCGCAGCGTTCACAGACCTCGTAGACGCCTGCGAGCGCCCGCTCGGCGGCCTGTCCGAGCTCCGCGAGCTCGTCTTGGGCTTGCCGCAGCAATGCCTGGACCTGCGCCCGCTCGAAGGCGATGGTGGCGCCTTCCGGGTCGTGTTCGTCGTCGCCACTGGTGAACTCCGACGACGCCACGATCTCGTCCCACCGCCGCGCCAGCGCCGAGGCCCGTCGCGAGGTCACGCCCGACGCGCGCCCTCTCGATCAGCTCCATCGCGGCGCGCTCATCCATGACGCAGGACCATCCTCCCCGTCACCAGCCGCCGCCTCACCATATCGATGGGTCACCGGCGAACCTCGGGAACGATCCGTACAGATACGTCCGGGACGATACCGCCCCTCGCCCACCCATGCGCAGCTGGTGAAGCTCGACGCCCGCGGGTGACAACACTGCCACGCTGTGGCCGCGGTACCACGACGTCCTGCAGCGACCGACGTTCGAACGAGAGTGGCGGCGCGGGTCGCGCGGCCGACCCGCCCGGTGGACAATCGGGTTCTGGTATCCACCGGGCGGGTGGCCGCGCGCTAGGCTCGGTGTGGGGATTGACCATCGGGCACGGACTCCAGGGGCGCAACGGACTCCAGCGGCGCACCGGTGGTCTCGGGTCCGAACACCGCGACGATTGCCCCGGCGCCGACCCAGCACACCGCGACCGCGACGAACACTGCGGTGTAGCCCCAGGCGGCGTAGATGGCGGGGATGAGCATCGGCCCGACCACGTTGGCGAGCCGGCCCGCGCCGTAGGACACCCCGCAGCCGAAGGCGCGCGCGTGCATCGGGAACACCTCGGGGGTGTAGGTGTAGATCAACGCCACGAAGGTCTGGCTGAGCAAGGACACCAGCAGGCCGAACACGATGATCCCGGCCGGGCCCGAGCTGAATCCGTACGCGATCCCGAACGCCGCGATCACGGTCGAGGTGGCCGCCATCGTCCATTTTCGAGAGAACCGGTCGGAGATCGCGCGGGCCAGCAGCGCGCCGGGAACCGCGCCGATGGTGGTGATCGCGGAGAACGTCAACGAGGTGGTCAGCGACAAGCCGTGCTCGGCCAGCAGCGCCGGAACCCACGCGGCGAAGGCATAGAACCCCAGCATCGCCAAGATCCAGGTCGCGAGCATCACCGCTGTGCGACGACGCAGCGACCGCCCCGCCAGCGCGGCAAGGGCCTCGAGACTCGTGTCGCGACGCCGTGCGGTGTCCTCGGCCAGTGTGAGGTGCGGATCGCCCAGCTTCGTCATGACCTCGCGTGCTTCGGCGGTGCGACCGGTGTACAGCAGCCAGCGCGGCGATTCGGGCAGCCGTGCCAGCGCCGGCACCGCGAGCAGACCCAACCCGCCGACGACGAACACGATGCGCCAGCCGTCGGCACCGAGCGGAACCACGCCACGGGCCAGGAAAGCGATGGCCGGAATGCCGGCCAGGCCGACGGCCAGCGTCGTGGACTGGGCCCGGCCCCGGTGGGCCGCGGGCATCGTCTCGCTGAGGAAGTTGATCGCGCACACGGTCATCGCCGACAGCCCCACCCCGGTGCAGAAGCGCAGTCCGGCCATGACCCACACGCCCGTCCCCGCGGCGGTCAGGAGGGAGAACACCGAGAACAGCGCGGTAGCCCAGGTGAGCGTGCGGCGGCGGCCGATCCGGTCACTCACGCGGCCGGCGAGGACCGCACCGCAGAACATTCCGAGAAACCCCGCCGAGGTCACCATGGCGACATCGTCCAGGCTGTACCCGGCGAATCTCTTCAACGCGGGAGCGGCGTAAGAGAACGTATTCAGGTCCGCGAACTCGAAGAACAAGACGGCGGCGACCGTCCAGACAATTCTTTTGTGCACGCGGGTCATTGCGGGACGGGCGGCCACCGGCGATTCCGTTGGCGACTGCGGCAAAGGATCACGCATGAATTTCTCCGACGTCGTTGTCTTCGATGGGGAGGGTGGTTCGAGTCACATTGCCGGAATGAAGCACCGGAAACAAGTCCTGCACGGAAATCCACAAAGGAATAAGCCGATGCAATTCCGTATCTCGCCGAGCGGCCGCTCCCGCGGAGGTGTTCTGCTCGTCGGAAAGCGTACGGCTGAACCGTGCCAGGCTACCGGGGAAGGAATTGCCCGGTAGCGGGACGCAGCAGCGCTGCCAGTTCGCCGTCGATCGACACTCCCGGCGCGAGTTCTCGCACGGCGAAGTGATCGCCCCGGACGTCGAGAACGCCGATGTCCGCGATGACCGTCGCGACGCAGCCGCGTGCGGTCAGCGGGAGGCCGCAGCGGCGGACGAGTTTCAAGTTGCCGTCGCGGGTGCGGTGGGTCATCACCGCGAGCACCTTCTCGGCGCCACTGGCGAGATCCATCGCGCCGCCGATGCCCTTGACGACCGAGCCGCCGTCGGTCCAGTTCGCCAGGTCGCCCGCCACCGAGACTTGCATGGCCCCGAGCACCGCGACGTCGATGTGCCCGCCGCGGATCATGGCGAAGGAAGTGGCCGAGTCGAAGAACGAGGCACCGTTCACCGTGGTCACGGTCTCCTTCCCGGCGTTGATCAGATCGGGGTCTTCTCGCCCCGGGGCCGGGTGGCCGCCCAGGCCCAGGATTCCGTTCTCGGAGTGCAGCACGATGGGCCGGTCCCGGACGTGGTCGGCGATCAGCGTCGGGATGCCGATGCCGAGGTTGACGTGCTGGCCGTCGCGCAGCTCGGCAGCGGCGCGGGCGGCGATCTGCTCACGAGACCACGTCATGACGCACGTTTCCCTTCCTCGGCGACTCGCGGATGCGCGACCCGCAGCCGTTCAATCGGTTTGTGCATCCGCGCGCCGACGGGCAGCACCCGGGAAACGAACACACCGGGCAGATGAACGTCGTCGGCACCGATGGTGCCCGCGTCCACCACCCGCACCACCTCGACGACGGCGACCCGGGCCGCCATCGCGCACAGCGGATTGAAGTTGCGCGCCGAAGCGCGGAAGCGAAGATTGCCCTGGGTGTCCGCGACCTCGGCCCGGATCAGGGCGAGATCGGCGGTGAGACTGTGCTCGAGCAGGCACTCCCGGCCACCGACCCGCTCGACCCGGCGTGCCGTGGAGTATTCGGCCACCACTCCGGCAGTGCCGTAGCGCAGCGGAATGCCGCCTTCGGCCACGGCCGTGCCCACTCCGGTCGGCGTGTAGAACGCCGGGATCCCCGCACCGCCGGCACGCAGCTTCTCGGCCAGTGTTCCTTGCGGGACGAGGTCCACGCTGAGCGATCCCCGCAGGTATTGGCTCAGGAACACCGTGTTGTCGCCGATGTAGGAGGCCGTGATGTGGGAAACCCGCCTCGCCCGGAGCAGCTCGGTGACGGCGGAAGTGTCCGGGCCGCAGTTGTTGGTGATGAGATGCAGGTCGGTGGCTCCCGAGTCCAGCAGCGCCTCGAGCAGAGCCGCGGGCGTTCCGCACAGCCCGAACCCGCCGAGGGCGATCGTCTGCCCGTCGGTGACCGCGGCGAGTGCGTCCGCGGCGGTGTCAACGACTTTGTTCATCGTGTTCTCCCCCGGTGGTGAGGTCCTGCCAGGCACTGGTGCCGGTCGAGTCGTCGAGTGCGGTGGAGAACTCGTCGACGGCGAAACTCCGGAATCGCTGCGCCGGTCCGGTCAGCTCGACGTCGACCCGCCACGCCAGCCCGACCTCGCGGTAGGCGCCGGCGTCGGTGAGCGGGACCTCGACCAGGCCCGGGACCGGTGCCGGGGCGGCCGGCACGATGGCCACCCCCAGTCCGGCTGCGACCAGACCCCGCAGGGTGCTGATGCCGGCCGCCTCGAACGCGATCCGCGGTTCGAACCCGGCAGCCCGGCACAGGTCTGCCGCCATCTGCCGCATGTAGTTGCCCACGCCCAGGGTCACGAAATCATCGCTGGCCGCGGCGGCCAACGGCACTTCGGACTCCCCGGCGAGCACATGCGGCGCCGGTACCGCCAGGACCAGCCGCTGCTGACCCAGCCGGGCGACCTCGATGTCAGGCAGGGCCGGTAGCGGGGAGGTCAAGCACAATTCGACCTGGTCTTCGCGCAAGAGTCTCAGCAGCTGATCGGCGCTGTCCTGCGCCAGGGAGAACTTGATCTGCGGTGCCCGCTCGGCGAACCGGCGCAGCAACAACGGCACCGCCTGCTCGCCCAGCGTGTGCAGGAACCCCAGCCGAAGTCGCTCGTGGGCCGTGCGGACCTGCAGATCGTCGATGGCGGTGGTCAGCACCGCGAGGGCCTGCTGCACAGGCTTGACGAACTGCTCCCCGTCGGCCGTCAGTGTCATGCCACCCTGAGCACGGGTGTACAGCCGGACCCCGAGGACATTCTCGAGCCGCGCCAAGTGGCGGGTGACCGTGGGCTGCGGCACGCCCAGCGCCGCGGCGGCCTTGGTGACCTGCCCTTCTCGCGCCACCGCGGCAAATTGCACGAACATCGGACACAGGGTATTCAACACTGCATCCGGATTCGAATCAGGCAGCTCATTCATTTGTGAATTCCAGTTATGCAAATATGACTTCCGAATTGTTCTGGAATCATCGTTGACCCTCGTTTCTGGCTGCTGTTAGCATCCCACTCTAGGATAACGGGACGCCGTAAGGCAATAGCTGATAACTGGCATCGAATCCGCCCAGGGGCCTCCTTCCCTTGCCTGGTCCCGATTTCGAGCCGATCGAATCATTGCGACCGGGCGCGGTCTGCCGCCCGAGAAAGGAAGACAATGACGACGGAAATGCTGGGCCGGGAAGCCGACCCGATGGATCTGTTCGAGATGTACGTCGCCGCCGGCTGGACCGACGGCCTGCCGGTCATCCCGCCGACCGCCCGCCGGGTGGCGGAGTTCGTCGAGCGCAGCGGGCGCGGGGCCGACGAGGTGATCGCCGAGATCGCCCCGCTGGGCGGGGCCGCGACGACCGAAAAGATCGCCGCCAACGCCGTGATGGCCGGCTGCGTGCCGGCGCACATGCCGGTGCTGATCGCGGCGATCGAGGCCGCGACCGCACCGTCGATGAACATCGGCGGTGTCCAGTGCTCGACGCACATGGCCTCGCCGCTGCTGGTCGTGCACGGGCCGATCCGGAACGAGCTGGGCATCAACTCGGGCGCCAACGTGTTCGGCCAGGGGGTGCGGGCGAACGCGACCCTGGGCCGCGCCCTGAAACTCGCGCTGGTGAACATCGGCGGCTCGCGTCCCGGTGAGGCGGACAAGGCCACGCTGGGGCAGCCCGGGAAGTTCACGTTCTGCATCGGGGAGAACGAAGAGGAGTCCCCGTGGGCCGGCCTGCACGTCGACCGCGGGTTGCGCGCCGCGGACAGCGCGGTCACCCTCTACGGCGCGGAAGGCCCGCAGAACATCAACAACCAGGCCGCGGACAATCCGTTCGACATCCTGATCACGGTCGCAAGCATGATGACCAACCTCGGGTCGAACCACATCTTCATCCAGGGCGAGAGCTTCGTGGTGCTCTGCCCCGAACACGCCCGCATCATCGCCTCGGCCGGCTGGACCAAGGCCGACGTCCAGCATTTCCTGTTCCAGAACGCCACTCGCAGTCATCGCGAGATCAAGGCCGGCGGAATCCACGGCCGCAAAACGCAGAACTACACGACCTGGCCGCGCTGGGTCGATCGCGACGACCCCGATGCCCGCATTCCCGTCACCCGCCGCGTGAATGACATCACCGTCCTCGTCGCCGGTGGTCCGGGTCGGCATTCGGCGTATCTGCCCGGCTGGGGAACCCGGTCGGTCACTCGCAAGATCGAAGGATGAAAGGTCACCACATGTCTGCTGTCACCGTCGACATCGGAACCGACGAGAAAGCCGGCGCGGCCCGGTACCTGGTCGAAACGCTCGGCCTGGTCGATCCGACCGCTACCCCCCGCACCGTCGAGACCGCCGGCGCCGCCGCGCAGCGCCTGGCTTCGCTCGCCGGCGCCCACGGTGTGCTGCTGGACAACACGAAGGGCAACGCCGGGCCGCTGCTGCGCCACGTCGGCAACCTGCTCGAGAAGAAGTACGGGGTGCAGCCGATGGACATGGCTCGCAAGCTCGTCTACTCGCGCCCGGCCGATCCGTCGCTGCTCGACGAGCTCTCCCACGACTACGACTTCGTGGTCACCGGGGTCGGTGCGTGCGGGTCGTGCACGTCCGGCTGCGTGCGGGACACCGTCGAACTCGAAGCCCGCGGGATTCCCACCGCCACCATCCACACCCAGGTCTTCATGAACTCCGCGGTCGCGCACAGCGCCGCGTTCGGGCGTCCGGACCTGCGGTTCGTGGAGGTCGAGCACCCGATCGCCGCCGTCAGCGACGACGAGTTGCAGCGCCGCGCCCTCGCCCTGGTGGACTCGGTCGCCGCGGTCCTGATCGGAGACGCGGCATGAGCATCCGCGAAGACGTCGAAAAGGCCCTGGACGGGCTGCGGCAAGGGTTTCAGGCCGACGGTGCGGATCTGACCGTGGAGAACGCGACGCCGGATCAGGTCACGCTCCGGCTGGTGGGCGGGGAAGAAACGTGCTGGGAATGCATCGTTCCCCCGCAGCAGCTGCGTGACGTGGTCGGCTCCGTGTTGCGCGACAGCATCGCCGCGCAGCCGGCGGTCGAGGTGATCGACCCACGCAGCGAGTGAGAGATGGCGGCCAGGGCACCTGCGTCACGCGATCCGCGTGCGCAGGCCCCGGCCGCCGCCCGTAGGTCCACCCAACCCCAGCCCCGACCGGAGAAACGATTCCTGTGACCACACTCTCGGGCTCCCGTGCCGACACCCGGCAGCGGGCGCAGCCGGACCCCCACGACTTCCTCGATCTCGACGCGTCGTTGTCCGACGACGAACGCCTCATCCGGGACACCGTCCGGCAACTCGTGCGCCGTGACCTGCTCGACCGGATCCCCGCCGCTTACTCGGCCGGTCACCTGCCCGAGGGCTTTCCCGCCGCCGCCGGCGAGCTGGGCCTGCTCGGAATGCACCTGTCCGGGTACGGCTGCGCCGAAACCACCGCGGTGGCCTACGGCCTGGCCTGCCTCGAACTGGAAGCCGGCGATTCGGGGCTGCGCAGCTTCGTCTCGGTGCAGGGATCGCTGGCCATGTTCGCGATTCGGACCTACGGCAGCGAAGCACACAAGCAGCGCTGGCTGCCCGAGATGGCGCGCGGAACCGCGATCGGCTGTTTCGGGCTGACCGAGCCCGACTCCGGCAGCGACCCGAGCTCGATGATCACCACCGCACGGTTCGAGCACGGCGAGTGGATCCTGAACGGCGCCAAGATGTGGATCACCAACGGCAGCATCGCCGACGTCGCCGTGGTGTGGGCGAAGACGCCGACCGGCGTCCGCGGGTTCGTGGTGCCCCGTGGCACCCCCGGCTTCTCGGCCCGAGACGTCGCGAACAAGATGTCGCTGCGGGCCTCGACCACTTCCGAGCTGCTCTTCCAGGACTGCCACCTGCCGGCCGAAGCCGTGCTGCCCGAGTCCGCCGGGCTACGCGCGCCGCTGTCTTGCCTGAACGAGGCGCGCTTCGGCATCGTCTGGGGCGCGGCCGGCGCCGCGCGGGCGTGTTTCGAGGCGGCCCTGGACTACGCGGGCGTGCGCACCCAGTTCGGCCGGCCGATCGCCGGGTTCCAGCTCACCCAGCAGAAGCTCGTCGTGATGGCCACCCAGGTCAACAATTCGCTGCTGCTCGCGCTGCACCTCGGCCGGCTCAAGGACGCCGGCCGGCTGCACCCGCACCAGGTCAGCTTCGGCAAGCGGCACAACGTCGCCGCCGCGCTGGAGGTCGCCCGCGAGGCCCGCACGATCCTGGGTGCCAACGGCATCACCGGCGAGTACCCCGTGATGCGGCACATGGCCAACCTCGAATCGGTCCTCACCTACGAAGGAACCGGGGAAATCCACACCCTCGTCGTCGGCCAGGCACTCACCGGCCTGAGCGCCTTCCACTGAACCCGGAGAACGATCATGGACTCGGTCCGCAATGTCATCATCGTCGGCGGCGGCCCCGCCGGCTACACCGCGGCGATCTACACCGCTCGGGCGAACCTCGCGCCGGTGGTGTTCGAAGGCAGTCAGTACGGCGGCGCGCTCATGCAGACCACCGAGGTCGAGAATTTCCCCGGTTTCGCCGACGGGATCCAGGGCCCCGAACTCATGGACACCATGCGCAAGCAAGCGGGCCGGTACGGTGCCGAACTCTTGGCCCAGGACGTGTCCGAGGTCGATCTGACGGGTGAGATCAAGACGGTCACAGCCGGCGGGCGGCAGTGGCGGGCCCGCACGGTCATCCTCGCGATGGGGTCGGCCTACCGCCGGCTGGGCCTGCCCGGCGAAGACCGGCTCGCCGGGCACGGCGTTTCCTGGTGCGCGACCTGCGACGGGTTCTTCTTCCGGGACCAGGACATCGCGGTCGTCGGCGGTGGTGACTCGGCGCTGGAGGAGGCGATGTTCCTGACCCGGTTCGCCGAGACCGTGACCGTCGTGCACCGCCGAGACACACTCAAGGCGTCCAAGATCATGCAACAGCGCGCCTTCGCCGAGAGCAAGATCCGGTTCGTCTGGAACGCCGTGGTCGAGGACGTCGCCGGCACCGAACAGGTCACCGGTCTCGCGGTGCGCGACGCGGTCACCGGGTCCGCCTCGACCCTGCGCGTGAGCGGCGTGTTCGTCGCGATCGGACACGAGCCCCGCAGCGAACTGGTCCGCGGCCAGGTTTCCCTCGACGAGGCCGGGTACGTAGTGACCCAGGGCCGATCGACGCGGACCGACCTGCCCGGCGTCTTCGCCTGCGGCGACCTCGTCGATCACACCTACCGGCAAGCGATCACCGCGGCCGGCAGCGGCTGCAGCGCCGCCCTCGACGTCGAACGCCACCTCGCCGGCATCGAATGACCTTGCAGTCAACCGACTCTCGTCAGGAAGTGGACATGTCCGAGAACACCACCGTAGTCACCGTCACCGACGACTCGTTCGCCGAGCTCGTCCTGAACCGCCCCGGGCCCGTCCTGGTGGATTTCTGGGCACCCTGGTGCGGGCCCTGCAAGAAGCTCGGCCCGGTGCTCGACGAAATCGCCGGGGACCACGGCGACAGGATCACCGTGGCCAAGCTCGACGTCGACGCGAACCCGCGGTCCGCCAAGGACTTCCACGTCCTGTCGTTGCCGACCATGCTCGTGTTCCGCGACGGTGACATCGTGCACCGCATCGTGGGCGCCAAGGCGAAAACCGAGCTGCTGGCCGAGCTCGACGCCGTCCTGATCTCGGGTGATGAATGAGGCCGGCAGCGGGGGAAATGGTCGGTGTGGTCGGGTGCGGCCTGATGGGCGCCGGGATCGCGGAGGTCTGCGCGCGAGCCGGGCTGGACGTGGTGGTCGCCGAATCCGGTTCCGCGGCGGTGGATGCCGGACGACGGCGGTTGGAGGCGTCGCTCGACCGGGCCGAGCGCAAGCGGAAGATTCCCAGTGCCGCCGACGTGCTGGAGCGGATCCGGGTGGTCGACGGCCTGGCCGAGCTCGCCGACCGCACGCTCGTGATCGAAGCGATCCTGGAGAACGAAGCGGCCAAGGCACAGGTGTTCCGGCAGCTGGACAAGATCGTCGAGGCACCCGACGCGGTCCTCGCCTCCAACACGTCGTCGATCCCGATCACGAAGCTGGGCACCGCGACAACCCGGCCCGCCCACGTCATCGGGATCCACTTCTTCAACCCGGCGCCGGTGCTGCCCCTGGTGGAGCTCGTGCCGAGCTTGCTGACCGGCGAGGAGACCACGCGAGCCGCACGGGAGTTCGTCGAGGACATGCTCGGAAAGCATTCGATCCTGGCCAAGGACAGGGCCGGGTTCGTGGTCAACGCCTTGCTGATCCCCTTCATTCTCGCGGCCATCCGGATGCTCGAGTCCGGGTTCGCCACGCGGGAGGACATCGACGAAGGGCTGGTCCGCGGTGCCGCGCACCCGCAGGGCCCGCTCGCCCTGGCGGACCTGATCGGGCTCGACACCACCCAAGCCGTGGCCGAATCGCTGTACGAGGAGTTCAAGGAACCGCTGTACGCCCCTCCGCCGCTGCTCGCCCGCATGGTGGATGCCGGCCTGCTCGGCCGCAAGAACGGCCGCGGTTTCTACACCTACGCCTGAACGGCCTCGCACGCCTGTGATCGAGAACAGGCTCACGTGCCGACTCGGTCAGGGCGCCACGACGTCGTAGGTGTTCAAAACGTGGTCGCGAAACGCGCCCACAGCCGGGATGACGCTGTCCTCCACTCGCCACATCAACGCGATCTCCCGATCGACACTGGGGATCAACGGTATCTCTGTCGCTCCGTCGGGCACTGCGTCCTCGTCGGCAGGCAGCAGCGCCACGCCCAGCCCGACGGCGACGAGCCTGCGTACGGTGTCGACCTCTTCGCCCGCGAACGCCTGTTGGGGAGTGAAGCCGGCGGCGCGGCAGAGCTCATCGGTGAACTTCCGGAAGCCGAAGCCCTCTTTGAGCCCCACGAACTGTTCGTCGGCGAGGTCGCCGACCCGGATACCCGCGCGCCGCGCCAGTGGATGGCTCGCGGGTACCGTGGCGACGACCGGCTGCTTGCCGAGGACGACCTGTGCGAGATGCGTCTCGTCGTGCCGGCGGGTCATCAACGCCAGGTCGCACTGCCCGCTCTCCAGCTGCGCGAGCACCTCGTCCCCCGACCCCTGGGACAGGACGAACCGCACGTGCGGGTGCTGGTGGCGGAACGCGCGCAACAGGTCCGGAATTCGCCGTTGTCCCATCGTGGTCAGAAAGGCGAAGTTCACCTGGCCGCGCTCGGGATCGCGTTCATCCATGACCTGGCGACATCCACTGCGCAGGTCTGCGACGGCGGACACGGCGCTGCGCACGAGATGTTCTCCCGCCCGGGTGAGTCGTACCCCGCGGCCGTGCTTCACGACGACGGGCGCGCCCAGGTCGTCGCCCATCTGCGCAAGCCACCTGCTGGCGGTCGGCTGCGGGATCCCCAGCCGGTCCGCTGCCTCGGTGATGTTGCACTCCGAGTGGAGCAGCGCGAGCAGCAGCAGCCGGGGCGCCAGTGCCGCCGCCATTCTGTCCACTTCGGACCTGGCGTTGGGGTGCATGTCGCGACAGTGCCGTCAGGGCTCGATGTGAACCGGCCCGGGCCTGGCCGCGTGGTCGCCGGCGGGTCGCTCCTCGGACACACCGTGGCGGCGGTTGCGCGGCAGGCTGATCGTGGTGATCAGGGTGATCACCGAAAGCGCGGCGATGTACCAGCCGAACCAGTTCTCGGCGCCGGCGCTCGCCAGCGCGGTCCCGATCGTCGACACGGTGCCGCCGAAGATCGCGATTGAGAGCGAGTAGGGGAAGCCCATTCCGGCGACGCGGAAGCGTTGCGGGAACATCTGCACGAGAACCGCGGCCATGATCGAAGTGCCGAGAGAAGTGAACAGGAGTCCGATGATCTGCGCGGCAAGGACACCGACGAATCCCGCGGACATCAGGTGCAGGAGCGGCACGGTGCCGACCGCGGTGGAGATCGCGAACGCGTACATGATCGGGCGCGTGCCGACCCTGTCGGCGAGGAGGCCCACCAAGGGCGCGGCGACGGTGTAGACGGCCAGTCCGATCAGGCTCGCGACCATCGACGCCGAGGCGCCGAGGTCGGTCATCACGCTCGCGTACGTGGGGAAGTAGGTCGTCCACAAGTACACGCTGCCGCCGATGCCCGCGACGAGTCCCACCGCCTGCACCGTTTGCACGGGGTGCCGGCGCATCGCCTCGAACAGTCCTGGTTTCTCCGCCCGAGTGTCCTTTCCGGACGAGGTTTCGGCCTGCTCCAGGGTTTCTTGGGACCGGTGCCGGATCCACCAGGCGACAACCGCGATGACGGCGCCGAGCGCGAACGGAATGCGCCACCCGTAGCTGCGCATCGCCTCATCGCCCAGCACCCCGGCCAGCAAGGCCACCACGCCGAGCGCGACCATCTTGCCGATGCTCGAGCTGACGAACATGAAACTGGAGAACAGTCCCCGCCGGTTCGCCGGCGCGGATTCGACGAGGAAGGCGGCGGCCGCGGTGTACTCACCGCCGGTGGACAGGCCTTGGAGGATGCGCGCCACGACCAGCACGATCGGTGCGCCGATGCCGATTTGCGCGTAGGTGGGGGTGATCGCGATGAGCAAGCTCGCCGCGCCCATCATCCACACACTCATGGTCATCGCCGCGCGACGGCCGTAGCGGTCCGCGAAGACACCGATCACCAAGCCGGCGATCGGCCGGACGAGGAAGCCTGCGGCGAAGACGCCGAATGCACTCAGGAGGGGCACCAGCTGAGAGCCGGACGACGAGGGGAAGAACTGACCGGCGAAGTAGATCGCCAGGTATGAGTAGATGAGGAAATCGAAGAATTCGACGAAATGGCCGACCGCGCCGGCCAGGAGTTGGCGGGCCGGGCGTTTGGCTGTGGTGGCTGAGCTAACCATGGGTGGTCCTCCTGGTGGAAGGACACTCGGTTGCGCTACGCGCTCCCCGGTGTCGACGCTGACATGGCTGGGGTGTGCAGACTCTTTTGCGGCGTAAGAAAACGGTGGCAGATCGGGTGGGGATTGCTGTCCTAGCCGGGCAACGGCGGTGGTACCCGGCGATAGGTGGCCGGGGTGTGCGACAGCTGGATCGGGCAGGCGACCTGGGGGTAGGGCGTGCCGGTGTCGGGGCACGTGATCGAGACGACGGCGTCGAGATCCAGTGAGGTGGCCAGCTCGAAGGCCTGGTTCAGGTCGTTGATCGGACTGCAGGGAACTCCGGCCCCGCGCAGGAGGTCGAACCAGTGGTCCGCCGGTGCCCGGCTCAGTGTCTGCTCGAGCTCCTTGACGAGCTGCTGCCGGTTGAGCACCCGCTGGGGGTTGGTGGCGAACCGCTCGTCGCTGATCAGGTCCGCCCGGTCGATCGACCGGGCCAGTGCCGCGAACAGTTTGTCGTTCGCGGCGGCAATGGCCAGCGGCCGGTCCGCTGTTCTCATCGTCTCGTAGGGCGCGATGCTGGGATGCCGGTTGCCCAGCGGCTTGGGGACGTGCCCGGTAGCGACGTAGGCGGAGGCCTGGTTGGCGAGCGCCGAAAGCAACGAGGAGAACAGGTTGACCTCGACGTGCTGGCCGGCACCGGTCTCGTCGCGGTGCCGGAGCGCGGCGAGGATTCCGGTGACGGCGTGCAAGCCGCAGATCACGTCGACGAGCGCGACACCGGTCTTGATCGGCGTCGCGTCGTCGGGGCCCGTGATGCTCATGAGCCCGCCGGCCGCCTGGACGATCAGGTCGTAGCCGGGCAGGTCCGCGCCGCCCGCTGCCCCGAAGCCGCTGATCGAGCAGTACACGAGCTCAGGCCGCTCGGCGGCGAGTTGGGCGTAGCCGAGGCCGAAGCGTTCCATCGTTCCCGGACGGAAGTTCTGCACGACCACATCGGACTGTTCGATGAGCGCTCGGGCCCGGGCGCGGCCCGGCTCGGTGCCGAGGTCGACGCCTTCGACCGACTTGTTGCGGTTCGCGCCGAGGTAGTAGGTGGCCTGGCCCTCGTACCACGGCGGTCCCCACGACCGGGTTTCGTCGCCCACGCCCGGGCGTTCGATCTTGATCACTTCGGCGCCGAGGTCGCCGAGCAGCATTGTGGCGTAGGGACCGGACAGGACGCGGGTGAAGTCGGCGATGCGCAGGCCGCCGAGTGCACCGGTGCCGCTCATGTGAACGCCCCGATGCCGGTCAGTGCCTGGCCGACGGTGAGCTGGTGGATCTCGGAGGTGCCCTCGTAAGTCAGGACGGACTCGAGGTTGTTGGCGTGCCGGATCACCGGGTACTCGAGGGTGATGCCGTTCGCGGCGAGAATGGTCCGGCACTGGCGGGCGATGGCGAGCGATTCGCGGACGTTGTTCAGCTTGCCGACGCTGATCTGGTATGGCCTGATCCGGCCGGCGTCTTTGAGGCGGCCCAGCCGCAGTGCGAGCAGCATGGCCTTGTCCAGCTCGACCGCCATGTCGGCGAGCTTGGCCTGGGTCAGCTGGAAACCGGCCAGCGGGCGGTCGAAAACCGGGCGGTTGATCGCGTAGTCGATCGCGGTTTCCAGGCATTCCCGAGCCGCTCCGGGTGCGCCGAACACGATCCCGAACCGCGCCTCGTTCAGGCAGGTCAGTGGCCCGGACAACCCGGCTGCCTCCGGCAGGACGGCGTCGGCGGGAAGCCGCACGTCCTCCAGCACGAGCTCGGACGTGACCGATGCGCGTAGCGACATCTTCCGCGTGATCTCGGGTGCGCTGAATCCCGGGGCGTCGGTGGGCACGACGAAGCCCCGGATCCGTTCGTCGGTCTGCGCCCACACCACCGCGACGTCGGCGACGGACCCGTTGGTGATCCACATCTTGGTGCCGTTGAGGATCCAGTCGTCACCGTCTCGTTTGGCGTTGGTGCGCATGCCCGCGGGGTTGGAGCCGTAGTCGGGCTCGGTCAGGCCGAAGCACCCGATGGCCCGGCCCGCGGCCAGCTCGGGGAGCCATCGGCCCTTCTGCTCCTCGGAGCCGAAGCGGTGGATGGCGAACATGGCCAAGGATCCTTGGACCGAGACCAGGCTGCGGATCCCGGAGTCGGCCGCCTCCAGTTCGTGGCACGCCAATCCGTAGGCAGTGGCGCTCGTGCCCGCGCAGCCATACCCCTGCAAGTGCATGCCCAGCACGCCGAGCTCGCCCAGTTCACGGGCGAGGTCGCGAATCGGCAGGTGCGCCTGCTCGAACCAGGTCGCCATGTGCGGGCGCACCCGGTCGTCGCAGAAGCGCCGCACGGCGTCGCGGATGTCCTTTTCCTCGTCGCCGATTTCCTCGTCCAGTGCCAGGAGATCCAGTGGGCGCAACGGGTTGGGGGCAGTCATCACAGGCTCCCTGAGGTCGATGCCGCCGGTTCGGCGAGCTCGGAGGCCGGCACGAGGTCATGGGCGAGCTCCTCGAGCCACCGCTCGGCATCGAGCGCGGCCATGCACCCACTGCCGGCCGAGGTGATCGCCTGGCGGTACACCGGGTCCTGCACGTCGCCGCAGGCGAACACGCCCGGCACGGTGGTGGCCGAGCCGCGACGGGTGACGAGGTAACCGAGGTCGTCCAGCTCCAGCTGCCCGTCGAAGACCGCGGTGTTGGGCAGGTGGCCGATGGCCAGGAACAGGCCGGTGACCGGAAGAACGTCGTGGCTGCCGGTCGTGGTGTCACGCAGCCGCACGCCCTCGAGACGATCATTTCCGACGAACTCGTCGAGGACACTGTTCCACCGCACCGTGATCTTGGGCTCTCGCTCCGCCCTCGCCTGCAGGATCTTCGAAGCCCGAAGCTCGTCGCGGCGGTGGATGATCGTGACCGTGCGCGCGAACCTCGACAGGAACAGTGCCTCCTCCAGCGCGGAGTCTCCCCCGCCGACGACGGCGATGTCGTGGCCGCGGAAGAAGAATCCGTCGCACGTGGCGCAGGTCGACACGCCGCGCCCGATGAGGTCCTGCTCGCGGGGAAGCCCGAGCATCCTGGTCAGCGAACCGGTCGCGACGATCACCGAGCGCGCGCTGAACGCACCGGCGTCGCCACTGACCTCGACGTGGAACGGAGATCGGTCCAGTTTGACCCGGGCGGCTTTGCCCGGAACGAGACGAGCACCGAACTTGGTGGCCTGCTCGCGCAGATCGGTGATCAGTTGCGGGCCCGTCACCCCGTTCGGGAATCCCGGGTAGTTCTCCACGTCGGTGGTCAGCATCAGCTGGCCGCCGGGCTGGTCTGAAGTGGACGACGGCTCGCCCTCCAGAACCACCACCGTCAAGGCGGCCCGTGCGGTGTAGATCGCGGCGGTGAGGCCGGCCGGCCCGCCACCCACGATCAGAACGTCGGTTTGGTCTGGCATCTCGACTCCGATCCGAGGTCAGGCGCCGGCGACCGGACGCGCGCCGGTGACCCAGATCGACAGGGCCTGCGGGGCCACTTCGCGGGCCCGGCCGCTCAACAGGTCCGGAGCGAGCGACGAGATGGGGTGGGTGATCACGACCGGCTCCAGATCGTCCATCCCGTGCGCACGCTTCTGCAGAGTCGCTTCGCGCTCGAACTCGGTGGTCACGATGACCGCGGCGGGAAGACCACGCAGCTCCATCTGGATGCCGTCGTTGACGCACGAGGACGTGCACGAGCCGCAGTCACCGATCGCGGTGAGCACGATGTCGTTCTCGGCGGCGATCCGGTCGAGCAGGGCCGGCTCGGCGTCGGAGGAGAAGTGGTGCTTGTCGTAGAAGTTCACGCTGTCGAATTTCGCGCCGAGCTCTTCCATCTGGGCCACGGACTGGCGCAGCAGCTTGGAGGCGTTCCACTTCGTGTTGTTGAGGACGGCCAGCCGGCTGCCCTTGATCTCCGGTACGCGGGGGGCGCATTCCTGCGCTGCGGCCTCAACGCTGCCGGTCGGATCGAAGGTGATGAAAGAATCCATGTCGGTCGTTCTCCGTTCGTATGCTGTGGATGGCGTGGCGGTCGGCGTCAGAGGCGGCAGGTGCCGTCGGAGCAGTCCGGCCCGTCCGCCGGCTCCGGCAGTTCGCCCTGGGCGTTCTCGATCGGCTGCAGCACCGGCACCGTGGCCCGGCTCCACCCGGGCAGGACCGCCGAGAAGCGGCCGGCGAGGCCGCCGGCGACGAAGAGGTGCAGGTCGTCGGGCGTCTCCACGATCGGGGCCGGCGAATCGAGATCGCGGCGGTACCACTTGGGCAGATTGCGGTTGTAGACCTTGCCGTGGCGGTGGTTGTGCGCGATCTCGCCGAACCTGTTCGCGCTGTTCATCCACAGGTAGCTGCGCACGTCGTGCCGCGTCCAACCGTGCTTGTTGATCGTTTCGGCGTGCTCCGGGCCGATGACGATCGTGCAGCTGCCGCCGAGCACGCTGTTGTTGTGCGCGATGGTGCGCATGCCGGAGGCGATGCTGTCGAGGATGCCCTCGGGGTCGTCCGACACGTGGTTGGTCACACTGTGCGGAGCCTCGGCCGCGATCGCGAACACCGTGCTGTCTTCCGGGGCGAAGCCGTGCTCGACGTGGTACGGCGCCCACGGGCTCGCTTCCTCGTTTTCGGCGATGCAGAACGTGTACTTGCCCGGGTGCCCCAGCGTGCTCTTGTCGAGGTCACCGGGGACTCCCCCGCCGACCGCGAGCATGACGAGCCGGATCGCGCGGCCGATCGTCGCGTTGGCCCGGTTGCCGGATCCGAAGACGTTGCCTCCGGAGTTCATGCCGATCGCGGTGCGGATCGGGCCGTTGACCACCAAAAGCGGTGAGGTGACGTGCGTGGTCGCCTGCAGACCGTTGAGGTTGAAGCGCGGTTCGCAGACGGCGTGCACCGCGGCCTTCACCACCGGCGCGTACTCGGGCTTGCATCCGGCCAGAACCATGTTCACCGCGAGCACCTGGCGAGTCAGGGTCCCCCACCGGGGCGGAACCCGCCCCTCGACCACCGAACCGTCACCGCCCAGCGCCTCGACCATCTGCTCGACCAGTTCGGGAGTCGGCGGGACAACCGGAAGCCCGTCGCTCCACGGCTGCTCGAAGTAGTGTTCCACGAGCCCGGCGGCGCTTGATTCTTTCTGGGCCAGCGTCATGCCTGCCTGCCTTCACACGTCGTTGTCGAGGGGTCTGTCTCGAACGCTAGAAGCGGCCTATCATTGCGTCCAGTGAAAGATTTTCTTCGAATCAGTTCCCCGTAGGAATGAGTCCTCAATGGAGCTTCGAGACCTGGAGGTCTTCCTCGCGTGCGCCCGCTCCGAGCACTTCGGACGGGCGGCCGACGCCCGGCACATGTCACAGTCGGCAGTCAGCAAGGCCGTGGGCCGAGTCGAAGAGGAGCTGGGAATCCCGTTGTTCGACCGGCAAGGGAGAGTCGTCCGGCTCAACCGCTACGGCGAACTGTTCCGCGCACACGTGGAAGACGCGATGCGGTCATTGGAGGCAGGTCGCGCTGCCGTCACGGACGCGACAGACCCCGAGCGTGGAGAAGTAGCCCTGGCCTTCGTGCCCAGCCTCGGACCGATCTTGATCCCAGGATTGGTCCAGAAGTTTCGCACGACCTTTCCCGCGGTCAGGTTCCTGCTGTCGCAGGGCGGTGCGGAACACGTTGTCGCGATGCTCGAGAGCGGACAGGTCGATCTCGGTCTCACCTCACCCGATCCGGCTCGCCCGGGCGTCGAGTGGACTCCACTGTGGACCGAGCGACTGGTGCTGGTGACCCCTCCGGGCGAGCCCACGGGCGGAGGCCAGGGACCGGTTCGGCTGCGCGACGTGGCGGACCGCCCCTTCGTCGCGCTCAAAACCGGTTACGGTCTGCGTCAGATCACCGACGCCCTCTGCGCCGAGGCCGACGTCCGGCCGAGGATCGTGTTCGAAGGAGCCGACGTGCCGACTGTGCGCGGGCTGGTGGGCGCCGGCCTCGGCATCGCAGTCCTGCCACCGGCCGTCGGGCCCGAGAGACGCTGGAGTCCGCCCGAGACCGAGCTGGCCGACTCCGGTGCCCAGCGCACGATCGGGATCGCCCGAGTCCGCGGCCGTTACCTCCCTGTCGCGGCTCACCGGCTTCGAGAGCTGCTGATCGAGGAACATTTCCATCTGCTGAGGACACAGTTCAGCGACGGAGCAACGGATGAACCGTGACGGCAGGTTTCATCGACACGGCGGGTCCGCCGCGGCCGTCGGCCTCAGGGACGCGACGCGAGCGCCAGATCGACCGCGGCTTCGGCGTGCGCGAGCGTCGTGTCGATGACGGGCACGGCACTGTCCAGAGGTTCGACGAGCAAACCGAACTCGGTGCAGCCGAGGATGATCACCTCGGCGCCGCGACCCACCAGGTCGGCGACACGGTAGTACACGATCGAACTCGGCCAGGCGAGGCCGCCGACGATCCCGATCTTCTTCATCTCGACACTCCTGTGTGAACGGCTTCCGGCCGCCGAGTCTCGTTCAGCGAAGATCTCCGAGGTGACCTGCTCGTCACGAAGCGATGTCGACCGTGGGATCCAGTCGAACGTCGATCACCAAGGGGCCGCCGAGGTTCGCGGTCAGACTCTCGACCTCGTCCAGCTCTTCCAGCTTTCTGATGGAAACCGCTCGCGCGCCCAGTCCCTGCGCCACACCGCGGATATCGGGCCAGGACATGAAGGAATGCGCGGGGTCGATGCCGTATGCCGTCAGTTTGTGGTACTCGGCCCCGTACGCGCCGTCGTTGAACACCAAGACGATGAGCGGGAGGTTTTCGCGTACCGCGGTGGCCAGTTCCGCGGGATTCATCATGAAACCGCCGTCGCCGATGGCACAGACAGTCGGCTCGTCGGGACGAGCGAAGGCCATACCCACGGCGCCGGCCAAGCCCAGACCGACCGCCCCGAAGCCGCCCATCGTGGTGAAACCACGAGCATCGGGAACGTGGATGTACGGCCACGCCGCATGCACGAACCGGCCGCTGTCACTCACCATGTTCCGCCGAGCCGGCAGCAGGCCGTCCAGGCGGATCGCCGCGGTTCGGATGTCGACGGTGTCATGGCCCGAAGTGTCGGCGAAGTCCACGCCTGGCTCGAATTCGGACAGTCCTGTTCGGATCTTCTCCAGCCACGCCCGGTTCGGCGCATGACCGCTCTCGCCCAATGCGGCAGCCATCGCCGAGGCCACTTCGCGGGCGTCACCGACGACGGTCTCCGCAACCGCCGTGTACCAGCCGAACCGGGTTGGATCGTGATCGACCTGGACGATTTTCTTCCCGGCGAAGAGCTCGCCCCGAGAGGAGGTGTACACGTTGAGGCTCGCGCCGAAGGCGATGATGCAATCGGATTCGGCGAGTGCCGTGACGGCAGGGCCGTGTGCGAGGCTGCCGCAGATTCCCAGATTTGCCGGATGCCCGACGAACAAGTCCTTCGCCAGCACCGATGTCGCGAGTGGGGCCGCGAGAACGTCGGAGAGCGCCGTCAGCGATTCGCGCGCGCCCGACACGACCGCGCCCCGACCGGCGAGCACAACCGGCCGGTTCGACGCCGCGACAAGCCCGAGCGCCGAGTCGAGTTGCTCCGAGCCGGGAGTGGCCGTGGCGTGCCGGACAGGCGGTTGAACGGCCTGGAGATCCTCGATGTCCGACTGCAGCATGCGGTGCGGAACGTTGAGCACGACCGGCCGACGGTCGGCCAGAGTTCGCCGCAATGCCCGTTCGAGGTCGCGGATCAGCGTCTCCGGCCGGTAGACGCGCTCATAGCCGGCGTCCGCCGTCGCGGCGAAGGCCGACAGGTCAAGCCGCTGGAAGTGTGTCGGCTCCGGGGGCGTGTCGCCGGTGAGGACCAGTACGGAGCTACGGCTTCGCGCCGCCTCCACGAGTGAGGTCATCGTATTGGTCAATCCGGGCCCATGCGTCACCGTCGCGATCCCGACCCGGCCGGTAGCCCGTGACCAGCTGTCGGCCATGGCGACCGCGCCGCTCTCGTGCGCAGCGGCGACGAACTTTCCACCGCGCTCCCGGAACTCCGCCACGTAGGCCATGTTCGCGTCGCCCATCACACCGAACATCGGACGGATCTCCAGATCGACCAATGCCGCGGCAAGGGCCCGGTAGAGCTGCATGTCACTTCCCTCGTGGGCTGCGGAGATTCGCGGGTCAGCCGAGGCTCCGTGTCCCCCGCCGGCTACCCCGACGCTAACGGCCGCAAAGTTATCCGTCCAAGACAGATGTGGTCTTCTCTCATATCCTGTGGATATGACCATGGCCGATCCCGAGATGCGCCTCCTTCGGTACTTCGTCGCGGTCGCGGAGGAACGTCACTTCGGCCGAGCGGCCGAGCGCTTGCACATCGCGCAGCCGCCGCTGAGCCAGCAGATCCGCAAGCTGGAGCACCAGCTCGGCGTCGAACTCATCGATCGCTCGCGCCGGCCCATCGAACTCACCGACGCCGGCGAGGCGCTTTTCCAGGAAGCACGCCTTGCCCTCGTGCACAGTGAGCGGGCGTTCGCAGCAGCCCGCAGGGCGGCGACCGGACACCTCGGCCACGTTCGGATCGGCGCCTTGCAGGCGGCGGTCAACAGCATGCTGTCCTACGTCATCCGCGAGCATCGCCGCGAGTATCCCGACGTCACGCTCGACCTGGCCGAGCTGGGCACCCGTGAGCAGACGGCTCAGCTCCTCGAACACAAACTCGACATCGGCTTCCTGCGTGGCCCCGTCGACGAACCCACTCTCACCGTCGAGACCCTCATCGAAGACCCGTTGGCCGCGGTCGTACCGGACGAACACCCGCTCAGCAGCGCGGGCCTGATCGATCCCGCGCTCCTCGCTGACGAGCCGCTGGTCCTCTGGACCCGAACCCCGGCCACCACAATGTTCGCCGATGTCGTCGAGCTGTTCCGCCGGCACGACATCCAGCCCCGTGTCGCCGTGGAATCCTCACGAATCCAGACCATTCTTGCCCTGGTGGCAGCAGGCACCGGCATCGCGGTCCTACCGACTTCCTTCGTCAACCTCGGCCGCCACGGAGTCCGCTTCATCCCGCTGCGGGAACCGCTGCCTTACCGGCCGCTCGCCCTCGCCTGGCGCGCCGACGACCAATCCCCGAGTATCACCGGCTTCGTCACCGTCGCCCGCAAGGCGACATCCGACTATCTGGTGGACCTGATCCGGCGACACCCCCAGCTCCGAACAGCGCGGACTTCGCACCCGGACCACGGGGGCAAGACCTGACCATCAGGACGAGGGAAGACGCACTTGCTGCCGTTGACGCAGGTGGCGCTGTCGTATCGGCTGATCGTGGTCGGCGAGCACTCACGTCGGGGAGCTGCAAGGGTGATTCGAGCGCGAAGCAGAGGCCCGTTTCGACGAATCCGCGCAGACGGCCGGGCGGGGTCACCGCTCGGCCGTCTACGCGGACGACCTGTGCCTACTCCCCCGATTCCGCCGCCGGCTTGACCGTGCGGCCCAGGGTCGCCGCCGCGAGCAGGGCGGCGACGACGGCCGCGATACCGCTGATGAGGTAGCCGAGCGAGTAGCCGTGTCCGAGGGCGTCCACGGCGAGTGGAACGGCTCCGGCGTGGGGCGCCGTCGGCGGGGCCGAGTTCACCGCCAGCGGACCGCCCGCCTTCGCCACGGCCGCGGCGGCTGCCTTGGCGTGCTCGGGCAGCGCACTGGCCGCGAGCGAGGTGGTGAAGTCCCCCGCTGCCCGGCTCAGCGCCACCGCGCTGATCACGGCCGGGCCCAGGGTGAATCCGAAGTCCCGCAGCAGGCTGGTCGCCCCGCTCGCCATGCCCGCGAGCCGCACCGGCACGGTGTTGACCGCGACCGCGCTGATCGACGTCACCGTCAGCGCGAACCCCAGTCCCACCGCCAGCAGGGGCCCCACCAGCGAACCCAGGCTTCGGTCCGTGATGGACACCGTCGACGCCCAGAGATCGCCTGCGCCGGTGAGCAGCAAACCGCCGCTGAGGATCCAGCGCGGGCTGACGTGCTCGATCAGCCGGGAGGTCAGCGGGGCGACGACGAGCGTCACCCCGTTGAGGACCACGAACGCGGCCGCGGCGAGCAGCGGGCTCTGGTGCTGGACCGGACCGAGCCGGATGCTGGTGCTGTAGGCCGTGGCCACGAAGCTGAACATGCCGACCACGGTCACGAAAGCCGACACCGTGAACGCCCGGTTGCGGAACACGTCGAGCCGGAGCAAGGGGGCCGGCGAACGCAGTTCGACCACCACGAACAGCGCGAGGAACACCGCGGCGATCACGAACGCCGCCACCACGGCCGTGCTGCCCCAGCCGTCCGTACCGCCTTGGATGACCGCGTACATCAACGCGAACAAGCCGATCGCGATCGTGATCTGGCCTGGCCAGTCGAGCGACCGGCCTTCGGGAGCACGCGAGTCCGCCGCGAACAGGCTCACGACGCCGCTCAGCGCGGACAGCACGATCACGACGACGAACGCCCATTTCCAGGATCCGTTGTCGGCGGAGATCCCCGAGATCACCGGGGCCAGTGCGGCGCCCGCGGCCAGCGATGCGGCCCACAGCGTGACACCGCGCGCGCGTTCGTGGCCGGTGCGGGTCCCGATGGCGACCACGGCCAGCGAGGTGGGGAACAGCGCGGCCGCACCGAGTCCCGCGATCGCCCTGCCGGTCCACAGCTGGCCCGTTCCGGCGGCGGTGGCCGTCACGAGGTGCCCGGCGATGAGCGCCACGGCACCCAGCACCAGGAGCCGTTTGCGGCCGAACTTGTCGCCCAGCACACCGAACGTGAGGGCGAGCGCGGTGACCGGCAGCAGGGAGGCGTCGGTGATCCAGGCGATCTCGCTGCCGTCGGCGTGCAACCGGCTCTGGAAGAGTCCGTTGAGGACGGTCGGCATCGCGATGGTGATCTCTGCGACGCATACCGCCAGGCAGGCCGCGAACAACGTCGCGAAGCCCAGTTTCTTCTCAGGTCTTGACTTCGGAACGGCGACCACGCTGGCGCCGTCCTGTTCGTAGGTCGAGGAACTCATCTCCGCTGTCCTTTCAGCGTCGGTCCCAGGATCAGGAAGTGGGCAGCCGGTCGAGCAGCTCGGCGAACCTGGCCGCGACCCGGTCGCGCAGCTCGGGTGAGGCCTCCGCGACAGCGGGGAAATCGCGGCCGAACGGGCGGACCGCGGTGATCAGCGCGCGCGAGTTCGTGGTGGTCGCGCGATCGAGGCGCGGGTCGAGCGGGCCGCTCCACGTCCCGCGGATCAGGTCGATGTCCTGGGCCGGATCGCAGCGCGTGGACATGGCCCACAGCACGTCGAAGGTGTTGGTGGGGTCGATGTCGTCATCGACGACGACCACGAAACGGCCCAGGTACGAGCTGGACTGGCACGACGCGGCGAGCAGCGCGGCTTGCTTCGCGTGCCCCGCGTAGGCCTGCTTGATCGAGACGACGGTGAACATCCGGGCCGCGCCGGCCTCGTGACACCACACGCCTTGCACCCCGGACAGGCCCGCGCGCTCGATCTCGTCCCACACCATGCCGGCCTTCATCACGCACTTGCTGTAGGAGAAGTTCGACGGCGGACGAATCGGCGACGCGACGGTGAGGATCGGGTTGTCCCGGTGGTAGACCCGGCGAACGCGGACCACCGGTTGCTCGCTGCGGCCACCGGCGTAGTAGCCGGTGAACTCGCCGAACGGGCCTTCCGGCGCCGTCTCGCCGGGATGCAGCTCACCTTCGATCACGAACTCCGCGGCGGCGGGCATCGGCAGTCCGTACAGTTCGGAACGGACCACCTCGATCGGGGCCCCGCGGTGCCCGCCCGCGTAGTCGTATTCGGACAGTCCCCAGCGCAGCTCGTTGCCGGAAGCGAGGAACAGCAACGGGTCGTGGCCGCAGGAGATCAGCACCGGGCAGGGCTTGCCCTGGGCGAAGTACTTCTCCCGGATCTGCCGGCCCTGCTTGCCCGGCGAGATCCACAGCCCGGTCCGATCCGGCCCCTGGACCATCGCCCGGTACGTGCCGATGTTGACCCAGCCGTCGTCGGGATCCTGCATGATGACCAGGTCGTCGGTGCCGAGGTAGCGCCCGCCGTCGAGCTCGTGCAGCCGAGGTGCCGGGATCGCGGTCAGATCGATCTCGCCCTCGCGCAGGATATTCTCCAGCACCGGACCACTGTCCACTTCGGACGGCGGAATCGGCTTGTGGGTCTGCATCCGTTCGCGGTAGGAATTCACCGCTTCCAACGGGTGGTCCGGACGCGGGAAGCCCATGGTCAACGCCAGGCGCTGGGCGGAGTTGGTCGCGCCGGAGAGCACGCGGAAACCTTTGCCGTCGCCGGTGAGCTTCTCGAACAGCAGCGCGGGAGCGCCCTCGCCGCCGCGGTGGGCGACCAGCTCGATCAACGTGCCGAGCTCCAGGTCCGGATCAGCCTCGGGGACCCGGACGAGCTGGACGAGCTTGTCGATCCGGTCGACCAGTTCTCGCAAGTCCTCGTGGGGTTTGGGGTAGTCGTTGTACACGCCTCACTCCTTTTCGATCGACGGTAGGCTGAACCCGTCCGGTCCCGGAATCTTGCCGTCCCACAATTCTTCTGTGCGGGACGGCGCGATTGCCTACGGAGGTGGGGCGGCCTCGAAGAGGAAAAATTCCCACGAAGTCCACAGTAGACCGGCACAGAATCCGCGCCGGAGTCTTCTCTCGTTCCGTACAGAGAGTCAGAACCAGCGCGGAAGCACCGGCAACTCGCCACTTTCCGCGACCACGCCGGCGGTTCCGCGGCCGGTCAACCAGCGCACAAGATCGGGCATACCAGCCGAAACAGTCGTACCGCCCTCATCCAGGACGATCGGCGCCCGGCTGGTGGGGACGAGCACCAGGTGCACCGGCTCCTGCCGCCGTCGCCACCCCCGCAGCACATCGGCGAGCAGCTCGTCGAGCAGATCGCCGGGGAACTCCCGGGTGGTCGCGCCGTTGTTCAGGTCGAGGGCGTGCACCCACACTTCGCGGGTACGCATCCACGCCGTCTCCCGAACGGGCACCGATCGGCCCAGCGCGGTGCGGACCTCCGCGTCCCAGGAAGTGTCCGGCAGGTCGCGCCACTCGGTGTCGAGGTGTGCGGCGGCGTGGGCGACCAGGCTCCGCAACGCGCGGGCCGGCAGGGTGGCCCCCATGCGAATCTCCGACAGCCGTTGCTCCGCCGAGCCGTACATCGGGGTCTCGACACCGGTCCGCGCCCAGGTGAGCAACCGGGTCAGCGCCCGGGCGTTGTAGCCGACGTGGGCAAGCACGTGCCGCCGGGACCAGCCCGGCAGCAGGCTGGGTTCGTCGAGCTCGGCGTCGGACAGTTCGCCGAGCTTGCGGGCGAAGTAGGCCGTGCCCCGCCGGGCCCAGAGCAGTTCGCGAGCGGGCGCGTGGGGCGAGTCGTAGCGGGCTCCGGGCCCCTGCCGTTCCCGCAGGGCCGCGCGCGCCGCGTCCTCGGAGGTGACGCTCATGCGCCGGCCGCGGCTCGTTCCGGCCCACCGCTCACCTTTTCCGCCACCGCGACGTTGACCAGCTCACCGATTCCGTCGATGCGCGTGGTCAGCGTCTGCCCTGGTGCGAGGTAACGCGGGGGCTTGCGCGCGTGCCCCACGCCACCGGGGGTTCCGGTCGCGATGACGTCACCCGGCTGCAAGGTGACGATCGTGGAGATGTAACGCACCAGTTCCACGGCGTCGAACACGAGGTCGTCGAGCGGGGTCCGCTGCAGTTCCTCGCCGTCGACGGACGTGACCAGCTGGGCGCCGGGGGCCAGCTCGTCCGGTGTCACGAGCACCGGGCCGAGCGGCGTGCTGTTCTCCCACGTCTTGCCCTGGAACCACTGGGCCGTGCGGTACTGGTAGTCGCGCATGGTGACGTCGTTGAGCACCGAGTACCCGGCGATGGCCGCCACCGCTTCTTCGGCCGAGGCCCGGCGCACGCTCGTGCCGATGACGACGGCGAGCTCACCTTCCCAGTCGACCCGGTCGGATTCCGGCGGCAGCAGGATCTCGTCACGCGGCCCGATCAGCGCTTCGGGGTACTTGGCGAACAACGTGGGAAACTCCGGGAGCTCGCGACCCATCTCAAGAATGTGATTGCGGTAGTTCAGCCCCACGCACACGATCTTGCCGGGCCGCGGCACGACCGGCGCGAGATCCATGGTGGCGTAGTCGTGCCGCGCACCGTCCGTGGCTGCGGCCACGTCCAGGCCACCCGCCCGCAGGAGGGCGCCCACGTCGGTGAATCCTGTCTCGATCGCCGTGGTGCCGGTTATCCGCACGGCGGCGGTCGTCCCGCCGACCCGGATCGTCGCCAGTCTCATCGGCCTTCTCCTTCGACATGGGTGCGGTGGAAGTGCAGGCGCTCCATGATCGGAGCGTCCGAGAAGCGGAAGAGGTCGAACGCGCCTTCGGCGCGCAGGGACCAGGGCACCCAGGAGGGCACGACGAACAGGTCGCCCTTTTCCAGCCGGTGTTCGACGCCGGCCAGGACCACCTCACCGCGGCCTTCGAAGACCTGGAACACGCTGGAGCCGACCTCGCGCCGCGCCCGCGTCTCGACGCCCGCTCGCAACCGGTGGAACTCGGCGCGGATCGTCGGCATCACGTCGCCGCCGGTGGTCGGGTTGACGTAGCGCACCGCGGCGTGGCCCGGCCCGACGGTCGCCGGCTGACCCTCGTCCTCGAGCAGGAGCTGCTCGGTCAGCGCCGCGTCGGTGTGTGCCCAGCGGTAGGCGGCGATCGGTGAGGACACCGTGTCCTGCAGCCCGGAGAGGGGACGCAGACCCGGGTGCCCCCACAACCGCTCGCTGCGGGAAAAGTTCGGCGTCGCGTCGTCGGTGACGCGGTCCGCGCCGAACTCGAAGAAGCCGACGTCGGCGTAGTGCGTGAACGGGATGTCCAGACCGTCGATCCAGGCCATCGGCTGGTCGGTTTCGTTGTGGTGGCCGTGAAAGCGCCAGCCGGGGGTGAGCAGGAAATCGCCGCGGGACATGCGCACCGGATCACCGTCCACGACCGTCCACACGCCCTCACCCTCCACGACGAAGCGGAAAGCGTTCTGGGAATGCCGGTGCTCGGGCGCCACTTCCTTCGGGCCGAGGTACTGGATCGCCGCCCACAGGGTCGGGCTCGCGTAGGCGAGACCGGGGAGGCCGGGGTTGGCCAGCGCGATGGCGCGGCGCTCACCGCCACGCCCGACGGGCACCAGCTCACCGGCGCGCTGCGCCAGGGGGTAGAGCGTCGACCACCGCCACACGTGCGGCAGCGCCTTCGGTTTCGGCTGCATCGGCATGAGGTCGTCGATCTGCGTCCACAGTGGAATGAGGTGCTCGGACTCGAAGTCCCGGTACAGCTCGGCCAGCTCCGGACTTTCCCCACTGGTCATCTCGTTCGCGGCCGGGCCACGGCCGATCACCTGCTCCGTCTCCGGGGACATGCGCGCTCCTCTGGTGTTCGGCGGTCTTCCCGGAGCGTAGGCAGAGTCTTCCGGACAACGCAAAGCCGACGTATGGTTTTTCTGTGGAGCAGAATTCCGGGCACCGAATCGAAGCGGTCGACCGGGCGCTCACGCTGCTGACCCTGCTGTCCGAACGCGGCCACGTCACCGTGACCGAGGCGAGCCGGGAACTGGGTGTGGCGCCCTCAAGTGCGCATCGGCTGTTGTCGACGCTGTCCGACCGCGGGTTCGCGGTGCGCGGGGACAAGCGGCAGTACCGGCCAGGACCGGAGCTGCTCGCGCTGGCCACCCCCGGCTGGGCGCCTCCGCTGGCCGACCGGGTTCGGCCGTACCTCGAGCGCCTGCACGCGGACGTCGGCGAGACCGTGCACCTGATGGTCCGTGCCGCGGCCGACATCCGGTTCGTCGACGGCATCGAGAGCCACCATCCGCTGAGGGTGGGCCTGCGGACCGGCGCACGAATGCCGGCATACCGCACGTCCGGCGGCAAAGCGATGCTGGCCGACCTCGACCCCGTGGAGGTCACCGCGCTGCACGCCTCCGGGCTACCCCCTTGGCCCGGCGAGAAGATTCACGACGTCGCGGCGCTGCATGAAGAGCTCGCTGCGGTGCGCCGCAACCACTTCGGGCTCAACCACGACGAAAGCGAACCCGGCGTCACGGCGATCGGCGCGTCCATCGGTGTCATCGACGGCCAGCCGGCCGCACTGGCGATCGCCGTGCCCACCGCGCGGTTCGCCTCGGCCGACCCGGAGGCCATGGCCGCGCATCTGCTCCGGACCTGCGGCGACGTCCGGGAGGCGCTGGCCGCACGAGCCCGGTGACTCGTCACAGATCGGCCGAGGCCCGTCCGCAGTGTTCCTCGATGGCCTTGGCCAGTTCCGGGATCCGGGACCGGGGACACCGTGGGCTCGGCAACGCGACGGCGAACGCCGCCAGCGCCCGCCCACTGCCGTCGCGCACGCAGGCACCGATCGCGACGATGCCGCGGTCGCTCTCGCCGTAGTTGGTCGCGTACCCCCGGCGGCGGATCCCGGTCAGCTGCTGCAACAGGGCCGCCCGGTTCACGGTGCCGCTGCCCGGCAGGGCGGGCAGATCCCGCGGGTACAACGCGGTGAACTGCTCCTTGGACAGCTCGGCCAGCAACGCCTTGCCGCCCGAGGTGACGTGTGCCGGCAGCAGCATCCCGGTCCGCGCCCCGACCCGCAGTATCTGCGTGCTCTCCACGCAGTCGAGGAATCGGGCGCCGTTGCCCTCCAGCACCATCAGGTGACACGTCTCCCCCAGTCCCTGGCTCAGCTCCGCCAGGTGGATGTGCAGCGCCGCGCGCAGATCCAGCGGTGAGGGGCCGGGCCGCACCATCCGCTCGAACGCAGGCCCCGGCCGGTACACCTTGTGCGAGTCCTGCACCGCGAACCCGCGGTGTCGCAACGTGATCAGCAACCGGTGCGCCGTGGACCGGGCGACACCCAGCTCGTCGGAAGCCTCGCTCACCCTAAGCCGCCCTCGTTGGGCCAGCAGTTCCAGCAGCCGAAGCACGTTGTCGGCCGACTCAACCAGGTACCCCGACTCGTCCCGCATAGCAGAATTCTACAACCCAACGATTCCAGTGGGTGGTCGCGCGAACTTAAGGTCCAGGCACAGCCCTCAAGGAGGAGGTCGCTTTGTCCGCTGACACCATCGACATCCGCACGGAACTGCGGACCGCTCCACTCCGGCCCTTCCACTGGTTGCTGGTTCTGCTCGTCGCCCTGGCGACCCTGTTCGACGGTTACGACACCTTCATCCCGTCGTACATGATCCACTTCGTGGTGAAGCCCTGGCATCTGTCCGGCGGGGCAACCGGTTTCCTGGTGTCGTCCGCGTTGATCGGGTTCGCCGTCGGATCGCTGGTCCACGGCGTCGTCGCCGACCGGATCGGCCGCCGTCCCACCCTGATCGCCGGCCTGCTGATCGCCGGGGTGTTCAGCGTGCTGACCGGCATCTTCGGCACCACGTTCCCGGCCTTCGTCACGCTGCGCGCGGTGACCGGGCTGGGCCTGGGCGTGCTGCTGCCGCTGGGCACGGCGTACGTGAACGAATACCTGCCCGAGCGGGTGCACAACCGGCTCACGGTGCTCGGCGGCACCGGCTTCGCCCTCGGCGGCGTGCTGGCGGCGGTCCTCGGCGTCGCGCTCACCGAAGGCGGCGACTGGGAGTCGCTGTTCTACGTGGGCGGTGCCGCCGCGGTGCTGGGCGTGATCTACCTCGCCGTGTTCCCCGAGTCGGTGGAATTCCTGGTGGCCAGCGGAAAACAGGAGCAGGCGGTGCGCCTGCTGTCCCGGCTGCGGCCGGATCGCGCCCCGTCCTACCGCGAACACGGGCTGTCCGTCGACCGGCAACCCCGGGACTGGCGGCTTGTGCTCGCACCCCGCTTCCGGGCGCGAACCGTGGCGCTGTGGGTGTCGTCGTTCCTGCTGCTCTTCGGCGTCTACGGGCTGTCCACCTGGACACCGCAACTGATGATCGCGCGTGGCGAGACCTTCGCGACCGGCTACACCTTCGGCGCCGTACTGCAAGGGATGTCCATCGTCGGTGCCCTGCTCGGCGGCCTCGTCGCCGACCGCTACCTCGGCGCCCGGCGCAGCCTGATGCTCTGGTGCGGCCTGGGCGCGGTGGCCACGCTCGTCGTCGCCGTCGGCGGTTCGACGGCGGTGAACATCGTCGCGGTCGGGTTCGCGGGGTTGTTCATCATCGGTGGCCAGTTCCTGCTCAACAACATCTGCGCGGCCACCTACCCGGTTCAGGCCCGTGCGACCGGCGCGGGCGCGATGCTCGGCGTCGGCCGGGTCGGCGGCATCCTCGGCCCCTCGATCGGCGGCGCGTTGCTGAGCGCGTTCGGCGGCAGCGCCGTGCTGTTTGTCGCGGTCGCCGTGGCCGCCGTGCTCGCGGTGGTCAGTACGTCCTTTGTGCTCGTTCGCGATCACGCACCTCGCCGGGTTTCCCCGGTGGCACCCAGAGAAGAAATGGAGCACTGATGTCGGAAGTCGTCATCATCGGTGGAGGCATCGGCGGCCTGACCCTGGCCCTCGAACTGCACGCCGCCGGCGTCGACTGCACGGTCCACGAAGCGGTCGACGAGCTCTCAGCCGTCGGTGTCGGGATCAACCTGCTGCCGCACGCCACCCGGGAACTGACCCGGCTCGGCCTGGCGGACGAACTGTCCGCGGTCGCGATCGAAACCGAGAACTCGCTCTACTTCAACAGGTTCGGCCAGCGCATCTACACCGAGAAGACCGGCCGGACCGCGGGATACCCCTGGCCCCAGTTCTCCATCCACCGCGGCGACCTGCACGACATCCTGGTGCGCGCGGTCCGCGACCGGCTCGGTCCCGACCGGCTGCTCACCGGCCGCCGCTGCGTGGCGGTCTCCCAGGACGCCACCGGCGCCACGGCCGAGTTCGAGCAGGGCAGCGTGCGCGCCGCCGTCGTCGTGGGCTGCGACGGCGTGAACTCCGTCGTCCGCCGGCAACTGCACCCGGACCAGAGCGGACCCGTGTACTCCGGCTACAACATGTGGCGCGGGGTCACCCCGTGGCCCGCCATCCTCGGCGGCGCCAGCATGATCCGCGCCGGCTGGCTAGCCACCGGCAAGCTCGTCGTCTACCCCATCCGCAACCACGTCGACGACGAGGGCCGCCAGCTCGTCAACTGGGTGGTGGAAATCGAGACGCCCCAGCACGCCGACCGTGACTGGAACCGCACCGGACGGCTCGAGGACTTCCTGCCCGCCTTCGCCGACTGGCACTTCGACTGGCTGGACGTCCCGGCGCTGCTGTCCTCGTCCACGACGATCCTGGAGTACCCGATGGTCGACCAGGAACCACTGGCCTCGTGGGGCACCGGCCGCATCACCCTCCTCGGCGACGCCGCGCACCCCATGGTGCCGCGTGGTTCCAACGGCGCCGGACAGTCCATTTTGGATGCCCGCGCGCTGGCCACCCAACTCACCGCAACGTCCGACGTGGTCGCCGCCCTGTCGGCCTACGAGGTCGAACGCCTCCCCGCCACCGCCGCCGTCGTCCGCGCCAACCGCACCACCCCACCCGACGCGATCCTGCGCGAGGTCTACGAACGCACCGGCGACCGCCCCTTCGACCGGCTCGAGAATGTCGTCGACCCCCGGGAACTGGAGGCAATCCTGACCAGTTACAAGGAGATCGCCGGGTACTCACTGACAGAGCTGTCAGCCCGGCACTGAAGGGGCCCTGGTCGCGTGTTCCGGCCTGGACCCGGGACACGCGCTGTCTCCCACCTGGCCGACCGCAACAGGATCGACCTCGTTCCGGAGCAGTAGGCGGCGAGGAGGGTAACGTCGGGCGGCTCGTCTCGCCCGGCGTTCGCGGTCGTAGCCAACGGGGCATGACCCGCTCCAGGTCTCGGCCGGACAGAACTCGAGTCGTACCAGCGTGCCGCTGCCTGGGCCTGTCACGATGGCGAGCTTCCCCCGAGCCGCTCAGCGCGCTCGCTCATCGAGATCAGACCCACGTGAGAGGAGCGTTGCCTGTTCGGGGTGTGCTGCGTCAGCCGGTCGGGCACGCGTGCGGGCTCAGGCGTCGTGGCCATCGGTCTGTCGTCGCCAGACGAGCACGGTGACGGTGCCGGCGAGGATCGCCGCGGTGAGGGCGAAGGGGATCGGGATGAGTGGGTCGACGAGGACGAGGACTCCGGCCAGAGGCAGGGCGGTGTTGACGACGCGGTCGGCGTGGGGCCTGATCGCGAGGGCCCAGATGCCGAGGACGAAGACGGCGAGCGGGATTGTGTAGGCGAACGACGCGTAGGGCTGGTGCAGCGCGGTGTGCCCGGTGAGGACGTCGATCTCGACCTCGATGCCGGCGGAGAACGCGCCTGCGGCGGCGAAGATGAAGAAGTGCCCGTAGACGTAGGCCAGGGAGCTCGCGACGTCTTTGATGGCGTGGTGGTGCGGGGGCCAGAAGTAGATCCACCACAGGGCCGCCGTGGCGATGAGCGTGAGCGCGGCGATACCGATGAGCCAGCCGGGCGACTCGGCGTCCTGCAGGGCCTCGATGATCGCGTTGGCGGAGGCGAGCAGGCTCTCGCCGAGGAGGATGAGGGTGAACAGGCCGTAGCGCTCGGTGATGTGGTGCGGGTGCCAGGGCGTGGTCCCGGTGCGCTCGGCGAGGATCGGCACGACGATTTCCGCGGCGACGAGCACGATCAGCGCGGCGGTGAACATCCCGGTGGGAAGTAGCAGGGAGGCGAGCCACAGGGCCTGGACCAGTGAGATGCCGACCGCGTACCTGAGCGTGGCCCGGCGGGTGGGGCCCGACGACCGGGACGCGCGGAGCCACTGGGCGACGAGTGCCGCGCGCATGACGACGTAGGCGATGATGAGCACCGAGTAGTCGTGTTCCTCGAAGGCTGGCCCGATGCCGGAGGCGAAGACGAGCACGCCACCCATCTGCACGATGGTGGTCACCCGGTACAGCCAGTCGTCGGTGTCGAAGGACGTGGCGAACCAGGTGAAGTTCATCCAGGCCCACCAGATCCCGAAGAACACGAAGCAGTAGTTGAAGATCCCGTCGAGTACGTGCCCCTCGGTGAGCCCGTGGTGCAGTTGCGCGGCGGCGATGCTCACGGCTACGACGAAGACGAGGTCGAAGAACAGCTCCAGCGTGGACGCGGCCCGTCCGGCCTCGTTCGGGTCGCGCGGCCTCATCGGAACGAGCCGGAATCGGGAATCGAGTGTCATGACGTGGCTCTCTCCGCGTGCGAGCGTCCCACACGCCTGGCGGAGCGTCCGCGACGTGTGGTCGGCAGTGCGATCAGTTCTCGGAGAGAGTGGGACACGACGATCGACGGGTAGGTCGTCAACTCGTCGAAGCGCTCTTCCCCATGATTCTCCCTCGGCACGGCTCGGTGCGTGGCGCGTCTGTCGACATCGGACGGAACCGGCTGCTTCGAACAATTCCATACTGGATCGAGGGCGGCCACTTCGGCCGTTCCGTTGAGGCTTCCCTCCTATCGCCGCGGGCGGCGGCCAAGCGCGGGATGCCGACGTCTGCAGAACGATTCCGGAATTAACGCTGATGGACAGAACTACCATTAATTCATCAGGTTCGTCTTCGCGTGGAACGAAGTGGGATAGAACCCGACCCGACGTCGAGGGACCTGTCGATGACGGTTCGCTTCATGTCATGGCTGTTCGATCCGCGGCATCTGGTGACCCTCGCGGCCGTCGTGCGGCTCGGCTCGTTCGCCGCCGCCGCCGAGCTGGGATACACCCAGTCCGCGGTCTCGCAGCAGGTCGCAGAATTGGAACGTCCTCTTGCGCCGGACGGATTCGGTCACCAGGAACACCGAGACGAACGACACGGCAGCCATCAGGGCCAGGTACAGAGCGATCGCGTTGGCCGTGTGGAACTCGGCGAACAGCGAGGTGGCGATGATCGGCGCGAGCGCACCGCCGGCGACGGCGCCGATCTGGTAGCCCACGGAAACGCCCGAATACCGCACGCCGGCGCCGAACATCTCGGAGAACAACGCCGGGCACGGGCCGTAGGTGAGGCTGAAGACGACCTGCGCCACCACGAGTGCCAGCGTGATCAGCACAGGCGAACCCGTGTCCACGAGCCAGAACATCGGGAAGCCCCACACCGCGAGCAGCACCGCGCCGGTGAGGAACACGCGCCGCCGGCCGATGCGGTCGGACAGCGCGGCAGCCGCGGGGATCGTGAGTCCCGACGCGACGGCCGACACGAGCACCGCCACGAGAATCGTGCCGCGCGGCAGTGAAAGCGCTTGGGTGGCATAGGACAGGATGTACACGGTCAGCAGGTAGTAGGCGCCGCCGTTGATCACGGTCGCGCCGGCGGCCAGCAGGATCTGCTTCGGGTGCGAGCGCAGGAGTTCCAGCAGCGGCGCGCGCCGCCGGGTTGGCTCTTCCGGTGCGGCGTGGGTTTCTTCGGCCCGCGACTGCGCGTAGAGCCCCACGCCGATCAGCACGATGCTGAGCAGGAATGGGATCCGCCAGCCCCAGGCAAGGAAGGCGGCCGGCGACACGGTGGCCGAGAGCACGAGGAACATCACGTTCGAGAAGATCAGCGCGATCGGTACGCCGAGCTGCGCGAAGCTGCCGTAGAAGCCGCGTTTGCCCTCCGGCGCGCACTCCGTGACAAGCAGTACCGCACCGCCCCATTGACCGCCCAGTGCGAGGCCTTGGATCAGCCGCAGCACCACGAGCAGGATCGGGGCGGCCACACCGAGCGTGGCATACGGCGGCAGCAAGCCGATCGCGGTGGTCGCCGCGCCCATGATCATCATGGCGGTCACCAGCGCCGGCTTGCGGCCGAACTTGTCACCGAAGTGCCCGAACACGGCGGCCCCCACCGGCCGGATCAGGAAACCGACGGCGAACGTGCTGAACGCGAGCAGAGTGCCCGCGACCGAATCGACCGAGGGGAAGAAAAGCTTGTTCAGCACCAGCGCCGAAGCCGATGCGTAGATGAAGAAGTCGTACCACTCGATGGCCGAACCGGCGACGCTGACGAGGATGTTCTTTCTCATCTGCCGCGCCGTGCGGGCCGGTGGGGACAGCCGGCTCATGGGGTGAACTCCGTTGTTCGGTGGGGACTTGCGGAACTACGCGATCAGCGGGCGACCGAGGCGGCCGCGCGGCGGTGTTCGACCGTGGTCCACGCGCGTGCCACGTCAGGGTGTGGCTCCTGCTGCGTCGGAGGGTCACGGTGCAGTACTTCGTCCGAAACGGACAGACCGCGGCGCCCCAGCGGCGCCACCACGTCGGTCACGGCGCGGAGACCCCGTCAGAACCCGCTCTCACTCCCCGCGGGATGTTTTCACCCAGCTCGAAATAGTTCGAATGGTGAAAGATCAACGGAGAAACATCGCCCGCATCCTTCGCCCCCAGGTCGACAACCTCGCCGACGAAGATCGAGTGGTCTCCTCCGTTGTAGACACCCCATTTACGGCACAGGAACCAGGCCAAAGAATCGCCGACCACCGGGCACCCGTCACGCATTTCCATCTTCACCTCGGCCGAGACGGCCCACGGGCTGCGAGCGTAGAAGTCGGCGATCGCGCCTTGTCGATTCCCGAGCACGCTGAGCCCGTAGTATCCGTCGGTCGCCTGCAGCAGCTCGTGCATGCGGCCGGGCTTGTTGACGCTGACCGCGCAGAGCCGGGGCTTCAGCGAAACCGGTGAGAACGAGCTGGCCGTCATCCCGTGCACGCCGTCGCCGTCGGGGATCGTGATCACACTGACACCCGTCGGGAAATGCCGCAACGCGTGCCGGAAAGCCAAGGCATCACGCCCGTCGGGAACGAAGGTGCTGCTGGGGACCGTCACTGCCGATCACTCCTCGTCGTGAGGCCGTCAGTCCGGCCGCCGGTAGGTCTGGCGAGCAGCATCCATCAGCGATCGCAGACCGCGCCAATGCGCGTTCTGCCGTCGGACATACCAGGAATGGCATACCGCTACGACGCGACAAGCTCCCGGAGAATGCCGATCATCGCGCTCGCCGCGGGCGTGGCTTCTCGGCCGGCGGCCAACGTGATGCCGACGCTGTGACTGGCCAGCTCGAACTCCGGCCCCAAACTCACCACACCCGCCAATCCTTCATGGATGGAGACGGACAGCGCCGCGATCGAGTCCGTGGCGAGGAGCAAATGCCTCACCGCGAGGTACGCCGTGGTCTCGACCCGGTTGACCGGCAGCGGAATGCCACGAGCGCTGAAAAACTGGTCCAGCTCGCCGCGCAAACGAGCGTCGGCATCGGGAAAGATCCACGGATAACCGGAAAGCTCCGACGCATCGATCCCTTCGCGGCCGGCCAGCGGATGCTCCGCGCGGACCACGAGCGACACGGCCTCCTCGTGCAGTGGGAGCCGGATGAAGTGTTCGTCCGTCGGCTGCGTCAGCCGGCCCACCACAAGGTCAAGGCGTCCCGACCCCAGTTCCGACAGCATCCTGCGGGGCAACGCCTCAGTCAGCTCGACGGTCAAGAGCGGGTGCCGGGCCTTCAAGACCTCCACCGCCCGCGGGACAAGAGCATTCGACCCCGTGAGGTGGATACCGATCGCGACCGTCCCGCGGTCGGCGTCCCGTAGCTGCGCCACGTGCTTCCCAGCCTGGCGAATCTGGGACACGACAGCCCGAGCATGCGCCGCGAACGCCTCACTGAACGGCGTCGGCAACAGCCCCCTCGGGTTCCGGTCGTACAACGCCACCCCGAGGATTTCCTCGAGTTCGCGCAGCGTGCGGGTCGCGGCGGGCTGGGTGATGTTCAAATCATCAGCGGCCGCCACCAAGGTGCCACGACGCGCGATCGCATCGACCAGCAGCAGATGCCGGATCTTCAACCGGCCGTCGAGAAGATTGGGCGTCATCACGGTGCTCGACATACCGATACACACGGAGCTCCAGCCCACATTGGCATCGTGGAAACATACCGCAATCCGGCTCCGACGGAGCGCGTACGAGGTAGGAGCGCACGTTACGCGCGAGCCGCCTTCCCAGGCGGTCGCCACGACCGTCGGTAAGAACCGCCGGCCACGCGCCACGAACGTCCTGTAGCCCGATCCGGGAATCACCCGGTGTCCGGATTTCGCGTGAAGGAGCAAACGGTCATGAACGAGAGTTTCGAGGGCCAGAAGGTCGTCGTGGTCGGCGGCAGCAGCGGTATGGGGCTGGCCACGGCCCACCAGGTGGTCGCCGCGGGTGGCACCGCCGTGATCACGGGCCGGAATCCCGAGCGAGTCCAGGCGGCAGTCGACGCTTTGTCGCAGAAGGGAAAGGCCTGGGGTATCACGACGGAACTGACCGACCGTGACCAGGTACCCGAGGTCCGTAAGCAGCTCGCTGCCGAACACGCCGATGCCAACCTGCTTGTCAACGCGGCGGGATTCTTCATCCCGAGAGCGTTCAGCGAGTACGACGAAGCCTTCTACGACTCGTACAACGAACTGAACCGAGCGCTGTTCTTCATCACGCAGACGGTCGTCGCCGGCATGGTCGCGGGAGGCAAGGGCGGCGCCATCGTGAACGTCGGCTCGATGTGGGCGCACCAGGGCATCGCGGCGACACCGCACACGGGTTATTCCGTGCAGAAGGGCGGTATCCACTCGTTCACCAAGGCACTCGCGATCGAGCTCGCCCCGCACGGGATCCGGGTCAACGCGGTCGCTCCCGCGGTCGTCAAAACGCCCCTGTACCTGGGATTCGTACCGGCGGATAAGTTCGACGAAACGGTCGACAGTTTCGACGGCTTCCACCCGTTGGGACGGGTCGGCAGTCCGGAGGACATCGCGAACGCTGTGTCGTTCCTGCTGTCGGACAAGTCGAGCTGGATGACCGGCGCCATCGTCGACGTCGATGGCGGCGTGATGGCCGGCCGCAACTGACCCGGGATCGGTAAAGCCTGGACAACGACGCCCGTCGGCGTTGAGCGCAAGCCCAGCCCCGACGGGCGTCCGGAACCGGTCACGGACCCACGGTTCCGGAATTCGTTGCGCCTCAGTGACCACAGCGGGTGGGCACCGGTGCCGGCACCCGCCCGCCGGTCCGTCAGGAGGCGACGATCCCCTCACCGCCGACGGCGTCCGGCACTGCGATCGTGCCGACTGCCGTGAGGCTGCCGTCGCGCCCGATGCGGAAAGCGTCGACTTCGCCGGCCTTTCCGGCCTGGGCGTAGAGGAACTTGCCGTCACCGGACGCGGTGAGGTCGATCGTGCCGGCCGAAGCAGGCGTCTGGCCGATCAGGTCGAGCCGGCCGTGGCCGACGGAGTAGGTCGTGATGGTCCCGCTGCCGGCGTTGGCGACGTAGGCGTAGTCGCCCGCGACCGTGATCCAGCAGGTCGCCGCCTGGCCGGTGGCCACGGTCTCCGCGACGGTCGCGCGTCCGGCCTTGTCGATGTGGACCGAGGCGACCGCGTTCGGGCCCGCTTTCGTGAGCAGGACCCGGCCGCCGCGGTCGAAGGCGAAGCCGAAAGGAACCGAGCCGGCGCCGGTCGACGTGACCGTCGGCTTGGCGGACAGTCCGAGCAGAGTGTTGACCGAGTAGACCATCAGGCTGTCGCCGACGGCCTTGGTCGCCACGACGAGGTGCGATCCGTCGGGCGTGAACTCGACCTGGGCGGGGGTGTGCGTGAACTGCGGTGCAGCGTTGGGGTCGAGCCCCAGCGCCCGGTGCTGGCCGGGCAGCGGGATCAGGTGGCCGCCGAGGTTCCAGTAGCCCTGGAGCGACCCGCCGTCCAGAGCGTTGAGGACGTAGACCCGGTCACCGTGGACTGCGACACTCACGGGGAATCGGCCGCCGGAGGCGAGAGTCTGGATGCGAACCAGCTGACCGCCACGGACGGCGAACACGGTCACGGTGTTGCTGCCGGCATTCGTCGCGATCAGCACTTGATGGCGCTCGTCGTAGGCGAGCGAGCCCTGTGAAGCCTGGTGGTCGACGACCGACCCGTCCAACACGCCGCCGAGGCCACCGGTCTGGTAGACAGCCGTTTGCTTCAGCGTCCCGTCGGAGGACCGGCGGTAGGCGACGACAGCGTTGCCCTTCGGGCTGTCGGTCTGCACGAACACCGCACCACTGTGGTCCTGTGCGGACGCCGAGGCCTCCGGAGCCGCGATCGTGATGGTCGCCAGAACAGCGGCAGCCCCGAGCGCGGCGCGGGTGATGATGTGTCTTGCCATTCTTTCGTCGGTTCCTTTTCTGTGGTCTCGCCGTTCGTTGTGAGACGGCGAGTCAGTGGCGCGTTTCAGTCGCGGACGGTCGCCGCGAACGTGCGCGAGTTGCATCCGGGGAACCGACGCCGACCCGAACCAGGCCGGCACGCCTGGACCGAACGGCACGCCACGCGACCCGCCCAGCGACAAGACGCGACCATCGTTTCCTCGTACGTGTGACTAGGTGTCGCTCCATCGCGCCGTCTTACCGACGGCGCCGCGATCATTCCTCGACGCAGGATTCCGGGGTACGAACGGGCAAATACGTGCGATCTCGCTCGACGACGGGCCGGCCTCGACGGTCTACCGGCACCTGCGCAAGACCCACGACGCCACCGTCGGCCGCGTGATCCACCGGGCGACGACGGACGACCCGACCGGCGCCGGCGCGCTGTGGTGCGCTCCGGCGCCGGTACCCGATGCAACGGGAGAGAACGGGCTCAGTTTCCGGTACGCTCCGGCGCGACTCGAAGGACGACCGGACCCCCCTTGGCGCCGGAAACAGCACGCTCAAGGGCCGTCGCCGCCTCGGCCAGTGGCAGTGTGGCGCCCACCGACAAGGTCAGCCGGCCATCACCCAGGAGCAGACAAAGCTCCTCGAGCTGGGCCGAATCCGGGCGTACGTAGACGTCGGCAACGCTGATGCCACGCTCGGCCGCCGGCGGGTCGCCGGTGATGGTCGCCATCCGACCGCCCGCTCGCAAAGCCAGGACGGTGTCGGCGCTGCCTCCGGAAACAGCGTTGACGGCGGCATCGACGCCGACGCCGCCGGTCAATTCACGGACACGATCCGGCCAGCTGCTGTCGTGGTAGTCGACGACCTCGGTCGCCCCGGCCCGTAACACTCGAGCGGTGCTGGACGGTCCGGAAGTGGCGATCACCCGGACCCCACGCAGTGCGGCGAGCTGCACAGCCAACCCGCCGGTTGTCCCACCGGCGCCGTGGACGAGCAGCGTCTCGTTCTCGGCGACTTTGAGTGATTCGGAGAGCACCTGCTCCGCGGTCAGCGCAGGCACCGGGAACGCCGCCGCCGTGTCCCACGGCACGCCGAGAGGCTTCAGCACGAGCAGATCGGCGTCTACGACCAAGCGCTCGGCCCAGCAACCCTGGTGACGCAGCGGAACCGGATGGCCGAGAATTTCGTCGCCCGGCCGAAGGTTCGTGACCCTCGAACCGACCGCGACAACCGTGCCGGCGACTTCCACGCCGAGGGCCATCGGCGGTGTCAACCCGACGTTCCAGGCCCCGTCTCGGACAATGCCGTCCCAGTTGCCGACGCCGGCCGCCGCAACCTCGACCAACACTTCCTCGGGACCGGGGCCATCAGGCTCGGGGAGGTCGAGCAACTCGACTCGGCCACCGATCTCACGCACTCCAGCGGCACGCATCAATTCTCCCTTTCACTTTGATCGATCTGGTATTTTTTGACCGCTCGGCGATGGGGCCGACTTCGTTCGCGCCGCCAAAGGTGCACGCGGGCGGCGCAATCGGTCGGCCGCGATCGACATGCATCGAGACAGCCTCATGTGCGGGATGACCCGGCAACAAACGTGCCCCGATATCGGATGCTTTTCGCCACCGAGGTCGCGGCGGCTCCGGCCAGGTCGGCAGTGTCGGATCGCAGACGCGCCAACAGAGACCTGATCGTCGGCTTCCGGGTGTTCGGGCTCACGGATCTCCACCGCCGGGGTATCCGCGCGCCGTGGTTCCTCCCACGCAACCACACTAGTCACCTTTTGGAACCGTGATAGAGTCCAAATCCTCGAAAGAAATGGGTACCACTTCCGGGATGGAACTCTTACTGCCGATCGAACCGCTGATGCCCGGACAACCACGTCGGGTTCAGCTCGAAAGCGCCCTGCGCGAGGCAGTGCGGAGTGGCCGGCTTGCGGCCAGCGAGCGGTTGCCCGCCAGCCGCGTATTGGCCGAAGACCTGGGAATCTCTCGGCGCCTTGTGGTCGAGGTCTACACGCAGCTGACCGCCGAGGGCTATCTGGTCAGCCGACCGGGCTCTGGCACCTGCGTCTCCGAGCTGTCCCTCCCGCCGGCGACCGAGGTGCCTGACGCTCTCCGGTCAGGAGAGGGCCTGCCTCGGTGGGACATGCGTCCTGGCATTCCGACGCTGTCGGCGTTCCCTCGCCGCCTCTGGCGGCGTGCGTGGACGGCCGCGCTGGCTGCCGCGGCGGATTCCGATCTGGGCTACCCCGACCCCGCCGGACATCCCCGGCTGCGCCGAGTGCTGGCCGCTTACCTCGGCCGGGTCCGCGGCGTGGACGCCGACCCCCAGCGGCTGTTGATCTGCGCGGGCTTTACTCAAGGTCTCCACTTGCTCGCACAAACGCTGCGTACCCGAGGTGCCACGACCGTCGCGCTCGAGGACCCCGGCTTGCCACACCGGGCGTCCATTCTGCGCCAGGCCGGTCTGACCGTCCTGCCCGTCCCGGTCGATGCCGACGGCATCCTCGTGGATCGACTATCCGAACGGGGCGTCGACGCGGTACTGACTACGCCGGCCCATCAGTTCCCCACCGGTGCGATCATGGCGCCCGCCCGCCGGGAGGCGGTGCTGGCCTGGGCCGGGCGATGCGGCGCCATCGTCGTCGAGGACGACTACGATGGCGAGTTCCGCTTCGATCGACGTGCCGTCGGCTGTCTGCAAGGCCGTGCACCCGACCGTGTCGTCTACGTCGGATCCACCAGCAAGACGCTCGCCCCGGCGGTCCGGTTGGGCTGGATGGTGAGCCCGGCCGATCTGCACGCCGAGCTGCTGCCGAACAAGTTCCTCGCCGATCACGGCAGCCCGACTCTCGATCAGCTCGCTCTGGCCCATCTCGTCGAAGCCGGCGATTACGACCGGCATATCCGCGCCGCCCGGGCCCACTACGGAACAGCCCGGCGAGCACTCGAACTGGCCATCACCCGCCATCGTGTGCCCCTGCAGCTCGTCGGGACGGCCGCCGGTGTCCAGACCCTCGCCACCCGACTCGACGACACCCACCCTGATCACTTGACCGCGCGCGCACGGGCCCTCGGGATCGTTTTCGACTCCATCACCCGCTACCAGCTCAACCCTGACCCGAACCCTGACGGTGTGGTGATCGGCTACGGCAACATCGCGTCACACGCCATCGACGAGGCCATCGCCCTGCTCGCCACCACCATCGGGCGGCAACGCGGATCAGTCTGCTGAGGAAGCACGCCGACCAGACCACTTCGTCGGAGGAGAGTTGGTCCACCAAAGTCCGGTCCGTGGCCCCGGACGGTCGGAGCCGAAGTCAGGCCTTGAACGCCCTGATGCAGTCGATCGCCATGTCCAGCGCGACTTTCATGGGCGCGACGTCCTGTTTGGTCTGCGCGAGCAGGTACCCGCCTTGAAGGGCCCCGATCAGCCCGATCGCGAGCCGCTGAGGGTCGGCGTCCGGCCGCAGCTTGCCGGCGACTCGCATCCGCTCCAGGCCCTCCGCGATCAGGCCTTCCCACCGCTCGAAGTGCGCGGCGAGCTCTGAACGTGCTCGTTCGTTCCGGTCGGACAGCTCACTCGCCAGCGAGCCGAGGGGGCAACCGTACGCACCGTTGCGCAGGGCGTTGTTCTGGACGACCGCGTCTCGCCACCGCTCCAGACCCCGCATGGAGTTCAGCCGCCTCAGCTGCTCCTCGTGCCAAGTGAGCACGAACTGCGCCCGGCGGCCGACGACTTCCTGGACCAAGGCGTCCTTGTCATCGAAGTGGTGATAAAGCTGCGACTTGCTCGTGCCGCTGGTCGCGCGCACATCGTCGAGTGTGGTCGCGGCCACGCCCTTCACAGACATCAAATCGACTGCCGCTTGCAGGATTCGGGCGCGCGTCGCCTCACCCCGCGCCGTCAGCCGGGTAGCCCTCACCGTGCGCTCCGGTTCTGCCACGGTGACAGGTTACCGCACGCGCACCTGCGACGACGGACGCGACAGCCATCGAGGGGTCTGTCATCCACCGAGGTCAGCGAGGACCAACTGGGCCAGAACGGCGGCCCGGCCGATCGTCATGTCCTTGCTCGGGGCCTCGCGAGGCCAGGACGTGGCGGAGCATGATGTCAAATGGCTCCAGCACGTCATCCGATGTGCCCACCTTCCGGAACCGGCCCATCGCACCGACGAGCGCCCCCATGACCGCGGTCGCCAACTCGGCCGGCCTCGACCCGATCGCGAGCTCGCCGCGATCGCGCAGCCGCAGGAAGGCGCCTTCGAGCGCGGACTGCCACGGCCCGAGACTCATCGCCAGGGCCTGACCGGCCCGACCGTCGCGCCCAGTCAACTCGTGGACGACGATGCCCAGCGGGTATCCGGCCGAGATCCACGTGGCGCGATAACGGGTTACCACATCGTCACGCCACTGGTAGAGGTCGTCGGGGCTGACGGCCGCCATCAGCCGGCGGCCGGGACTCTCGAAGACGTCGCGAACCTGGATCCGCACCAGCTCCGCGACGAGTGCCTCGACGTCCGCGAAGTAGCCGCGCAGCCACGATCCGCTCACGCCCGCCATGTCGGCCACCACGCCGAGTTCCGCGGCCCGCAGCCCGCGCTGACACAACAGGTCCACCAGCGCAGCCAATACCCGTTGCCTCGCAGCGCCATCGGCCACGGACTCGAAGGCCGCCCCCTCTCCGGCGGAATCACCGGTCATGACCCGGCCCTCCGGCACGAAAGAGCGACCACACTTGCGCAGACCGAATTAACTGGACCAATAGGTCCCTTATTTTGTTCTTCGATGACGTTCGACGTTCGGCCATTGCCTCCACTCGCGGCGACCTGGGGGGCGGAATTTTCCAAATGAGAAGCGTCATTATTTGCGGAAATTCGGGTACGGCGTCGAACCGGCGTCACCTCAAGGTCCAGCATGATGCCACCGTATACTGGACCTTGAGGTCCAAGCAAAGCGTGACCCACCACCGCGTGCCGCGTCACAGCGCGACCTGACGCTCCCATGAGAGTCGCGTTGCCGACCTGCTGCCTCGCCCCACCGGCGCGGCGCGATCAGCAACGCCTCGCGCTCGCCGCACGCCCGAGATTCCGGTCGCGCGATTCGCGGCGGACTGAAATCGAAAGGAATCGGTAAGGTCGGCTCAGCGGCAGCAGCAGATCTCCGGCCTCGGCCTCAACCCATGCCGGACGGGACGGCGTGCCGCCACGAACGGTCCACCCCGGGTTCGCCGCGCGCTCCGGTCAACCGAACGCACGGCGCCAATGCGGCTACCAGCAAGGATACCGTTGCTCGCGCAGGTACGCCGCCTTCCGCCGTGGAGCCGATCGCCGGCTTCGTCCCGCACGCGACGCGCGACGAGCCGTCGGCAGTGCGCACCCAACCCGCTCCCGACGGGGCCGAGTGCCGCCTCCATGCGGACCGTGCGGTCCAGCTGGTCATAGGTCGCCGGTCACACAGTGCGGTAACCTGACGGCCGTGGACGAACCGGAGGGCACGACGCAGACAACCCGGCTGACCGCCCGCGGAGCGGCGACCCGGTCCCGCATCGTGCAGGCGGCAGTCGACTTGATCCAGGTCAAAGGAGTCGCCGCGACCACGCTCGACGACGTCCGGGCAGCCAGCAGCACGAGCAAGTCGCAGCTCTACCACCACTTCCCCGACAAGAAAGCCCTCGTGCGCGAGGTCGTGGCAGCCCAGGGCGCGCAGCTCATCGCCCGCCAGGAGGACCAGCTCAGGCGGTTGAACTCGATCCGCGGCCTCGAACGTTGGCGCGACGCGCTCCTCCAGCGTGCCTCCCTCCGCGACGGAGCCTACGGCTGCGCGATCGGCTCGCTGGCCTCCGAGCTGGCCGATCGGGACCATGAAGCCCGCTCGATGCTCGCGAAGTACTTCGAGATCTGGGAGGAGCTGCTGGCGGAGGGGCTGACACGGATGCGCGCCTCCGGCATCCTCCGGCGGGACGCGGATCCCGAAAAGCTCGCGACCTTTCTGGTCGCCGCGTTGCAGGGTGGTTACCTGCTCGCGCAGACGGCCCACTCCACCGAGCCCATGAAGCTGACGCTCGACATGGCGATCGATCACGTTCGTACCTTCCTGGCCGCGTAGCCGCCCGCACCGGAACCGAACAGTGGACCCGACCGTCCAGAATGCTTCCGGGCCGAGGTGTACTCCGCACCGCACGTCCGCTAGTGTTCGAGGCATGTCGGGTGACCAGACCGGGATGCACGCCGAGGACGCCCCGGAGCCGCACCGGCTGGTTGTGACAGCGGCGATCAACCTGCTGCGCGAGCGCCAGCTCGGGGAGATCACCTTCGCCGACGTCACGGCGGCCAGCGGTGTCCCCGAGGCACAACTCCAGCAGGCGTTCGAGAACGAAGACGCGCTTTTCGAGGCGGTCGTCCGCGCCCAGGTAGCAGGCGTGCTCGCGGCCCAGAAGCCCCTGCTGGAGGGAGTGCGCTCGCTCTCCGATCTCCAAGCCTGGCGGGACAAACTCGTCGAGGACAACCGCGTCAGCGGCGGCGCGGGCGGCTGCCCGATCGGGTCGCTCATCGGCGAGCTCGCCGGACGGTACGAGCGTGGTCACCGCGCCCTGGTCGATGGGTTCGCGGCATGGGAAAGTCTTCTCGCGGCGGCGTTCCGGCGCATCCGGGAAAACGGTGAGCTCGACTCCGGCGCCGACCCGGACACGATCGCCACCGCCATCATGGGTGCGCTGCAGGGCGGATTCCTGCTCGCCCGGACCACGCGTGACCCCGACCAGCTGGCCACGGTCCTCGACGTGTCGCTCGATCACCTGAGGATGCATTCCTCTCGGTGCCGTTCTGGACTGGGCAGGCCTCTCCTGCCCCCGTCATCGAGCGAAGTCCGCAACTGACCCGACCTCTCGCAGACGGGGCAGAGACGTTGCAGGACCGGATGGGATGCTCGTCAGAGCCGGTCGTCGCCGCCGAATTCGTGCAGCGCGCGCAACAGGGCTTCGTGATCTCCCGAGCAGGCGCAGCACGACTGCAAATGTGTCGCCAACCCTGGGTAATGCTCTTCGGGGTTGTCGCCGGCCGCCGCCATCTCCGTATAGGTGTGGAGCGCGTCGAGAGCGAGGTCGCAACCGACGTCCCGCGGATCGGTCCGGAGGAACTCGTCCAGTGCGTCACAGTTGCTCATGCCTTGCCTCGAGACTTGTCATTTCGTGGGTGACCGCCACGAACCCTGGGTGCCTGGCGCCGGCTTGTCCATTGCAATCCTGGACCGTTAGCAGCCGCTCTTCAGTGGTTCTTACGAGTAAGAACCACTGAAGAGCGGCTGTCAGGCATCGATGGGGACAAGTACACGGACCTCGACATCCACGTGCGGATCTCCGTCCGGTCTTCCACCTTGGACACTCTCCACCCATAATGGCGAAGTGATCGAGATCAGTCCGATGCAGGCGGAAGACCGCGACCGCTGGGAAGAATTGGCGCGCGGTTACAAGGAGTTCTACCGGACCGAGGTGTCGGATGAGGATTACGAACGGACCTGGCAGCGGCTTCTGCGGGCCGAGGACGTGTTCGGCTGCGCCGCCCGGCTCGACGGCGGGCAGGTGGTCGGCATCGCCCATTACCTGTTCCACGCCAACCCGTGGTCGTCAGGTTCGTGCTACCTGCAGGACTTGTTCGTGGACAAGGCCGCGCGCGGCCACGGCGCAGGGCGTTTGCTGATCGAGCACGTCGCCCAGGTGGCCCGGGACCGCGGTGCGGCCCGGCTTTACTGGCACACCAAGCAAGACAACGAGCGTGCGCGGCTGCTCTACGACAAGGTCGCCAATTTTCAGGGTTTCATCAGCTACATCTACCCGCTGGATTGAGCACTTGCCGCGGGTCGACAAGGCCGTGGCGTCGAACCACCTCATCCAGCCGAGCGGGGTCGCCGAAGGTCAGCCCGTACCCGGCGGCCGGTTCCGCGATCGCGTCAGGCTCTGGCCGGTCTTGGTCTTCGAGTCGTTACGGGCGAACGCGGATGATCGTCTTCCCCTTCGTCCGTTCGGTCGGGTTGAACGCGGCCACGGCGTCGTCGAGGCTCGCCACGGTGCCGATGTTGGTCCGCACCCGGCCGTCACGCACGCGCTGAACGATTTCACCCAGCTGGGTGCGGTCGGCCTCGACGACGAAGTCGACCGCCAAGCCGTCAGCGGGCCGCACCTCCGGCGGACCGGCGATCGTCACCAGCGTGCCCCCGGCGCGAACCAGCCGCGCGGACCGTGCCCCGATGTCACCGCCGAACACGTCGAACACCAGATCAACACCGCCGACGTCTTCCAGCGCGTCGTTCTCGAGGTCGACGAACTCGTTCGCCCCGAAATCCTGCGCCGCCTCACGGTCGGCCTTGCGCCCGGTACCCACGACGTAAGCCCCGGCCTCCCGCGCGAGCTGCGTCACCATCGACCCGACTCCCCCAGCCGCGCCGTGCACGAGGACACTCTGTCCCGACTCCAGCCGGCCGTGCACGAACAACCCTTGCCAGGCGGTCAGACCCGAGATCGGGAGGCTCGCACCCACGGTGAAGTCCACATCGCCGGGCAGCGGCGCGAGGTTGCGCGCCTCGACGACCGCGTACTCCGCCAGCGTGCCGTCACGAGTCCAGTCCGTCAGACCGAACACCCGCCGGCCCACCGACAACCCCGCGGTGCCGTAGCCCAGGCTCGCGACCACGCCGGCCACCTCGTGCCCGGGGATCGACGGCGTCCGATCCCGGTCCAGGCGATCCGTCCAGGTCGAGGGCCACGACAGCTCACCCGGGGTGAACCCCGACGCGTGAACCTCGACGAGGACGTCGTTCCCCGCCGCGGCCGGCTCCGACCGTTCCACGAGCGTCATCCCGGCCGTTCCCGCGGCCTCGTCCGTCACCACAATCGCTTTCATCGGGCACCTCTCTCTGCATCCGGTCTTCGCCTGCACAGTACGTTCAGTACAGCGGTATTGGCGGCATGAGATTTCGACGTCTTACGACCTTGATCAACAGAGAGTGCCGGTGCGCTCGGGCACGCTTGCCGCACGGCCATACCGTGAATAAATTTCAGGACAGTTTGACGCAGGTCGAGTCAGGAGCCGGCCCCGAAGGATCTCGTGCCGAGCGCGCTGATCCAGTCAGCTGCCGTTCTCCTGCATTATTCTGTCGGCGATGGCGAACGCGATGTTGGCCGCGGGGACCCCGCAGTAGATGGCCGATTGCAGCAGCACTTCCTGGATTTCCGCGGGAGTCATTCCGTCCCCGAGCGCGGCCCGGACGTGCATGGCGAATTCTTCCTGGTGACCGTTGGCGATCATCGCGGTGAGGGTCATGCACCGGCGGGTCGCCCGAGAGAGGCCGGGACGAGTCCAGACCTCACCCCAGGCGTAGCGGGTGATGAAGTCCTGGAACACGGAGGTGAACTCGGTGGTCCCGGCGATCGCCCGATCCACGTGGGCGTCGCCCAGGACGGCCCTGCGTACGGCGAGGCCGGCGGCATAGCGGGAGCCGTCGTCACCGGCGGCCGTCGTGTCCTGGGTCTCGCCGTGGCCGTCGAGATGGCAGCGCAGCGCGGCCAGCACGGAAGCGGGACGTTCGACCGTGACGAGGTGCGCCGCGTGCGCGACCTCGGTGAGGCTCGCGCCCGGAATCCGATCGGCCAGCAGGCGGCTGTGGTCGACCGGTGTCGCCCGGTCCTCGCGACCGGCGATCACCAGGGTGGGCGCGATAATCCGGGGCAGCTCGGCACGCAGGTCGAACGAAGCCAGTGCGTCGCAGCACGCGGCGTAGGCCGTGGCGTCGGTGGCCCGAAGGTCGGCGAGCAGCGCCTGGGCGGTGGGATCGGCCGCGAAGGCCGGGGTGAACCACCGGCCGGCGGCGGTATCCGCGACGGGAGCGATGCCGTCGGTCCGGACGAGGTGCGCGCGTTCACGCCAGCGGTCAGGCTCGCCGAAGCGAGCCGACGTGGCGACGAGCATGAGCGAGGCGACCCGGTCGGGGTGGTGGACGGCGAGCCACGAGCCCACGGCCCCGCCCAGCGAGATCCCGGCATAGGCGAATCGCTCGATGCCGAGGTGGTCCGCGAGCGCGAGGACCAGGCCGGCGATGTCGCCGACGGTGGCGTCGACGGGTAGGAGCTCAGCCGGAGAACCGCCGTGCCCTGGCAGGTCGTACCGGATCACCTGACGGTCACGAGCCAGGGCCGAAACCTGCGGCTCCCACACGGACAGCGTGGTGCCGAGGGACGGCCCGAGGATCAGGGGGTGCGCGCTGCCCCCACCGTCGGCGCGATGGTGCAGGACGGTCATGGGGTGTCTTTCGTGCTGGTTGTCATCACGATGGGTGATGTGTCGGACGCGTCCAGGTCGGCGAGAAGCGCTGCCGGACCTCGCGAGCGCCGACGAGATCGAGGCCTGCCTCGCCGCGGTTCCGAATCTCGTCGACGCCCGCCTTCGGCACTTCCGCACCACCCGGATTGCGGACTGGGTGCTCAGATGAAGGTGTACAGCCGGTCAGCTTCGAACCGCGAAATCGGGCCCTTGTATGCCTTCTCGGGAACGGGGTACCCGAGAGCCAGCAGCACCGTCGTGGTGTGACCGGTTTCGCGGATCTTGAACGCCTTGTCGACGCTGGTCGGGTCGAACCCTTCGAGCGGCGTGGCGTCGACACCGAGCTCGACGGCCGCCATCATGGTCATGCCCATGACCATGTAGGTCTGCTTTTCCATCCAGTGGTTCAGATCCTTGTAGGCGTAGTTGCGCAGGTTCAGGAAGTCGCGGGTCATGAACTGCCACATCGCGTTCTTCTCCGCGTCGGGGAACCGACCGTCGGCGGTCTCTTTGGCGAACACCTCGTCGAGGTGGCTGTCGGGCACATCCGCCCGGGTGGTGAGAATGATGGTGTGCGACGCGTTCAGGATCTTCGAGCCGTTGTCCTGGAATCGTTCGCCCAGGTTGTCCGCGAGCTGCTTCTTGGCTTCGGCCGAGGCGAGGACGTAGAAGTGGTTGGGCTGGATGTTCGTCGAGGTCGGCGCGGACCGCAGGAACCGCAGCAGTTGGTGAAGGGTTTCGTCCGGGATCGTTTTACTGCCATCGAAAGCCCGGGTGAGGTGCTGGCTCATGAGCTTTTCGAGATCCATGTCAATCTGCTTTCTTGTGGCAACCAGTAGGTGAACAGTGGTGGTTCATGGGGTTCGGGCTAGTTCTTGCCGTGGGCAATCAGTTCGCTGATCCGGTCGAAGCTCATACCGGTTGTCGCGGCCGCGAGGTCCCCCGCGACGAGCGCCTTGGTGGCTTGTTCGAGCGCCGCCATCGCGTTGACGTACAGGAACGGCCCCAGACTGATGCGCTTGACGCCGGCCTTCTGCAGCTCGGCGACGGTCAGCACCTTGTCCGCGGGTGACACGAGAACGTTGACCGGGGTGGGCGCGACCGCGGTGACGATCGCCTCGAGTGCCGCCAGGTCCGGGGGGAACGGTGCGTAGACCACATCCGCGCCGACCTCGGCGAAAGCCGTGAGGCGCCGGATCGTGTCGTCGAGATCGGGTCGCCCCTGGATGAAGTTGTCGGTGCGCCCGGTCACGGCGATGCGTCCCTTGGCCGCGTCGACGGCGCCGCGCACGCGCCGGACCGCCTCGTCGAAGTCGCGGATCGGCTGGTCGGGATCACCCGAGGTGTCCTCGACTCCGACGCCGGCCAAGCCGAACTCGACGGCGGCCTCGACGGTCGCCGCGACGTCTTCAGGCGTGTCGCCGTAACCGTCCTCGAAGTCCCCGTTCACGGGCAGTCCGGTGAGCCGGGCGAGCAGCCCCGCATGCTCGAGGTGCTCGCTGCGAGTGACTTCGTGGCGGCCATCGGACCGGCCGAGCATGGCCGCGAGCGCTGCCGACGACGTCGCGATCGCCTCGAAACCGGCATCGCCCAGCATCAGCGCCGAGAGGCCGTCCCAGGCGTTGGGCATGACGAAGCCACCGTCGCGGGTGTGTAGCGCCATGAATTTCTCATAGAGCTCGGAGCCCGGCATAGCGCACCTTTCGTGGATGATCATGGGGCTGTGAGGGGTTACCGGGCCGCGTGCGCCGCCTTGACGGCGGCTGTGGCGATCAGCCGGGTGTGCCGGCGGCGTCGACCGCGGGGATGTCGATGTCGGTCTGGTTGACGTTGTTGATGAAGTTCGTGAGCAGCGCTTGCACCGCGACGGTGACAATCGCCAAGATCTGCGCATCGGTGTACCCGGCGTCTCGCACACCCGCGAGGTCCTCGTCACTGACCTGTCCGCGGCTGTCGACCACCCGCCGAGCGAAGTTGGCGGCCGCGGCGCGCTTGGGGTCGACCGAGCTCCCGGCGCGGCCCAGAGCGATGTCGTCGCTCGACATCCCGCCGAACTCGGACGACACGTACGTGTGCATTGCCAGGCAGTAGTCGCAGCCGTTGGCTTCCGACACGGTCAGCGCGATGCTGTGCCGGGTCCTCGCGTCCAGAACCCGGCTCAAGGTGCTTTGCAGTGTCGTGACGACTCCGAGAACAGTCGGGTTCGACGCGATGACCTTGAACATGTCCGGGACGAAGCCGAGCTGCGCACCAATCCCCTCGAGTATCTGCCGCGAGTCTGCGGGGACGTCGTCTGGAGCGGGCGCGTTCAGTCGTGACACAGCGAATCAACCTCCGGTAGGTGTGTGAGTGGTCAGCGTCACGCTCAAGTCGGCTCTTACTGCTCCCGAGTTCCGCCGCAGCGGTAAGCCTGCGCTGCCTGTGGCTTGACTGGTGGCGCCGGATGCGTTGGACCTGGTGACGTGCGTTGCGAGGGGCGATTCCGTCGGCGCCGAGTTCCGGATCTCGTCGCGACGAAGAACCCTGGACTGGACTATACAGACCAGACACTCGCGCACGAACGCTCCCTGTCGAGTTGTTCTTACCGACTCCACCGCTCGCTGGTTGACAGTCAATGGACTTTTGAGTCCACTGGTGAGGACACCGCACGCCTTCTGAGGGACCTCGCTCCCGCACACCCCAGGGAGGGGACCATCGACCCGCCGCCGGACTGTTCTCTGCACTGGCAGCCCGCCTTCCCCGTGGACGCGAAGCTGACACTCAAGAGCCTGAGGCGCGGCCGCCACGATCCGACCCACCGCGAGGAAGCCGACGGGACCCTGTGGCGGACAGCCCTGACCCCGTCCGGGCCGGTCACCTACCGGATCCGGCAACAGCGCCTGGACGACCTGGATGTCGACGCGTGGGGGCCCGGTGCCGCGGAACTCGTCGAGAACATCCGTACCGAGCTCGGCGAACACGACCGTCCAGAGGACTTCCGACCGGCACATCCCGTTCTGGAGCGGGCCTGGAGCAGGCGGCCCGGCCTCCGCGTTCCGCGCACGGGAAGACTGTTCGAAGCCCTCGTCCCGGCAATTCTCGAGCAGCGGGTGGTCGGTTTGGACGCTCAAGCCGCCTGGACGCGCCTCGTCAACGCGCACGGCGGCCCGGCACCGGGTCCGGCGCCCGACCCGATGCGGGTCATGCCTTCGCCCGACGTGTGGGCGAACCTTCCGATCTGGGAATGGCGGCGTGCCGGCGTCGACCTGCACCGCTCGAAGGCCGTCGTCTTCGCCGCACGGCACGCGGCCAAGCTCAACCGTGCCGCCGGTGACCCCGCTCGCGCGTATCAACTGATGTCAGCGATGCCGGGCATCGGAGTGTGGACTGCAGCGCAGGTCGGGCACCGCGCGCTCGGCGACGCCGACGCGCTGCCGCTCGGCGACTTCCACCTCGGCCGGATGACCGGCATGGCCCTGCTCGGCCGTCCACTGGCACAGCACGAGATCGAGGCGTTCTACCTGCCGTGGCGGCCGCACCGCTACCGGGTGGTTCGCCTCCTCGAGCTCACTCCGCGCGCTGCGCCGCGGCGCAGCCACCGCGCACCACGGGCCCGGCCGTTCCGCTGACGATTGGCGACGAACAGCCCACGTCAAATGACGTAGGCACTGCAGTGAATGACTGAGTGACGCCTGGGGAAAACGACCGATTGTCGGGTTCTCCCGCCCGTCCTAAGTTCGATCCAGTGGTTGACGGAAGGAACTCAATGACATCGATCGTCCATTTACTGGATGGTGCCTGCGTCGCGATCCTCAATGGGTACCGGGACGGCCGGACGAAGCCGGCGGAGTTGCGCGTCAGTCCCTCCGGGTACGAATCCGTTGCGCTCGTCAAACGGGCCGAACTGTCCCGAGGAAACCCACTGGTACTGCTCGACCTCGATGTCGTCGTCGATCATTCGCTCGAAGGCGACAAGACAGCCATCACCTGGGCGGGAACGCCGGAACAGGAGCCACCATGCTGAGCGCCGAGGAAAATGCCTATCTCTGCCGCGTCGGGCCAGGCACGCCGATGGGTGCGCTGCTGCGCCGGTACTGGCTCCCGATCTGCCTCTCGAGCGACGTCGCGGAACCCGACGGACCTCCCCGGAAGTTCCGCCTCGTCGGCGAGGATTTCGTGGTCTTCCGTGATTCCGCCGGAACCGTCGGCGTGCTGGATGAGAAATGCATGCACCGCGGCGCTTCCCTGGCGATCGGCCGCGTGGAGGACTGCGGCATCCGCTGCCTGTACCACGGGTGGAAATTCGGGGTGGACGGGACGATCCAGGAGACACCCAATCTCCCCGACTCACGGTTCCGAAACCGTCTGCGGGCGCCGGCACACCCCGTGCACGAGGCCGGTCAGATCGTCTGGGTGTACCTGGGCCCGGCGGACAAGCAGCCCCCGCCGCCGAGCTACGTCTGGATGAACGTGCCGCCTGGCCACCTCGCGACGACGAAGGCCGTTCAGAGGGGCAACTTCATCCAGGGGGTCGAGGGAGAGATCGACTCATCCCATGTCGGCCTGCTCCACCAAACCGAGATCGCCCTCGCCAGGACCGGCGAATACGACCCGGACGGTATCGGCCGGGACCGCTTCCCGACGACCGACGACGCTCCCCTGCTCGAGGTCGAGGACACGAAGTTCGGCTTCCACTACGCGGCGATCCGGAAACTCAAGGGTGAGCACGAAGGCCAGTCCTACGTGCGCGTCACACCGTTCATCATGCCGTTCCAGGCGCTGATCCCCCCGATGAACCTGGGTTTTCTCTACGTCCCGATCGACGACACGCACACCTGCACGTACGTGGTGACGGGCGACCCGGAGAAGCCGATCGACAAGGCGGAATGGCTGAAGTGGCGGAGCCTCCAGGATGTCCAAGCGCCGGACTACGTCCTGAGTCCAGCCCAGGATCGCGAGGCGATGGTGGCGGGCACCTCGTTCTCGGGAGTGGCCGGCCTCATTCCTCAGGACGCACTCGTGACCGATTCGATGGACCCCATCGTCGACCGGTCGAAAGAGCATCTCGTCGCAGCGGACATCGCCGTGGTGCGCATGCGACGCCTGCTGATCGACGCGGCGCGCAGTGTCGAGGCGGGCGGCGACCCCGTGGGGCTCGACGGCTCCGTCGACTGGGCCAAGTTCACCGCCGGGTCGGGACTCATCCCCCAGGGGGTTCCGTGGCAGACGCTGGTCCCGACGAACGTCACTGATTGATCAAACCGCCCATCGCGCCGGCCGGCCGGCTGCCGGCCTGCACGAAGCGACGACGAAGTGGAGTCGAACGGTGACCCAGACGGACATGACACGGCGAGAGGTCGAACTCGACCTCGTGGTGGTGCGACGAACCGTGATCGCCCAGGAGGTCGTCGAGCTGGTCCTCGCGAACCGGTCGGGAGAAGACCTTCCGGCGTGGGACGCCGGCAGCCACGTGGATCTTCTCCTCGACGACGGCCTCGTGCGGCAGTACTCACTCTGCGGTCGGCCGGCGCGCGCCGAGTGGCGCGTCGCGGTGTTGCGCGAACACGATGGCCGCGGAGGGTCGGCCCACGTCCACGATCGGCTGACCGAAGGCGCCGCCGTGCGCGTTCGGGGGCCGCGGAACAACTTCCCGCTGCTGCCGTCGCCGCGCTACCTGTTCGTCGCCGGCGGGATCGGCATCACCCCGATCCTGCCCATGGTCGCCGCGGCCGAGGCGGCCGGCGCCCGGTGGCAGCTCTTGTACGGAGGGCGCACCCGTGGGTCGATGGCCTACAGTGCGGAGCTCGCGTCGAGATACGGGAACCGGGTCGTCCTCTGCCCGGAAGACGAGAACGGCCGGCTCGACCTCGACGAGTGGCTCGGGACTCCGGCCGACGATGTCCTCGTCTACTGCTGTGGACCGGAGTCCTTGCTGCTCGCGGTCGAGGAACGGTGTGCGAGCTGGAAGGCCGGCTCGTTGCGGCTGGAGCGCTTCGTCCCGAAGCCAGTACCCGATTCGCCGGACCACTCGTCGTTCGAGGTCGAGCTGGCTCGTACCGGCGGCTCGCTGACGGTAGCACCCGACGAAACCATTCTCAGAGCGGTGGAACGCGCCGGGGTCCGGCCTCCCTATTCGTGCGAGCAGGGTACGTGCGGGACGTGTGAGACGAAGGTTCTTTCCGGAACGCCGGACCATCGTGACTCCCTGCTCACGGACGAGGAACGGGAAGAAGGCAAGACCATGATGATCTGCGTGTCCCGGGCCGGGTCCTCGAAACTCGTACTCGATTTATGATGTCGTGGAGCCCGGCCGGCACTGGATCCGATATCCCCGCCGGGTCACCATCGGGCGTGCTGTCCTCGGCGGCACGATCAGCCTCACCACGTCGGTCCACCGGGAGCACTAATGGCCACTGATCACGGCCTTCAGGCGATGTCGCGGGTCGCGGCGACCCTGGCCGGATCGGGTTCCCTGTCCGACACTCTCACCGCCCTGGCAGGTGAGGTCCGGCGGTCGGCCGGACTCGCGGCCGTCCACATTCAACTCAGCGAGGCAGGCTGGCGCACCCTGCCCATCGGAGCGTTGTCAGGTCTGCCCGGAACCGCGGACGAATTGCGCGACCGGCTCGTCCAGTGCCAGGCGCTCGGCGCCGAACTGGTCTCCCTCAACGCGATTGCCCAACGCAGGCCCGTTGTCGTATCCCACCGCCGGGAGACCTTTCGCACCAATCCCGCCTGGGCGCCGATTCTGTCGATACATCAGGCGATTTCCTGGGAGAGCTTCGTGGCAGCGCCGTTGATCTTGCCCGACGGTGTGCTCGGTTACCTGAGCGCCTTCTACCCACCCGGACAAGAACCGGATCCCGACGAGATCTACTTCCTGTCGGCCGTCGCGGACCAGGCCGCAGTGACGATCGACCACGCCGGAATGATCGTCGACAGCCGAGCCCGCGCGGTTATCGAGGAGCGTCGCAAGTTCGCCGCCGACCTGCATGACTCCATCGTGCAGGAGATGTTCTCGTTGTCGATGCACGCGAGGGCGATCGAACTGACCAACGAGACGTCCGGGGCCGGTGCGGTCGCCAAAATTCGCGCTGACGCCGCTCGGGTGGTGGATCTGTCGCAGTCGGTGGTGAAGTCGTTCCGTTCGATGATCGCGGAACTGCGGGCACCGCAGCCTCCGGAAAGGTCCGTGGTGATGTCGATCCGCGAGTGGGTCGCCGAGGCGAGTCGCGGCACCGATCTCACGGTGAAGGTCGTCGACGAGGTCGGCGACATGGACCTGCTTCCCGAGCATCGGGAGGAAGTGTGGTACCTCGTTCGTGAAGCGTTCCACAACGTCGTCAAGCACGCCCAGGCGAAGCACGCGGTCATCCGATTCGCGCAACGACACGAGGAGTCCCGAACCCTCCTGGTCGTCGAGACGTCCGACGACGGAGTGGGGTTCCAAGAGCGAAGCTCGCGTCCCGGCCACGTCGGTTTGCTTTCGATGAGCGAACGCGCCGAGCGCCTCGGGGGGAAGCTCACCATCGTGACCCGGCCCGGCAGCGGCACTCTCGTGCGCCTCGAGTTCTGCCCCGCCGAGCCGGGAAGCAGGTCGGTCACTGCCGACGGCGCCGTCCAAATCGACTGGCAGGAACCGTCCGACGTGGCGAGCGAGAAGCAGTGAACGAGCCGGCAGCCGAGCAGATCCGACTGATGCTCGTGGACGACCACGCGGTGGTCAGGGCTGGGCTGCGTTCGTATGCTGACGCGGTTCCCGGTCTTTCGGTGGTGGGCGAGGCCGTTGACGGGGCAGACGCGCTGGGGCGCCTCGCGGAACTGGCCCAGGGGGGCCGGCTACCGGATGTGATCCTGATGGATCTGGTCCTTCCGGGTATCGACGGCATACAGGTCGGCAGCCTGATCACCGCGCGGTATCCCACCGTGAAGATCCTGATCATGACCAGCTTCAGTGAGACGGGGAACGTCCGGCGGGCCATCGACGCCGGCTTGTCCGGTTACCTCCTCAAAGACGCGGGTTCCGACGAGATCGTCGCGGCGGTTCGCGCCGCGACTCGTGGCGAGCTTTATCTGGACTCCGCGATCACCCGCTGCCTGACCGGCCCGGCCGAACCAGGCGGCACAGGTCTCGACGGGCTGACGCCGCGCGAGCGTGAGGTGCTGATCCACATCGCGACGGGGCTGTCCAACATCCAGATCGCGAACAAGCTGCAGATCAGTGAACGCACGGCCCGCACCCACGTCAGCAACCTGTTCGCCAAGTTGGGCGTCGCCTCACGGACCCAGGCCGCGCTGCTCGCCGTCCGCGAGGGTCTCACCTCGGAGTCGACCTGACCTGACGGGCTGGGCCGGCCGCTCCGGCGAACCTGATTGTCGGTCACCGTGCCGGCAGTGCACCGGTCGTGCCGGCGTGGGGATTGCGGGCGGCGAGGACGGTGAACACGGTGGCGATGAGGGCCAGGCCGCCGTACCCGAGAGCGATCTGCGGTAGCGACAAGGACGCGGAGAGCCGGCCGGCGATGAGGGCGGGGATCGTCGCGCCGCAGTAGGAGAGGATGTAGACGACCGTGAAGATCGGTGCCCGGTCGGCCACGTCGCTGCCCTCCAGCAGCCCGCGGGTGGCGGAACTGATGGCGATGCCTTGGCTGGCGCCGGCAACGATCGTCGCGGCGAAGAACAGCACCAGCGCACCGGCCGCGATCGCCGTGATGATGCCGATCATCCCCACCAGAAACCCGATCATGCCGACGCGCTGGGCCACCGCCGGCGTGAACCGGCCACCCAGCGGAGCGCCGAGAACACTCGGACCCATGTACGCGGCGAACACCAGCCCCAAAATGAGGGGGCTCTGACTGTGGAGCTGGTCTTCGACCAACGCCGGTACGAAGGCTTGGAAGAAGGCCCCGGTCGCCCAGGTGGCCAGGAGCACCGCCGCCGCGACGGGGAGCAGGTGCCTCACCCTGGCCGGAACGCGGACCCGGGGTCGCAGCGACCGCCAGGCACCCGGCGTCGGAGTGACGGTTTCCGGGCTCACGATGATGAGCGCGGCAGAGACGAGAAGCAGGCCGATCACCACCAGGTAGACGAGATCACGCGGCCACGGACCGAACTGCACCAGCGCGCCGGAACCGATGGCGCCTACGGCGAGGCCGAGCATCACTGTCTGGCTGGAGGCGACGGACGCCAACCAGGAGGGCCTGGCCGGTGCGGCGTCGACGATGTAGGACGTGAGGCTGCTGCTCGCCACGCCGGCACCGAAGCCCATCAGGAGCCGACCGGCGATCAAGATGCCGACGTGATGCACGTTCAGCAACAGCACACACCCCAGCAGGAGCAGACCGAGGCTGGCGACGGAAGTGGGCCGTCGCCCCAGGTGGTTCGACACCCGTCCCACCACCAGCAGTGTGCTGAGAGTGGCGACGGAGTAGGCGACGACGGTGATCGAGATGTCGGCGTTGGTGAACCCGTCCTCGGCCCGGTAGATGTTGAACAGCGGGATCGTCGAGCCCACCGCGGCGAACGACGCCACGAGCGCGACCACCCCGGACAAGAACGCGAGGGTGCGTGTTGTCCCCCGTCGCGCGACGCCGGTCTTTGGTGACACGTTGGACATCGAGCCACGCCTTTCTCTTCGTCTGATGTTCTGAACCACGCCGCGGCTTCACCAGGAGTCTCGCTGTGTCTCGATCCAGGAGGGGGACGCGCTTCCGGCAACGTCCGTCCATCACACCTTGGACTATACAGTCCTCTTGACTGAGGCGGATCGGGCCGCAATGCTCAGGTGACGAGGTTCAAGATCAATTATCGCCGTTCGGCGGTTACGGTTCCGGCCGCGCCCCGCCTAGCATCGAGGGTGTCCGCAGAGCGTCCACAAAGGAGACTTGATGGTTTCGCAAACCGAGGAACAGTACGGGTCCCGGACACTACGCGGCGCACTGTCCCCGAACTCGATCGCCCGGGCGGAACGCGTGTGGTCGGCCGCGACCGTGCTCGCACGCCTCGCGTTGGCCGCCGGATTCCTCTCGGCCGTCGCCGATCGGTTCGGCGGGTGAGCGCCTCGGTCTTCGCCGCTGCGGCGGCGGCTCTGCTACTGGCCCTCTCCCCCGTCGACACGTTCGCCTTCAGCTTCGACCGGCCTTTCCAGCGGAAGCGAACCGATTCGGGGACTATACAGTCCAGTCATCCTTGGTAGGTTCGGATCGCGGCCGATTCACACACCGAGGGTGGCACCCATGCCTGAGACCAAGACGAACATCTCCGTCGTCGACGACTTCTTTCGAGCAGTCGAACGTGGCGACATCGACACCGCGCGCGCCCTCTACGCCCAGGATGCCGTGATCTGGCACAACGACGGTGCCGGCGAACAAGACCGCGAAGCCAATCTCGCCGTCCTCCGGCTGTTCAGCACGGCCATCCGCGGCCTGCGCTTCGACGTGTCACGCCGTGTCGACGTCGGAGACGGGGTCTTCCAACAGCACGTCCTGCGCGGGCAGCTGCCCAACGGCGAGGAGTCCGCTCTCGACATCGCGATGTACCTCGCCGTCAGTGGCGGCAAGATCACCCGAATCGAAGAGTACTTCGACGTCGCCGGCGTGACCCACATCATCGCTCTTGCCGGCGAATCCGGAGGGGCGTGAAACCGGGCTCCTTGGCAGCGCTGCGGAGTGCTCGCCGGCGCACTTGGCCGATGCCCTGGGTGGGGCCGGGTTCTGCTCAACGTCGCTGCGCCCGGTCGAGGCCGACCGCAGCGACGTTGAGCTGATCCTCCAGTACCCCGCGGCCGTCTCGGCGCATGCTCGAAGCAGCATCCACCTCTCGGCCCGCGTTCAGGCCAGCAGCGCCCGTACCGCGCCGGCGATGTGCGACGCGGAGATCCCCGCCGCGTCCAGCAGTTCGTGCGCCGCGCCCGAGCCGGGCATTTCCCGCACTGCGAGGTGTTTCATCCGCAGCGGTGTCAGCCCGCTCGCCAAGAGCGCGTCGGCGACGGCGGACCCGAGCCCGCCCTCCGGGTGGTGGTCCTCGGAGACCACGATCCGTCCGCCGGTGACGTCGGCCGCGGCAATCAGGGTCTGTGTGTCCACCGGTTTGACCGAGTAGAGGTCGATCACCCGCGCGGCGATGTTCTCTCGTGCCAGCTCGTCGGCCGCGGCCAGGCATTCGTGCAGGGTCACGCCGGCGCCGATCAGCGTCACCACGTCGTCGTCGGTGGAACGCAGCACTTTGGCGCCACCGATCGGAAACTCGTCGTCCGCCGAGTACAGCGTCGGGTATCCGCCGCGCGTCGTGCGCAGGTAGGAGACGCCGGGACGGTCGGCCATCTCCTTGGTCAGTGCCACGGTGCTCGGTCCGTCGCTGGGGTACAGGACCGTCGAGCCCTGAACCGCGCGCATCATCGCGAGGTCCTCGAGCCCCATCTGCGAGGGACCATCGGCGCCGATCTCGACGCCGGCGTGCGAGCCGACCAGCCGGATGTCCGCGGCGGAGATGGCCGCCATCCGGATGAAGTCGTACGCCCTGGTGAAGAACGCGGCGAACGTCGACGCGAACGGCACGTAGTGGCGCACGCTCAGCCCGACGGCTGCTGCGATGAGCTGCTGCTCGGCGATGTACATCTCGAAGTAGCGGTCCGGGTAGGCGTGGGCGAACTCGTCGGTGTGCGTCGAGTTACTGACCTCGCAGTCCATCGCGACGACCCGGGGATGCATGCCGCCCAGCCACTTCAGTGCGTCGCCGTACGCCTTCCGGGTGGCCACCTTTTCGCCCAGTGAGTAAGCAGGTCTCGGTGTAGCAGCGCCCGGCGACCGCAATTCGGGGCCACGGTCGAAGGCACGGTCGAAGGCCGGCACCGGGCCGCGGACCAGCAGATTCCGCTCACCGCCCAGTTCGACGAGCGCGCGCTCGGCCATCTCGGCAGGCAGCGCCTTGCCGTGCCAGCCCTCCTGGTCCTCGACTTCGGAGAAGCCCTTGCCCTTGATGGTCTTGGCAAGGATCACTGTCGGCCGGTCGCCGCCCGCCCCCGCGGCGTGGAGCGCCTGGTCGATCGCCGGCAAGTCGTGGCCGTCCACGGAGATCACCGTCGCGCCGAACGACTCGGCGCGACGGGCGTAGGCGTCGAGGTTCCAGCCGAATTCCGTGGGCCCGCGCTGGCCGAGCCGGTTGACGTCGATCATCGCCACGAGGTTGCCGAGCCGGTAATGACTCGCCTTGTCCAGCGCTTCCCAGATCGAGCCTTCCGCCATCTCGCTGTCGCCGCACAACACCCATACGCGATAAGGCAGCTTGTCCAGGTACTTGCCGGCCAGGGCCACACCGACGGCGTCCGGCAGGCCTTGCCCGAGCGAGCCGGTGGCGACGTCGACCCACGGCAGGATCGGCGTGGGGTGGCCTTGCAGACGTGAGCCGAAGCGCCGGTAACCGGACATCAGCTCGTCGTCGGCGATGGCCCCGACAGCCTTGTACACCGAGTACAGCAGCGGGGAAGCGTGCCCCTTCGAGAAGATCAGGTGGTCGTTGGTGTCGACTTCGGGACGATCCCAGTCGTAGCGCAGATGCCGGCCCACGAGCACCGCGAGCAGATCCGCCGCGGACATGCTGGAAGTGGGATGGCCGGAGCCCGCGCTGGTGCTGCTGCGGATCGAGTCGACTCTCAGCTGCGCGGACAGCTCGGCGACCTCGTCCAGGCTGAGGTCAGTGGCGGGTTGCCGGGTGTCGGTCACAATTCTCTCCCCTCTCCGGGCGGCGACTCGTCACCGACTGTGCTGCCGGTCGCCATCCCGTGCTGACACACGATGTCCTCCGTTAGCCGCACGGAGTGGGCAGATCTTCCTGCCTCTGGTGGCTCGCGTCGGGTCGGCACCGACGGCTACTGATGGGGATCGTTGGCCTGGAGCGGGTCCCCGGTGGTGGAAACGTAGACGACCAGCAGTTTGGCGGGCTGGGTCGTGCTCGGGTTCGCCGCGACGACGTGGTGGGCGCCGGGTTTTTCGAACCAATTCTGACCCTGGTGGTACGTGGTCACTGCCTGGTCGTCGACCTGGCTTCGCACATCGCCTTCCAGCACGTAGGCGTACACGAAAGCCTGACCGTGGCGATGAGACGGCGCGGCCGAGCCCGGCGGGAAGTCCACGATCTGCGACGTGAACGTCTTGCCCTCAGCGTTCGGGAGGGCCTGTTGCAGCAACACACTCAGCTGGGGCGGCGAAGCTGCCGTGCTTGTCACCGCGGTGGTGCCCGTCACCGCGGCCGGCGCGCTCTGGGCAGCGGAGCTACAGGCTGTCGCGCCGGCCAGCGCGGCGACAACCAAAAACCGACCTACGATCTGCGAGAGAAACATGAAAAACCTCCTAGTGCCGAATTTTCTGCTTCCGCGGTTCAGTTGCGCCCGGCCATGACACCGCCGTCGACGTCGACGATCGCGCCGGTCATCCAGCTCGCTTTTTCCGAGAGCAGAAATGACGCCATGTTCGCGACGTCTTCCACGGTTCCGACCCGGCCCAGCGGATGCATGCTCGCGAAGCTGTTCACGGGGTCCTCGAGGTGCGCCTCGGGAACCAGCCGGTAGTACGGCGGGGTCTGCACCGCTGCGGGTGAGACCGCGTTGACCCGAATGGCATGCGGTGCCAGCTCGATCGCGAGTGCCTTCGTCAGGGAGTGCAGGCCGCCCTTCTGCACGGAGAAACCGGTGTGCGGCGTTGCCGCGATCCCCTGGTGCGCCCACATCGCGCCGATGTTGACGATCGACCCTCCGTTGCCCGCGGAGAGCATGCCGGCGACGACGGTTTGGGTGATGAAAAACATCGCACGGTTCAGTTCGTTGAATGAGTCGTAGAAGTCTTCGTCGTACTCGGTGAAGGGTTTGGGGACGAAGATTCCGGCCCCGTTGACCAGCAAGCCGGCGTCGGCATGTTCATCGGCGATCCGTTTTCGCACTTCGGGAATCTGTGCGCGGTCGGTCAGCTCCGCGGCGATACCCCATGCCTTACCGTGCTGCGACAGCGCTTCCACCGCCGCTTGCAGCTTCTCCGGATTCCGACCGGTGATCACGGCGCTGCCGCCGCCGGCGATCACCTGTTCGGCCGTGGCGTAACCTATTCCACTGCTACCGCCGACAACAACAATCTTGCGGCCTTCGAAGTCTTCGCTCACGAAATTTCTCCTTCATTGTCAAGACGCAGCATTGCGTTTACAGAGAGTCCGAGGCCGACGGTTCGGATGAACCGGAACAAGACCGGCCGACGACTGGGCGGCAGACCTGCACCAAGCGAAATCGACGGCAACCGTCCACTCTAGACGGAGAAGGTTTCAACGCGGACGGTCATCTCACCGTGCCGGGTACCGCCTGCCCGGAGGTCGACCGACGGCCAACATGTCCGCACACTGGCGTCGCAGCCATCAATCGTGGTGACGCCGGCACCGAGCCAGGCGGCAAGCACAGCTTCGCAGCTGCGGGCCGGCAGAGGCTGTTGATCACAGTGTGGACTATACAGTCCGCTCTGACGCGTGTCATCGAGGTTGTTTTTTTCTCACCGGTTCGGATGGCCGGCAGGTCGGCACGCACGTCGAGGGGACGACGTCAACTACCCACAGATCGTTCGCTTCCGCGGTATCCCGTTACCGGCGACTCACACTTCGAGAGTACGGATGTAGTCGATGGCCATGTCGAGCGCGATGCGCATGGACTTGATGTCCCCCTCGGTCTGCGCGAGCAAGTACCCGCCTTCGAGGGCGCCCATCAAGCCGATGGCGAGCCGTTCGGGATCGGCGTCACGGCGCAGTTTGCCCGCGTCGCGCATCCGCCGCAGACCATCCGCGATCAGGCCGCGCCAGGTTTCGAAGTGGCCGGCCAGAGCAGATCGAGCCCGCTGGTTCTGATCGGAAAGCTCACACGCCAGCGAGCCGAGTTGGCATCCATAAGCCCTGTTGCGCACAGTGTTCCGCTGGATGATCGCATCACGCCACCGCTCGAGCCCACTGACCGAGTCCAGCCGGCGCAGCTGTTCCCCCTGCGCCGTCAGCAGGTCTTCGGCCTGATGTTCGATCACATCCTGGACCAGCGCGTCCTTGTCGGCATAGTGACGGTAGAGCTGGGACTTGCTGGTACTGCTCGCCGCACGAACATCGTCGAGCGTGGTGGCGGCCACCCCCTTGACCGTCATCACGTCCACGGCAGCGCGGACGATCCGAGCCCGGGTCGCCTCACCTCGCGCCGTCAGCCGGACAGGCTTCATCGTGCTCTCCGGTTCCACCACCGCAACAGATTATCGCACCTGCCTGTGGCTGCGTGCCCCGCGATGCAATTCGGCCATCCGCGCCTAAGTCAATCCGCTTCGTCACGCCGCAACCGTTAACCGCCGGAAAACGGATGCGGCGGAGAAGTCCTGCATCCGCGACCGACTTACGACATCAGAGTCCGGTCGAGAAGCGCCGCCAGACTGACTCGTCGAGTGAAGACCTCGCCGCATTGTCATTTCCACGAGATCGGTCTGCCCCGTCGTATCGGAGTCAATCACCGCTGTCGACGTCGTCGGAAAGTGCCTTGCGGAGCTGGTTGACCGCCTGGCTCCTGGCCGCATCCAGAATCGGCCGGTTGTCGGCCTCGTGGGCGCGGTAGGCGTAGAGCCACGCCCGCGCTCCGTACACCTTCAGCCCGATGCCACCGCCTTCGTCGCACGGCCTCCCGGACTCCTCCCGAAGCTGCGGGTCGAGGTGGTACCGAGACCTACTCAGCACATCGGCCGCGTCGTCGAGCTCGGTGTCTTCCATCTCGGCCCACTCGCCGCGGACCAACCCCGGCACTGCCACGACGGCATCAGCGAAATTGATCAGGCCCGCCGGCGACGTCTCGACACCCCGCGGTCCCTGGTGATATCGGCTGCACGCGGCATCGATCGACCGCTCGGCCGCCACGGATTCGGCAGACCATTCGAGGTCGTCGGTGCCGGGCACTCGGAACAGGGTGTCAACCAACTGCTGCGCAAGCGGCACGAGCGAAGCCACGAACGCGTCACCTTGTTCGCGAGTCAGGTACACCCACGCGGGCGTCGACGGACGCCCCGCAGCGGGGAAATCCACGCGTGTCCAGGTGTCGATGAAGAACATCAGCAACTCCGGAATCGGCCGGGTGGCCGCATTCACGGAGTTGATCGGACTCTCGCCGGGGTACTGCGACTTCCAGACCGCGCGATCCTCATCTCCTAGAACGGGCACGTACACCCGCCAGTCAGTGCAGAAAAACGACATCTCGCCGGTGCGGACATTGAGCAGGACACGCTGGTAATGCCCCACCCATGAATCAGCCTGGGTGGGCAACGGAGGCAAATCCACATCTTCGGGAACCGGGATGTGCACAATCTCGACCGCATCGGCGTTGCGGAGCACGGTGAGTGCAGGAGTGACGCGCACAGTGGGCTTCCTCCTCCCTCAGCGGCTCGGGCAACGAGCTTGTCGTGGAACCGAAATGGTGCCAATCTGCTTGTCATCGCGCAGGAAGACGTCAATTTACGTGACATCCACTGCGTGGTGGAGAGCGCTCATTCCCTTGCCCCGCCGGTGTGCGGCTCAGCGGTCGCAGCGGGTACGTGCGGCGAGCCGCGTCATCGTGCAAGTGGTTGGTGTCGGTCCGTCTCGAAGTCTTACCGCCGGCGTCGCGACCTCGTTCTTTCCCCGACGGTCGACCTCGCGCCCAGCGAAGCCACGCGGCTCGGCCGGCGTCGCGCGCCGTGTCGACTGCCGGCGTCGTGGCGCTCCCTGTGCATGACCGACTGCGGCGAGAGCGTCAGGACACCGCACCGGCCACCCCGCAGCCGCGGACGAGGTCTGCGGCGGCGGGTCCGACACCGGAGAGCAGCAACAGTCGCGGAGAGTCGACCGTGCCGGCGCTGAGGATGACCTCGCGGTCGGCGTACACGGTATGGCCGGCGCCGTCCTGCCGGTATTCCACATCGGTGCGCTGGTCGGCGTCGAACAGCAGTCGGTGTGCGCGAGCACCGGTAGCCACGGTGAGATTGGGCCGCGCGTCCCGGATCGGTCGCAGGTAGGCCGCGGAGGTGCTCTGTCGCACCCCGTCCGCGATCGAGAGGTCGTGCCAGCCGGCACCTTCACCGTCGGCGCCGTTGAAGTCGTCGGTCCGCGGGTGTCCGGCGGCCAACGCGGCGTCGACGAATATCTGCGAGAGCGGGTTGGGTGCGGCCGAGCAGCGGCACGCGTCTGTCAGTGTCCTCCGACAGACGTGCGGCCACCACACACCCGGCCGTGCCCCCGCCGACGACCACATAGTCGTAGCGAGCACTCATGAGCCGGCCTCGACCGAGCGGCCCGCGGCCGGTTTCGGACGTGCTCGAACGAAGATACTGTCCATGCTGGCTCCTTCATCCGTACGGTGCAGCTCCCACCCGTAGCCCCACAGGTACGACGTCGCATACGACCGATACGGCCGCCATGGCTCACTGCGCTGCTCCGCGGCCTTCGGCGTGATCCGCCTGTCCAGTCGATCGAATGTCGTGATCGCCGAGCGCACAGCGAGGTCGCCGGCCGGGAAGATGTCCGGTCGACGCAGGTACCGCATCATGAACATCTGCGCTGTCGAAGGACCGATACCCGCCACGGCCACGAGCTTGGTTTGAATTTCGGCATCCGACATCACCGCGAGCTTGTCCGGGTCCAGCAGGCCGTCATCGGCGTGTTCTGCGACCTCGCGGATTGCCCTGGCTTTCGGGTGGGACAAGCCGGCTCCGCGCAGAGTCCGTTCGTCGGCCGTGACGACCCGCTCCGTGGTGATGGAGCCGCCCAGCTGCGTGACAAGCCGGTTGTAGATCGCCAAGGCGGTTGCCCTGCTGAGCTGCCGCGAGGCGATCGCGAACGACAACCATTCGAGCGGGCCGTGGACCTCGACCGGAAGGTGTGACTCGTAGGCATCGATCGGTCCTGTCGACCGCACCCACAGCGCGAGCGAGTCGTCGCGCGAGCCCAAGTACTCGTACGCGGCGCGCTGTTCCTTGGTTGCGCGCTTCCCCGTGCGAGTCATGGTCACGTCACCAGGGTCCCAAATATGGCTCATATAGTCCAGGAATAGGTCAGTCGATCCAGGCGTGCACCCTCGGGATGCGCGCGATCTCGCTCATTCCCCGGACCCCTCAGCCGAGCCGGCAATGGTGGAAGCCCACGGTACCCGCCACGGGTCGACCATGCGAGTGGACTATATGGTTCTCTTCGGTGCATGATGGATACGCGGGTAGCCGTCCTCTGGCACCTCGCGACACCGGCTGGGCTCGGCGCCATGTCGTCGAGCTGTCGTGTCAAGACACCAACTACTGTGGAGTGATCACCATGTCGGCACGTGCAGCCCTGATCACCGGCGGCACCAGCGGGATCGGTAAGGCGACCGCGCAGGTTCTGCACAGCCGTGGCTATCGCGTCGCGGTCACCGGACAACGTCCGGAAAGCGTCGCCCGGGCGCGCGAAGAGCTCCCCGAAGACGTCCTGGTCTTGCAGGCCGACGCGCGCTCGCTCGCCGACACCGACAAGGTGGTGTCCGAGGTCCGCGACCGGTTCGGGAGTCTGACCACGCTGTTCCTGAACGCCGGCGTCAGCCGGCCCGTGACGCTGGACGTCTGCGACGAAGCCGCCTACGACGAGACGTTCGCCGTGAACACGAAGGGGCAGTTCTTCACCCTGGGCAAGGCGCTCCCGCTGCTGATCGACGGCGCTTCCGTCATCATCACGGTCGGCATCGGGGCGACGCGAAGCCTGCCCGGCAACAGCATCGCGGCCGGGTCGCACGGCGCGATGCTGGCCATGATCCCCACGCTGGCCCTGGAGCTCGCCCCGCGCCGCATCCGGGTCAACGCCGTGAGCCCCGGATTCACCGACACCCCCATGACGCGGACCGCGCTCGGCACCGGATCTGCCGACGTCCCCGCGACGATGGCGGCGATGGCGGAGAAGAACCCGTTCGGTCGCCTCGGCACGCCCGAGGACATCGCCGGGACCGTGGCGTTCCTGGCTTCGGACGAGGCCGCCTACGTCACCGGGCAGGAGATCGTGGTGTCCGGCGGCGCCGGGCTGGCCGTCTGACCGAGCGCACGAGAAGACGAACCTTCGACGGCCGGCAGGATTCCGCATCCTGGCGGCTGTCTCAGCACCGCAGCTGACTGACGAGTTTGTCGGCGGCGAGGGTGAGGGCTTCCGTGTAGCTGGGGAACTGGACGATGCCGTCGGCGAGATCGTCGATGGTGAGGTGGTGCCGGATGGCGAGGGCGGCGGTGTTGATCCACTCGCCGGCGAGCGGAGCGACGGCCCAGGCACCGACGAGTGTGCGCTGCCGACGGTCCGCGATCAGGGTGACGGTGCCGTAGGGGTCCGTCTCGTAGGTGTAGGGGCGCGCGATCTCGTCGGCCAGCTGCAGGGTGGAGGCCACGATGTCGATCCCCTGGCAGCGGGCTGACGCGGGGGTGAGGCCCACCGCGGCGATCTCGGGCTGGGTGAACACCACGCGGGGGACGGCGGTGTAGTCGGCGACGCGCGGGCGGCCCAAGATGTTGTCAGCCACCACGCGGCCCTGGTAGGTGGCCACGTGGGTGAACAGCGCGACTCCTGTCACGTCTCCGACAGCCCACAGCCTGTCGCCGGCCCGGCAGTTTTCATCTACTTCGATGTGCCCCAGGGACCCGGGCCGCACGCCGACGGCCTCCAGGTTCAGGGAGGCGGTGTGGGGAGTGCGACCGGTGGCGTTGACGAGGACATCCGTGTCCACAGTGGTGCCGTCATCCAGCTCGACGACGATTTCTTCGCCACGCCGGCCGGAAACACGCCGGACGGTGTGCGCTCGGACGCCGGTCCGCACGTCGATTCCATCCGCGGTCAACAGCTCGGCGATCAAGTCGCCCAGTGCCGGATCTTCGCGGTCCAGCAAGCGCGAGCCGCGCTGCACGATGGTGACCTGGCTGCCCATGCGAGTCAGGAAATGGCCGAGTTCGATGCCGGTGGCGCCGCCGCCGAGGAAGGTCACCCGTTCCGGGATCCGGGTGAGGGTGGTCGTCTGGCGGTTGGTCCACATCGGCACATCGGCCAGACCGGCGATCGACAGGTGGCTCGGAGCCGCGCCAGTGGCGATGACGACGTGGTCGGCAGTCAGCGTGCGGCCCTGGACCTCGACCTTGCCGGGTCCGACCAGGCGCGCGGTCGCCTTGATCACGGTGGCGCCGAGCTTGCGCAAGCCGTCGGCCTGGCCGGTGTCGTCGAGGTGGCGGACCATGAAGTCGCGGTAGTCACGCAACGTCGTCCACTCCAGACCCGGCCGCGTGAGCCCGGCGGTGCGCTCGGCTTCGGCGCGAGCTTCGGTGGAACGCAGCAGGGTCTTGGACGGGATGCAGGCCCAGTAGGCACATTCCCCGCCGATCAGCTCCTTTTCGATGACCGCGATCCGTTTTCCGCCGGCCAGGAGCCGGTAAGCAGCGGCTTCACCGCCGGTGCCCATGCCGATCACGATCGCGTCGAAGTGTTCACTCATCAAGACCACCATCCGATGGGTCTGTCCTGTCATTCCGGTCGCGGTCGAGGTCGGCTCCCCCGTCGCACGGACCAGGCCGAAAAGACTCGCGCTGCGGCGAACGCGCGATTCTCCGAGGAAAGGGAAACCGCTCAGCGCGGCAAGGTTCGGTCCTGAGAAGTCGGGTTCAGCAGCACCGCGGGTTCACCGCCGTCGAGGAAAGCATCCCGAGGGTGCTGCACCGACGCCAGCGAGAGGATGTCCCGGCCGAACAACCCGGCGGTCAGCCAGATCACGAGCACTCGGACCTTGCGTTCCCAGCTGGGCACGGCCAGCACGTGATAGCCACGATGCATCAGCCAGGCGAGGGGCCCCTTGATCACGAATCGCCGATACTGGAAGATCCCGTGACCGATGCCGAGCTCCGCGATGGAGCCGAGGCTGTGGTGACGGTAGTTCTTCGGCTTTCCGCCGCGCATGGTCGCGACGATGTTGCGGGCGAGCAGCTTGCCCTGGCGCACGGCGTGCTGGGCGTTGGGCACCGTGCGGGCGCCGGGGATCGGCGAGGTGAGGTCTTCGATCGCGGCGTCGTCTCCGGCGGCCCATGCGTCGGGTACTGGTTCGGCGTCGGTACCGACCCGCAGGTCCGGCCGGGCGACGACGAATCCACGCTCGTCCACCGGGAGGTCGGTGTGCTTTTCCACAACCGGGTTCGCCGCGTTGCCGGCCGTCCACACGATGAGCTCCGAATCGAACTCCTCGCCGGTGGAGAGCACCACGTGCCCACCGGTCATCGACCTGATCTGCGTGTCCAGGTGCACCTGCGCACCACGTCGTCGCAGGAAACGCACGACCCACCGTCCTGGCGAGTCGGTGACCTCGGGCAAGATCCGGCCCGACGCTTCGACGAGGTGAAACCGAAGCTCGTCGCGATGCAGTTCGGGATAGCGCTTCAGCAGCGCGGTCGCCAGCGACAGCAGCTCGGCGAAGCCCTCGACGCCGGAGAACCCACCCCCGACGAAAGTGGCGGTGAGCAGCTTCTGCCGGTGCGGCCCCGGCGGCAGCACGGCCGCTCGGTCGAACGACGTCAGCAGCCGGTCGCGGATCGCGACCGCTTCCTCCACGTGCTTGAGGCCGATGGCCTGTTCGGCGATGCCCGGCACCGGGAACTTGCGGGTGACCGCGCCGGCGGTGACCACGACGACGTCGTAACCCTGTTCGAACGGGTCCCCGCCGGCGCGCCGGATCGTCACCGAGCGGCGTTTGTGGTCGATCGCGTCGACCATCCCGGTGATGATCCGCGTGCGGTGGAGGTGGCGGCGCAGCGACACCGCGGCGTGCCGCGCCTCGATCGACCCGGCCACCACCTCGGGCAAGAACGGCTGATAGGTCATGTACGGCCGCGGGTCGACCACCGTCACTTCGGCCTCGTCCCGGCGCAGCTTCTTTTCGAGTTTCCATGCGGCGTAGAAGCCCGCGTATCCGCCGCCGACGATCAAGATCTTGCGCATGAGGCCTCTGTCTCTCAAGTCCGCGGCCGAAGATGCCCTAGTCGAACTCGCTGCCCGGCACTGAATCGAGCCATCGCACCCAGGCCGGGCATCGTGCGCACACCGCTCTGTCCGGGCTCTGTCGTGTTGCCCGATTCTCTGCGCCGTGCCGCCGACGGTTCTTACCCTGGATCTTGGATCTTCCAGCCGTCCTGTGGCGGCACCGCCTGCGACACCTCCCACAGCAGAGCCGCGGAATAGGTGCGGAACGGCGCCCACTGCCGGCCGAACCCTTCGTCGGCGCTGCCACACGCCCAGATCCGCCGGACAACCCGGGCGAGCACCGGGTCGTCGACCGGCAGCACGTCCGGCCGGTGCAGGCGGCGGATCAGGAACAGGTCCGTCACGTCACGGGGAATCCCGTACCGAGCAAGGATCTGCCGGACTTGGCAGTCGTTGCGTCCGACGAGGAGGTCCAGGTCGATGTCGCCGGCCAGCTGTGCCTGCGAAAGCCGCACCAGCCGGTCGGCGTCCGCCCGCGGCACCCCCAATGCGGTCAGCCGGTCGGCACCGAGGTCGGCGACCATCGCCGGAGACGGGTGGCCGCACGACACACGACAGATCTGCGTGTACACCGTGGAAGTCGACGGCGTGTGGAACTGCCTCGCGCCGAAGTAGCGAACCAGCGCCGGGAAATGGCCGCCGAGACCGGCTTCCTCCCGGTGGCTGAACGGCTCCGGCCGGCCGAACCGGCGAACAAGGCAGCGCATGACCGGGTCGCGCTCCACCAGGTGGTCATAAGCGAGTTCCGACTCCGTGACAGCGGCACCGACCAAGACAGGAATATCCCGCGCGTGCAAACCGACCTTCATCGGACGCCTCCTGCTCACAGTTCAGTCCGTAGCCGGCGGACGTGGCCTTGTCCCACGCCTCGGCATGCCGAGCTCTGCGTTCCAGTCAGCCGCACGAGCGCCCAGAACGGACCCGTACCGTCCCCGTGCCGCCCGGAACCCGTAAGTCACGCGGGGCGCGAAGGAGTCAGCCGAGTCCACATAGGACAGCAGCACGCCGGCATCGACACCGCGCACCCGGATCCGCGTACGCCGGATCCTGCGCCTCGCTGTTCAACCCGTCATCGCCGGGCTAGCTCCGAACGGTGTCCAGAAGCTCCAGCCACGCCCGGATGAACATCTCGAACCCGTCATCCTCGGCAGCGCGGTGCGCGGCGTCGGTCGTGGGCTCCTCCCCCGTGTCGCCGCAGCCGCCGATCGCGGCCGTTTCCCGGCCGGTGAACCTGTCGGTCATAGCTCCCCGTCGCATGCCGAGAGTCGTTGCTCGTTGATCCCCAGGAATTGACGGCAGCAGCTCAGGCGCGGCGGCCGCAGATCTGGGGATCCACGGGCCGCTCGGGCTTCGGAAGCCCGCCGACCACCAGGCGGTAGGAATCGATCACGAGCTCCTTCACCAGCTTCGCGCCGATGGTGCCCCCGCCTTCGACCGTGATCCAGTGCTTCTTGTTCATGTGGTAGCCGAGGGTGATGTCCGCGTGCTGCTCACGCAGTGCGGTGGCGTTGTCCGGATCTGCTTTCACGACCACAACCGGGTGTCCCGGCAGATCGGTCATGAGCATGAAGACCTTGCCGCGCACCTTGTAGAGGTCCCAATCGGGGCCGGAACGGTGCTCGAGGTCGGCGCCGGGCAGTGCCACACCGCAGTCGCCTGCGATCTTCTGCAGCTTGTCGCCGTCCAAGGTGACCAACTCCTCTGTCGATTCGGCTTCGATCGCCACGTACTCAGCTACCGCGACAGCGGAGGTTCTTACTGCGGAGGCCATCAACCGGGCAGCACCGCGAACTGGATCGGCCCGAGTCGGAGGTGGGCGGATGCACTCACCTCCGACTCGGGCGCCGGGGTGGTGTCCGAGTCACTCCATCACGACGGTGACCGCTTTGGTCTGGGTGTAGGACAGTAACTCGTCCACTGACTCAGGGCTACGGGCAGGACGGTGCCACCCGACCTTTCGGGATGTATCGTCCTTCACGTCGCGTGGAAGCGAACCTGGCCGAGGGCCATGTCGAGCGAGGCGCGCAATTGATCGGTGTCCTGGGTGGTGTGCGCCAGCAGATAACCTCCTTGCAGGGCGGCGATGACGCCGACGGCAAGGACTTCCGGCGCCACATCGGAGTCGAGCTCGCCGGCGGCCTGGATGCGCGACAAGGCCGAGGCGAGCAACCCCTGCCACCGGGAAAACGCTGTGGCGAGGGCGAGCCGGCCACGATCGTGGCGGTGAGCGAGGTGGTAGATGAGCGAGCCGAGAGGGCAACCGCCTTGCGCCGCGCACGAATCGAGCAGTCGCGACTGCCACTGTTCGAGGTCCGTGAGGCGTTCGACTGCGTTCAGACTGGGACGCTGCGCCCGCAAGACGAGCTCGAGCTGGGCCTCGACGATCGCCTCCACGATCCCGCCGGAGTCGGGAAACAGCTGGTTGAGCTCCGCCTGAGTCACGCGAGCGGCAGCATGAACACGCGCCGCAGTGAGCGAGCCGACGCCTTCGCGCAGCAGGAGCGTGGTCGCCGCTGCCACGACGCGCGCACGGGGTCCCGGCTCGGACGTGTCGCGACTCGGGCAGGGCCTGTCATACCAGTCGGCCGTCATGGTGGCAACAGTAGCCGCACGCGTTCCGGCGGGGGACTTCCCCCTGAGCAATCAGGGTCCATATGGTCCACTTCTTATCCACTGAGGGCAAGACAGTAGATTCGAACTCAACCTCGGCGGCGCGACCCGGACCACCCTGCCGAGTCCGGCCGAGTTCTCAATAATGGACCGTGAAGTCCACAGAGCGTGGACGTGATCACCGCACACAGAGAGAAGAGGTTCCGGATGAAGGCGATTGTGGTGACGGACGAAGCCGCGGGAAGGGCCGGGATGACGCTGGTGGACCGGCCCGACCCCGACGTGGCGATGCTCGCCGACCTCGCCGGGGCGAACTACGGCGATGTCGTCGTCGAGGTTCACGCCTCGGGCTTCACCTGGGATGAGCTGTCGTGGCCCTCGACCTGGGTCGATCGCCGTGGCCGGGACCGGACGCCGTCGATCCCCGGACACGAGGTGGCCGGCGTGGTCACCGCGCTGAGCTACGGCGCCGCAGGATTGTCGGTCGGTCAACGGGTGTTCGGTCTCACGGACTGGACCCGCGACGGCACACTGGCCGAGTACGCGGTCGTTGAAGCGCGCAATCTCGCGGCGCTGCCGGGCGACGTCGACTTCACGACCGGCGCGGGCCTCGTCATGGCGGGCCTCACCGCGTGGCAGGGGTTGTTCGTGCACGGCCGGCTCGAGGCGGGACAGCGGATCCTCGTACACGGCGCGGCCGGAGCGGTCGGGTCGATGGCGACGCAACTCGCGCGCGAGGCCGGTGCTTACGTTGTGGGCACTGGACGCGAGGCCGACCGTGCGGCGGCCCACGATTTCGGGGTGCAGGAGTTCGTCGATCTGGAGAACGACGCGCTGGACGACGTCGGCAATGTGGATCTGGTGTTCGATGTCTTCGGTGGTGACATCGGGTCGCGGTCCGCGGGTCTGGTTCGGGCCGGCGGGACACTGGTGACGATCGCCGGCCCGCCGGAGACCCGACCCGCCGACGGCCTGGCGATCGACTTCGTCGTCGAGCCGTCCCGTACTCAGCTGGGTGAAATCGTGCAGCGCGTGCGGGACGGTCGGGTGCGCACGAACATCGGCACCGTGGCGAGCCTCGACGACGCCGTGGCCGCGTTCAACCCGACCCAGCGGAAAAAGGGCAAGACGATCATCCGCGTTCGCCCGTAACAAGCGCGGACGAAACCGGTTCCGACTCCCCTGCCGGCACCGTCAGCGACGCGACCTCGACGGTATGGCCCCACCAGCGTTCCGCACGACGTCCCGGCGACGGCTCGTGGTGAGACTCGCGGATCCGCCGAGCCTCACCACGAGCCCTGGCGTGCCCCGCTGCCCGCGAGCGAACCACTGAGTGCGGCCTTCAGCTTCCTTCTCGAATCAGCATTTCGGTGTAGTCACGCACTCCGGTGGATATCGGTGCACAGCCGCGCCTCGTCAGTGATCGCTACGCCACGGCCCTGGCACCGCGACGTGTCGGCAACGGCCGGCTCAGCTGGTCGGACCCCACCTGCTGACGCGGATTCGCTGCACGTCGACTCCGACCTCGAGAAGCAGGTTGGTGGCTCCGTCGCAAAAGCCCGCCGAGCCGCACACATAGACCACGCGGTCGGACTCGACGAGAGGGCGAACGTCCTCGACTGTGAGGCGCCCCACGGGACGGGAGCTGCCCGCGGGCGCTTCGCGGGTGTAGACGACCGTGGTCTCCGGACCGGAGATCTCGTCCGGGTAGTACAGATCGGCGGGCGATCGGACGGACACGGCAAGCCGCATCAGGTCGGGGCGGTTCGCGCGTCGCGCAAGCCGCAACATGGACATGAGCGGGACCACACCCGAGCCCCCGGCGAGGCCCAGGATCGGCGTGGCACCGTCCCACGAGAAGAACCTGCCGACCGGACCGCGGACCTCCAGGACGTCCCCGACTTCGACGACGTTGTGCAGAAACCCCGATACCTCACCGTCGGGCAGCATCTCGACCGTGATCTCGATGTCGTCCCCACCCGGGGAGCTCGCCACGGAGTAATCGCGCTGGGCGTGGTAGCCGTCCGGCGCGGTCAGCCGGACGACGTAGAACTGGCCGGGCCGGTGTGTCCGCGGTTCGGTGAGCCGCAACCGGAAGGTCTTCGCGTGGGAAGCCTCCGGACCGATGGCGGCCACGACGGCGGTCTGCCAGGACGAAGGGGAGGCCATCAGTCCCCCTGGTAACGCTGCTCGAGCCACGGGTCACCGTGGTCGTGGTAGCCGTTTCGTTCCCAGAAGCCCTGCTCGTCCTCGGCCATGAACTTCAGTCCCGACACCCATTTGGCGCTCTTCCAGAAGTACAGGTGCGGCACGAGGAGCCGCGCCGGGCCACCGTGGATGTCGTCCAGTGGCGCGCCGTTGACGTCCCACACCACCCAGGCTCGGCCGTCTACGACGTCCTCGATCGGCAGATTGGTGGTGTACCCGGTGTGCGAGCGCGCCATCACGTACGCCGCGTCGTCGCGCACCCCGGTGATCTCGAGCAGGGTGTCCACGGAGACGCCGTCGAAGGCCATCCCGAACTTGGACCACGTCGTGACGCAGTGGATGGCGCCCTCGTACCGGTCCGATTCGAGGGCGTGAATCTCGTCCCAGGTCCAGCTTGTCGGATTGTCCACGAGCCCGTCGATCGTGAACGTCCACTTCGCGGTGTCGATCGACGGAGTCGCCTCCGCGTGCAGCACCGGCCACTCGTCACCCGTGTCGTACTGGCCGGGTGGCAGCCGCGGGTCCCGGCCGGACCGCTGACGCCCGACGAAGCCTCTCGTCGCTACCATTTCTGTCCACCTTTCTCGTGCGTTCGGCGCCGGACAGCTCCGGCGCTCATTCCGGGACGATGTGGATGGCCGCTTCTTCGGCCGAAGCCGCGGCGCCGTCCACACCCACGTCCGAAGCGAAGAGGTACGGGTACGCCTCGTCGGCGTCCGGGTCTTCGACCAGCCGGCCCGCGCGCGCCTCCCCGACCTGGTCGTCGTACAGCTCCCCGTCCGTGTCGGACGCGTCCCCGAGCCCGTCACCCCGGTCGTCGACGGGGAAGACGTCCGGCACTTCACGGCGCAGCCGGTTGCCGAGCTCCTCGTGGCCGGCGGCCTCCCGGGCCGTGAGCCCCCAGTCGAAGACCGCGGAGGGCCGTTCCGGCGGCGTGTAACCCTCGTCCAGCACGTCCAACACACCACGGTCCACGAGGCTGTCCTCGGGATCCAGCAGTCCGTCGTCGAGGTCGACACCACCGTCGTACTCGTCCGTGTCGTCGCTCATGGAGTTCTCCTCTCCGCTCGGCCGCGCCGGTCACGCGCGACCCTTACTTGAGATGGACTTTATAGTCCATAAAGTCGCAATGGTGCACCGGCCCGGTGGGCAACCCGACCGCGCGCGACCACGATGGTCAGGTGATGAAGTCGTTGTCCACCAGGTAGGCGCGGATGTTGCGCCGGGCGTCGAACATCGCCTTGTAGATGGCGTTGCGGTTGGTTTCCAGTTTTGCGGCGAGGGCGTCCATCGGGATGTTGTCGATGGCCACGGCGACGAAGACGCGGCGTTGGCGTTCGGTCAGTGCGTTCTCGATCGCATGGGCAAGGGCGGCCCGGAGTTCGATGGCCTGTACCTGGTGGGGCGGTTCGTCGCCGACGGCGGCGCGAGCGTGGTGGGCCTCGTCGTGGTCGAGAGAAACCCGGTGGTCGCGCCAGAAGTGCCGGCCGACCTTCGTCGAGACCTCGAGGATCACGAACTTGAATGCCCACGTCTTGAACTGCGCGTCGCCGCGGAACTCGCCGATCTTGCGGGTGATCCGCATGAGGGCGTCGGCCGCGGCCTGGTGGGCCAGGTCTTCGAGCTCGGGGCCGGTGAGCCTCAGGATCGGCGACCTGCGCGCGGTCTCCCGCCGGGCGATCTTGATGAGCATCGCGTGCAGCCGGCGACAGGCGTCTTCGAAATCCGGACTGCCCGGACTCAGCTCCCGGACCCAGACCGCGGACGCGGGGTCGAAGCTCCGTCCGTCGACCAGGACCCTCTCGTCCACCTCCGACGTGGTCACGCGAACCGGGGTTTCAGTCCGGTGTCAGCGGTGGATGCCACCCGGAAACGGGACACGACCGGCGTCATGCCGCCCCACCCCCTCTCCCCTGGACATCGTCAGCATCTGAAATCCCTCTGCCATGCCGTCACTCCTGTTTGCCCGGCAGCACCGGAACCGGCTCGCACACAACGCGGGGAGAGCCGGCACACCGAGACCTGACCTCGGTGTTCGAACGGCTTGCGCGACACCGTCGGGCCAGGCGGCGCCTTGAGCTTTCGGGCAGCCCGTGTTCTGTGGCGCGGCAAGGGCCGCGCCACCTGCGAGCTGTCGGAACCGTCGCTACCTTCATAGCAAAACAGGACCATTAAGTCCATAAGGACTCGGGTCAGGTGTCGAACGTCCATAAAGAACTGCGCGTTGGGCCTCACGCCGTCCGGAGCGACGACGGGCTGTCGGTGTCCCAGTGATGCGGAACGTCGCGGGCCCGCCGCCGGGCCTCGCGCTTCGTGAGGATGCCGCCGGCGGCGAGCGCACGGACCACCGACGAACGGCCGGCGTTGAGCCGCAACCGGTACCCGGATCCCGAGGTGCGAGCCGTGTCGAGGTTCCCCCGAAGGAGTTGTGTCGCCGCCGTGCCGAGACCGGTGCAGCCGGTCAGGTCGACGGTCACGGTTCCGCGGCACAACGCGGTCGCGACGTCGAGTTCGGCACCCAGCTCCTCGACGGCCGCCCGCTCGATCAGGCCGCCAGTCACGAAGAGGGTTATCGAGCCGTCGGCGACCACGGTCCTCAGGAGCTCCTTCGGGTGGTGAACGGCAATCGCGCTCCCCGTCGTCAGTGAAGGCTCCTCCAGGACCGTTCCGTCCGGAACGCTGTGCTGGCTTGCGAACACGAGGCCCCTCCCCTGTGGGTGATCCCCTGTTGGCGGCGGGCCGTCATCGCGCCCTTACCGCCGTCCGGGGACCACGTCCGGTCGAATGCGCCCCGGACGAGACCGCCCGCCCGAGCCGGCGAGCCGCCCGTGAAACCGGTTCGGCACCTCGCGCGTAGGGGCAGCCACTCTTTTGGGCCCACCCACGGGGGTAAGACGGGGCCGATCGCTGCCTCGAACACTGCATGAGCTCACTGACCACGCCGACCATGGGCACGGGCGTGCTCGCGAAGCGTCTCGGGCAGGCCGCCGACAACGCAGATCAGCGATACAAGCTCGCCAAGGGTCTGCGGCACCAGATGAACAAGGTGTTCCCGACCCATTGGTCCTACCTGATCGGCGAGGTCTCGCTGTACAGCTTCCTCGTCGTGATCGCGACGGGCGTGTACCTGACGTTGTTCTTCGATCCCTCGATGCAGGAAGTGACCTACCACGGGAGCTTCACGAATCTGCAGGGCGTGGAGATGTCGCAGGCCTTCAAGACGACCCTGGACCTCTCGTTCGACGTGCGCGGCGGCCTGTTCGTGCGCCAGCTGCACCACTGGGGCGCGCTGATCTTCATCGCCGCGACACTCCTGCACATGCTGCGGATCTTCTTCACCGGCGCGTTCCGCAAGCCGCGTGAGGCCAACTGGGTCATCGGCGTGCTCCTGCTGGTGATCAGCATGTTCGAGGGGTTCTTCGGCTACTCGCTGCCGGACGACCTGCTTTCGGGCACGGGCGTGCGCGCGACCCTGTCGGGCATCGTGCTGTCGGTGCCCGTCATCGGCACCTGGATCCACTGGGCGCTGTTCGGCGGCGAGTTCCCGGGCGACCAGATCATCCCGCGCCTGTACACACTGCACATCCTCCTGCTGCCCGGAATCCTGTTCGCCCTGATCGGCGTGCACCTGGTGCTGGTGTGGTTCCAGAAGCACACCCAGTTCCCCGGCGTGCGAGCGAAGGAGGACAACGTCGTCGGCATCCGGATCGTGCCGGAGTTCGCGCTCCACGGCGGGTCGCTCGCCGTGGCCGTGACCGGTGTGCTCGCGCTGATGGCTGGCCTGTTCCAGATCAACCCGGTGTGGAACTTCGGCCCGTACAACCCGTCGATGGTGTCGGCCGGCTCACAGCCGGACTGGTACATGGCCTGGGCCGACGGCATGCTGCGCATCTGGCCGGCCTGGGAGCTCTACCTCGGCAACTACACGATCCCGGCGGTGTTCTTCTCCGGCGCGATGGGCATGGGGCTGCTGATCACCCTGCTCACCGTCTACCCCTGGATCGAGTCGAAGCTGACGAAGGACAAGGTGCAGCACCACAACCTGCTGCAGCGGCCGCGCGACGCACCGGTGCGTACTTCGCTGGGCATGATGGCGCTCGGGTTCTTCGCGGTCATCGAGCTGTCGGGCTTCAACGACATCATCTCCGACCAGTTCCACATCTCCCTGAACGCCAGCACGTGGGCCGGCCGCATCGGCGTGCTGATCGTGCCGCCGATCGCCTACTACGTGACTTACCGCATCTGCCTGGGCTTGCAGCGGGCCGACCGCGAGGTGCTGGAACACGGTGTGGAGACCGGCATCATCAAGCGCCTGCCGACCGGCGGGTTCATCGAGATCCACCAGCCGCTGGCCGGCGTGGACAGCCACGGCCACCCCGTCCCGCTCGACTACCAGGGGGCGCCGGTGCCGAAGAAGATGAACAAGCTCGGCGCCGCGGGCCGGGCCGTCCCGGGCTCGCTCTGGACGCCGGACCCGCCGGAAGAGACCGCGGCCCTCGATCGAGCCGTGGAGCAGGGGAACACGCTATGACTTCAGCCAACGGCCGGCTTCGGGCCCTCACCGAGGCCGGCGTGTCGATCTGGCTCGACGAGCTCTCCCGCGACCTCCTGGAGACCGGCGAATTCGACCGCCTGGTGCGAAGTCGCTCAGTCGTCGGCGTGACCACGAACCCGACGATCTTCGCCAACGCCCTCGCTCGGAGCACCCGCTACGCCCCACAGCTCGAGCGGCTGGCCGCGAACGGCATCGACGTGGCGGAGTCCGTCCGCGCGCTCACGATCTGGGACGTTCAGGAGGCGGCGGACGTGCTCCGTCCGGTCTGGGAGAAGACCGACGGCGTCGACGGCCGCGTGTCGCTCGAGGTGAGTCCCGAGCTCGCCGGAGACGTCGACGCGACCGTCGCGGAGGCGATCCAGCTGTGGGAGCTCGTGGACCGGCCCAACCTCATGGTGAAGATCCCCGCCACCCGAGCAGGCGTCCGAGCTGTCTCCGGTGCGCTGGCCGCCGGCGTCAACGTGAACGTGACGCTGGTGTTCTCACCGCGGCGGTGTGCCGAGGTCGGCGAGGCGTACGTCGACGGGCTCGAGCGAGCTCGCGACAACGGCCACGACCTCGCGGCGATCCACTCGGTCTCTTCGCTGTTCGTGTCCAGAGTGGACACCGAAGTGGACCGCCGGCTCGACGTGCTGGGTGTCCCCGAGATGCGCGGCCGGGCCGGCCTGGCCAACGCGCGGCTCGCTCATCAAGCCCTGGCGGCCGTGTGGGACTCCCCGCGGTGGCGAAGCCTCGCGGCCGACGGAGCCCGTCCCCAGCGGTTGCTGTGGGCGTCCACGGGTGTCAAGGATCCGTCCTTTCCCGACACCCGGTACGTGACCGGTCTCGTCACGAGCGCGACGGTGTCCACCATGCCGCCCGCGACGCTCGCGGCGTTCGCCGATCACGGCGAGGTATCCGGGGACCAAGTCGTGGGGCTCGCCGAGGAGGCGGCAGCCGACCTCGCCGCCACCACCGCCGCGGGGATCGATCTAGACGACGTGTACGACACGCTGGAGCGTGAGGGCGTCGCCAAGTTCGCGGCCAGCTGGCGGGCGCTCCACGCGTCGGCAGCGGCGCTCCTCGGCTGAGAGAACCCGGTCCTCGCTCACCCCCACGCTGGTCCCGAAGGGAAACTCATGCCTCGAACACTGGAGTCGCTCACCCCGGCCGATGGCGAGCAGGTGGCCAAGAAGAACCTGGTGGCCGCGCTCACCGCCGGGCGGATCGTGTACGACGACGGCTCCGAACAGGTCTTCGACCACGACGGGGCGACCACGTACACCGATCGCGGCCACCCGACCCGCGGGGAGTGGTACATCGACACCGACGGCCGGTTCGCCTCGTTCTGGCCGCCCACCTATCGGGCCTCGTACGACCTTCGATGGGTTGTCGAGGCCGGCTCGATCGTCGGCCTCAGCTTCACCCACTGCGGAGACGGTTCACAGTTCACGGGGCGCTACGCCTGACCGCCCGCCCGCACGTACCGACGTCGTCCACACGGGATCGCCACGGGTGTGTCCACGGCGGCGCAGGGAGTTCACTTCGTTCTTCGACCACGAAAGGTGTGCATCATGGCGAAAGCCGTCATCGGGGGAACCGTCATCGCCGAGGCCGATCGGAACACCCTGATCTCCCTCGAAGGGAACCTCTACTTCCCGCCGGCAGCGATCCGGCAGGGCAGCCTCCAGCAGAGCTCGACCCAGTACACGTGCCCCTGGAAGGGCGCGGCCCGCTACTACGACGTCGTCACCGACGGATCGCAGACCCACGACGCCGCTTGGTGCTACCCCCACCCTCACCAGTCCGCGATCGCGCGCGTGGGCACGGACTTCTCCGGCTACGTGGCGTTCGACCCACGAGAGGCGGACATCGTTGACTGACCCGACTCTCGCCAGAGGCCTGCTTCGAAACACCGGGCCGCGCACGAACACCGGCACCGATTGGGAGGCCATCGCGGCCTGCACGTCGGAGGATCCTGAGCTGTTCTTCCCGCTCCCCCACGCCAGGCCGCAGATCCGGCACGCCAAGGCCGTCTGCGCGGCCTGTCCGGTCCGGTTGAACTGCCTGCACCTCGCCCTCGGCCACGGGCTCGACCACGGCATCTTCGGCGGGTTCACCGCGGAGGAACGCCGCGGTCTCGTCCGGCACACTTCTTCCGCGGGCACGGCGAACAAGTACCTGGCGGCCCGAGCCACGTCCTCGTGCGTCGCCGGCCGCCCGAGGCGACCGCCCCGTCGTCGCTGATCTCGCATCGAGGACACTCGGGCCGGCGCCGCACAGCGCTGAACCGGGTGCCCGACGGTTCCCGCTCAGCTGGCGGGGATGTTGTGGTTCAGCCGGAACAGGTTCGTCGGATCGCCGGCCTTCTTGATCTCGGCCAGGCGCGCATAGCGGTCCGCGCCGAACACCCGCTGCACCTCGGCCGGCCCGGTGGCTTCCTCCGCCGACAGGAAGTTGGTCATCCTGCGCTCGGCGGACCAGGGGGCCAGCGCGGCCATCACCGCGTCGAGGCTGCCGCGCATCAGCTCGGCCTGCTCGGGCCCACCCACCCCGAAGCCGAACGCGACGAACGGCACACCCCTCGTGGACACGGAGTTGGCGACGGCCGGCTCCCGGTCGAACGCACCCGCCAGGTGGCGGATCTCGACGTTGGCCAGCGGTGAACCGGACTCCGGGCCGAGGACCGCGACGAACGCGTCCGCGGCTTCCGCCGGGAACTCCCGCAGTGACGTCGTCCTGTCCCAGTACGGCATCGGGGCTTCGGGGTCGTTGTGGATGCGCCGGGAGTCGGTGTAGGGCAGCTCCGCCACCGCGTCGACCACGACAGGGGCGACGGCGCGCATCGGGGCGAGCAGGCGCTCGGCCTCCTGCTCGGAACCGAGGTGGGCGTACCGGAGGTGGACCACGTTCGCCCCGCGCAGCGGCGCCGGCAGCTCGGGCAGCGGAGGCAGCCGTTGCACCGCGATCGAGGAGGTCGCTTCTTCCGGCAGGCCGACGACCCAGGCCCGCCAGGCGTGCAGGACCTCGGCCAGGTGCGCACCCGCGAAGTACAGGGAACCGCCGTAGAAGCGGCGGACGGGGGAAGAGCTCGAACTCCAGCGCGGTGACCACCCCGAAGTTGCCCTTGCAGCCCCGCAGAGCCCAGAACAGGTCAGGATCGCTCTCCGCGGTCACCGTGCGCAGCTGCCCGTCGGCCGTCACCACGTCGATGCTGTGCACGTGGTCGGCCGCGTAGCCCAGACTCCGGCCGAGGATCGGGCTTTGCCCTCCCCCCAGGGTGTAGCCGGTCACCCCCACGTCGGGCGCGGAGCCGCTGAGCGGGGCCAGACCGTGCGGGGCCGCCTCGTCGATGACCTCCTGCCAGATCACGCCGGCTTCGACCCGGGCCCGGCGGCCCGGCACGTCGAGGGAGATCCCCTTCATCCGGTGCGTGGTCACGAGAACGGCGCCACGAGCCGACGACACCATCTGGTGGCCCGAGTTCTTCACCGCGACCGGCAGTCCCCGGGACGCGGCGAACCGCACGGCCGCCCGGACGTCTTCCGCGTTCGCGGCACCGACGACAACCGCCGGTCGCAGAGCGGACAAGAGGTTGTAATGCCGGCATTCGTCCTCGTAACCCGGCTGCCCCGGGACCAGAACCGGACCGGTGACCAGTCCACGGAGGACGTCCACGTCGCCCTCTCCCACGGCGGGCAGCGGAGAATTCGACTGGGGCTCGGACATGGCTCCTCACTCGGAGATCAACGGATGGCTGAACACGAAAACGGTTCGGCGGTGCGCACTCGGCTACGGGACTACTCCGATATCCGGCCGATCGCCAGGATCGCGGTGCGACGGCGAAACGCGAGCGCGGCCAGCAGGACAGTGGCCGCGGCGGCAACCAAGTGGAGTGTCACGAAGGCTTCGAAGAACCGCGCCAGCACGGGTGCGCCCGACCGAAGGGCGACGTGGATGTTTCCCGGCCCACCGAGCACGAAATGCCAGAGAACACCCACCACGAACGCGCCGGCGGCCGAGCCGATCACGACCACCGCTCCGTCCCGGGCCGCGACCCGGAAGTGGCGCACGGTCCCGATCGTGGTGCCGATGATGCCGAACAGCACGAGGAGCAACGACTCCAGCAGAGGCGCACCTCGGGCGAGCAGCCCCAGCAGGACGAAGTCCACGAGCACGAGCACCGCCTGCGCGACGGCCACCGTGGCCATGGCCCGGTCGATCCTCGCGACCAGTCGAGGCAGGCGAAGCACCGCCTTGCCGTTGATTGCGTCAGTCACAGTTTCCTCCTCCACCAGCGCGAACCGCGCATCGTTTTTTGGCGGCGGCTGCACCGCGCCTCTTACCGCCCTGTATCTCTTACTGCCCTGTATCTCTTACCGCCCGCGGTGCACAGTTCGTCGCCGAGCTGCGCGGTCATCGGGGCAGCGGGTGCGGCAGTGACCGGGCGACCACTGGGTGCCGATCGCAGGGGGTCTGGTGGCGGAAAACCGCGGCGGCGATGGCGCCGGACACGAACAGAGCCGCGGCGCAGATCACGCAAACCACGCGGTAACCGGGCTGGAACGCCTCGGATTGCGCGTAGGAAGCGCCGGTGAGTCCGACGAGCGGGGGAAGCGCCGCGATCCACAGCAGGGCGGCACCGCGCGCAACGGCGTTGTTGACCGCCGACGCGACACCGACGTGGCCGCCCGGGAGCGACGACAGCGCCACGGACGTCAGAGGTGCCACCATCGTGGCGGTCCCGAGGCCGAACACGCACTCGAGCGGGATCACCCAACTCCAGTAACCCGTGTCGGGCTGGATCTGCAAGGCCATCAGCGCGGCCACGCCGCACAACACGGGACCGACGGTGAGCTGCCGGCCGGGCCCGACCCGGGCGGCGAGCCTGCCGCTGGAAGGAGACAGCGCGAGGCTGATGATCGTGATCGGCAGCATGGTGCTGCCGGCTTCGGCCGGGCTGTAGCCGGCGACGGTCTCCAGCGCGATCGTGAAGATCAGGGAGAGCACGCCGAGCGCGCCGTAGACGATGAACGTGATCACGTTGATCGACACGAACGAGCGGGACTTCCTCAGCAACGCCGGCAGCATCGGTGAGGCCGTTCGCCGCTCGTACCACACGAACCCGATCCCTGCCGCGACAGCCACGAGCGCGCTCGCCGGCGCCCACGGTCCGCTTTGGCCCGCAGGGATCGCCGTCAACGCGTAGGTTGCCGCGGCGAGCGTCACGAGCGCCAACACCGAGCCGCCCCAGTCCGTGCCGGACGACTCCTCGTCGCGGGTCTCCGGAATGTGGCGCACGGTCACCACCAGCACGATCACCGCCACGGGCACGTTGATCAGGAAGATCCACCGCCACGAACCCAGCGACAGCAGCCAGCCGCCGACGAACGGCGCGAGAACGCCGGCGATCCCGGCGAATCCGGACCAGGTGCCGATCGCCCTCGGCCGATCGGCGGGCGCGATCGTGGACTGCAGGATCGCCATGCTCGCCGGCGCCATCAGCGCTCCGCCGATGCCCTGCAGGATTCGCGCCCCGATGAGCGAGCCCACATCGGGGACGATCGCGCACAGGACCGAGGCGAACGTGAACCCGGCGACGCCGACGAGGAAGATCCGCTTGCGGCCGTACCGGTCTCCGAGCCCACCCGCCAGCAGGATGAGCGAGGCGAGGCTGAGGGTGTACCCGGTGACCGTCCACTGCAGCGACGCGAAGCTCGCGCCCAAGTCCCGGCCGATGTCCGGAAGCGCGACGGTCACCACGCTCGAGTCGATGCCCGCCAGGCTCGCGCCGAGGACGGTCGCGACCAGGATCCGTCGACCTCGGGCGGACCGAAAGGGAAAATCCACCGGGGGCGGCAGCGCGATGTCCGAACCGGCCACGGTGAGTACCCTCCACGTACTGACGACCAGACTTTCCGAGCCGGTTCACCCATCGCGTTTCCGGAAGGGCTCCCGATTACGCCCCGGCCGCCAAGCGGTCGAGATCATCGATTTCGTGGGCCGTCAGCGGAATGTCCACTGCGGACACGTTGTCGGTCAGGTGCTGGATGCTCAACGTCCCGGGAGTGGGGAGGATCGCGGGCGAGCGGTTCAAGAGCCAGGCCAGCGCGAGCTGTGCCGGCGAAACTTCGCGCCGGCGAGCCATCTCCGCCAGCGGACCATCCTCGCTGGCGAGTGTGCCGGTCGCCAGTGGGAGCCACGGAACGAACGCGATGTTCGCCGCTTCCGCGTAGTTCAGCAACGGTTCGGCCGCACGATCGATGAGGTTGTACGCGGCTTGGACGGTGGCGATCTCCGCGTACTTCCGTGCTTCTTCCAGCTCTGGCAGCGTCACCTCCGCCAGCCCGATCAGCCCGATCTTCCCTTCACTCTGCAGATCCGTGAGCAGGCCGAGCTGATCGGCGATGGGAGCGTGCGGGTTGAAGCCGTGCAGCTGGAACAACGGAACGCGGTCAAGTTTCAGGTACCACAGCCGGGTCTCGATCTGTTTGCGGAGGAACGAGGGCCGCGGCACCGGTTCCCACCGCCCGTCCGGCGAGCGGAGCAGGCCGCCTTTGATCATCAGCAGCAGGTCTTCGGGGAACGGGCTCAGCGCCCGCACGATGAGTTCTTCGTAGTCGAAGGGTCCCGACGACTCGGCGATGTCGATGAGGTTCACCCCGAGGTCGACCGCTTCTCGGAGAACCTGCCCCGCTTCGGTGGCATCCTTCGGATGACTCCAGACACCGGACGCACTGATCTGCGCGGTCCCGAGACCGAGCCGGGTGATCGCGTGTCCTCCGATCGTGAAGGTGCCGCATCGATCGGGAAGGGTTGCAGGCATGGTCTCGTCTCTTTCACTTTCTTGGGGATTCGCGCCGGAATCGGTCAGAGGTCGGTGAGGTCACTCGGCCGCGGGTCTTCCGGCGGCGCCACGACGGCCTGCACGTCCAGGTCGTAGCGACGCAACCGGAACACATCGAGCCGCGTGTCGTAGTACTTGTCGGTCTGTCCGACCCACTCCATGCCCATCCGCCGCGCGGCCGCCGCGCCACGTTGGTTCGCCGGCCGCGCCACGGCGAAGATCTCGTCCGTTCCCGCGGCGAAGGCGTAGTGCGCGATCGCGTCACCGACTTCGCCGGCGTAACCGTTCCCCCACCAGCCGCGAGCGATCTGGACGCCGATCTCGAAGTCGATGTCGTCGGGCGGCAGGGGCAGCAGCGAGACCGCGCCCACCACGCGGCCACTGGCGATGTCGGTGACCTTCCACCGACCGACCGGAGGTTCGGCTCCCAAGCCGTCCGTGACCCAACGGGCAACCAGGTCCCGCATGGCGGCGCTGTCCGGGACGCGAGCCATGGCCGGCGCCAACCACCGGGCAACCTCCGCGTCGCCGAAAATGCCCAGAGCCGCATCGACGTCGGGCATCGTCCACGGGGCAAGCTGCAGGCGCGTGGTGCGAATCAGTTCTCCGTCGATGTCGACCGAATGCGACCCCTGAACCAACTGTGCACTCCTCGGGCAGTTCGAGCTTGTGGTGATCAGCGTTCGCGCGGCGCGCGATCCGGCACGGTCGCGCGGCCGGGGAAGCGGCCGTCGACGAGGTCCCTGTATTCGGGGTGATCGGCGATGTAATCCGCGACGAAGGTGCAGTAGTTCGTGAGCTTCAGGTCCCTGGCTCGCAGATCGTCGAGAGCGTGTTTCACCAGTCCGGTCGCGATACCTTGACCACGGTGTCCGGGATCGACGATCGTGTGGCTGAACGTCACCCGCTGGTCACCACGCGGGGCGTGGTACACGATCATGCCGACGACCTCCCCGTCGACCACGGCCTCATACGATCCGCTGTCGACGTTGCGCTGTACATCCATCTCGGAACTCACTTCTTTTCTCCTGATATTTTTCTCGAGCAGCACGATCTGCACCCTCGGGCCGGGAAGACCGTTTCCCGCGTCAGCGCGGAACCGAACCCGCGGGGGTGAGCCGCGCGGCGGGTGTCACGACCCGTCACGAGGGAGCGTGGCCGGCGCCAGCGTGTGGTCGAACGGCACGGTCAGGCGCCACGTGGAATCCGCGAGCAGTGCACCGGGAACGTCGAACGTCGTGCTCCACGAACTCTCGACCGTGCCCCCGTCGGAGAAGGTCAACGTGAGCGCGTACGACTGCGTGTCGGCTCCATTGTGGTGTGTGCCGCGGCTGCGGCCGGCGAGGTGGAGCACGTCCGGCATCATGCTCAGCAGGACGTCGTTGATGCGGAGCTCGCGACGTTGTGCCGCAGGGTGTTCCGCCCCGCCGTCCGCGGTGCTCTCGCCGGGCCCGTGGGTCGTGGCGAGCATGACTTCGATGTCGCCCAGCACCTGCGCGCTGATCGAGAGCTCCAACCGCACCGCGCCGTCGGACGCGAGGTCACGGGACCGATCGGCGCCACCGGTGACGGTGGCGGAGGACAGCCTCAGCGGAAGGCCGGCAACCGACGACCCCGGCCTGAAGCCCTGCTGCTCACTCACCGTGGCTGCACCTTTCGCGTTCTCACGACGAAGTCCGCACGTTCGGCAGCATTGACCACCCGACGCAGCTCCGTTCTCCGGTGCGTTCATCATGCACCAAAGAGAACTATTTAGTCCAGTCGTGAACCCGGCGAGCTTCAGAACCGCCGGCGCCGATCACGGCGACCACTCGTCAGAACACATCCTCGACTGGCCGAGGCGGGTCGCGCAGAGGTCGGGATACGGCCTGGAACTGCGAACCTCGAAACCGGTTCCTCGCTGTTCACCCGGAAGTCATCTCACTGAGGAAGGTGATCGTGTTGTCGATCACGCGGGTCACCCAAAAAATGGAACCGGACGGTCCACTTTGCGCGAGGTGAACTTCGCCGAACAATCACGGGGCGAACCGCCGTGACCGAGGCGCCGGGTCAGGAGGGCATCCGCACGGCCGACCGGAGTGCTTGGTAGCTGACTCGGCCTAGGTAGGCGCGACCGTCGATGAACAACGTCGGCGTGCCCCGGACATCCAACTCGGCACCTGAGGTGTAATCGGCCACGACAGCGGGGCGGAACCGCTGCGCGACCTCGCCAGTGACGTCGCCGGCGCCGATGCGGGCCGCGTAGGCCCGCAGGTGGACGTCCGTCAGCTGGCTCTGATGGGTCAGCAGCAAGTCGTGCATCTCCCAGAACAACTCACCCGACGCCTCGGCGGCAAGAGCTGCCGTGAGTGCGTACGGGTGGATCGTGAAGATCGGAAAATGCCGGAACACCAGACGGATCGAGCCCTCCGAGCTGTCGATCAGCTTCCGCAGCTCGGGTGCCGCCGCCGCACAGTACGGGCACTCGAAGTCCCCGTATTCCACCACCGTCACCGAAGCCGAGGGATCGCCGTACACGTGCCGGTCCAGATCGAACTCACTGCGCGTCGTCACCCGCGATCCCTCCGTGGCAGAACGGTCCACTCCGGACAGTGGCGTGGCGACCGACGGAAGTCTCCAGGCCCCTGCCCGATCTGAGGGACGGTACACAACCGCATCGACTGCCCGTCAGGCATACTCGGCCCGTGAAGGCCGACTCGAGTCAGTTCGCCGACGGGCTCCTCCCCCACCTGCCGTCGACGACCCGGCACGTCAGCATCCCGCTGCCGTACGTGACCGCCGGCTTCCGCCGGTTCCTGCTCACCGAAGCCGGCAGCGCTGTCCTGCTCCTCGCCGCCACGGTGGCCGCACTGGCGTGGGCGAACGTGGCAGGGGTGAGCTACGACGCGTTCTGGGGCCTCCACGCCGGAGTGGAGGCCGGCAGCGCGCACTTCTCGCTGGACCTTCGTGAGTGGGTGAACGACGTCGCGATGGTCGTGTTCTTCACCGTGGTGGGACTGGAGATCAGCCGCGAAGTGTCCGTCGGTGAGCTGCGCGACGTGCGCTCGATCGTCGTCCCGGCGTTTGGTGCGCTCGGCGGCCTGGCGCTGCCGGCGCTCTTCTACTTCGCGTTCAACAGTTCCGGCGCGGCCGCGGCCGGCTGGGGCATTCCGATGTCGAGCGACACCGCGTTCCTGATCGGCGTTCTGGCGCTGTTCGGTCCCCGCTGCCCCGATCAATTGCGGCTCTTCCTGCTCACCCTCGCGATCGGCGACGACATCGGTGCGATCACGGTGATGGCGGTGTTCTACACACACCACGTTTCCGTGGTGGCGCTCGCCGTGGCCGCAGCGCTCGTCCTCGTACTGCTGGGCCTGCGGAAGCTGGGGGTGTGGCGGTTGACGCCCTACCTCGTGGTCGGCGCCGGGCTGTGGGCGGCCGTCGACGCGTCCGGAGTCCACCCGACGCTGGCCGGCGTGCTCATCGGCGTGATCGTGCCCGCCGGCGAGGTCGACAGTCACGCCCGCGAGCGACTCCGCCTCTACGGGCGCGCTGTGATCGAGCGCGCGGACACGATGCGCGTGCGGCTCGCCACCACCGCGATGAAGGCGACGCTGTCGGCAAACGAACGGCTGCAGGGAATTCTGCACCCGATCAGCGCTTTCGTGGTGATCCCGGCCTTCGGCCTGGCCAACGCCGGCGTGCAGCTCGACAGCGACGCGCTGCGGGCCGCGTCGTCCTCCACCGTGACGCTCGGTGTCGCGGTCGGCCTGATCGCCGGCAACACCCTGGGTATCTCCCTCGGAGCCGGGATCGCGCTGCGGACCGGAATCGGCACCCTGCCCGGCCGCGTCCGCTACAGCCACCTCATCGGCGGAGCCGTGCTGGCCGGCATCGGTTTCACGATCGCGTTGTTCATCACCGATCTCGCGTTCACCGACCCCGGCCTCCAGCAGCAGGCCAAGGTGGGGGTTCTCGGCGGCTCACTGTTCTCGGCGGTCCTCGGGTCCGCCGTGGTGCGGTTCCTCGGAGAACGTCTCCCCCTGTGCTCCTTCGACGAGCGGTTCTCGCTCCCGGAGCTACCCGAAGGCCCGTGGCGGGATCCGAGCCTGGCCTAGCGCGAAGGCACACCTCGGTGTCGTCGACCCCCGCCCGGCTGGACCGCATGGTCCATCTAGGATGTGGTCTCCGAGAGCCGGCGGCACGGCCTTCCCGCCACGAACCTGGAGTGCGGTTGAGCGACGACTTGTGTGCGGTCGTGGACGAGATGACGTCCGACCCGTCGAACGCGTGGGCGCGCGACCTCGGCTACCGTCCCGTGTGGGCCGGGTCGCCGGCTTCCCGGATCGCGATCATCGGCCAGGCGCCGGGCTGGCGCGCCCAGGAGAGCGGCATCCCGTGGGACGACCCCAGCGGAGTCCGGCTGCGCTCGTGGCTTGGTGTGCGCGACGAGGAGTTCTACAACCCCTCGCTGTTCGCCATCGTGCCGATGGATTTCTATTTCCCGGGCAAGGGCAAGACGGGTGACCTGCCTCCGCGCAAGGACTTCGCGCCGCGGTGGCATCCGCCGATCCTGTCCCGGATGCCGGACATCACGCTCCGAGTGCTGATCGGCGCGCACGCCCAGCGGTACTACCTCAAGGGCCGGTCCCAACCGAACCTCACCCAGACCGTGCGGTCCTACTGCGACTACCTCCCCGCCGAGTTCCCGCTGGTGCACCCCTCTCCCCTGAACTACCGGTGGCATCTGAAGAACTCCTGGTTCACCACCGACGTCCTCCCCGAGCTGGCGCGCCGGGTGTCGATCGCCCTGGGCCGCGGATGACGGTGGCGGGACGGCTGACCTGGGCTCGATCGACCGAGCCGCATCGCGTGACACCTCCGTGCACGCAGGTACGATAATCTGTCGCAGTGGCGGAACCGGAGAGCACAGTGAGGCCTGTCCGGCTGACAGCGCGCGGTGAAGCGACCCGGGCCAGGATCCTGCGTGCCGCGGTGGACTTGATGACGGTCAAGGGGGTTGTCGCCACCACGCTCGACGACGTCCGCGCGGCCAGCGGCACCAGCAAGTCGCAGCTCTACCACCACTACGCCGACAAGGACGCCCTCGTCCAGGACGTGATCGAGCACCAGGCGGAAGACCTGCTCGCCTCGCAGGGGGAACAGCTGCGGCGGCTGAACTCGATCCGCGGGCTCGAGCGGTGGCGGGACGCGATCATCCAGAGGAACGCGCTGCGCAACGGGGCCTACGGGTGCCAGCTCGGCTCGCTCGCGAGCGAGCTTTCGGACCAGAACGAGCGCGCCCGATCCGCTCTGGCCGGCCACTTCGAAACCTGGCTCGGCCTGATCGCGGACGGGCTGCGGCGGATGCGCGACACGGGCAAACTGCGCCGCGACGCCGATCCCGAACGGCTCGCCATCGGCTTGATGGGCGCGCTCGAAGGCGGGTACCTGCTCGCGCAGACGGGGCACGACGTGAAGCCGATGCGCATCGCGCTCGACATGGCCATCGCCTACATCCGCACCTTCCAGGCCTGAGCCGCCGGCGGCGGGCCACCACAGTGGACCGCCGCGCCGCACTCGGCTACTGCTCGCTCGCGTTGTCCTTGCTGTGGTCGCCCGGCATGGTCGCGTCGACCAGCTTCTGCGACGGCGCGGCCTGGTGGCGCGGCTTGCCGAAGAAGCCGATCTCACCTTCGGCGTGCATGCGTTCCACCATGTGCGGGTAGTGCAGCTCGAACGCGGGGCGCTCGGAGCGGATCCGGGGCAGCTCGGTGAAGTTGTGCCGCGGCGGCGGGCACGACGTGGCCCATTCGAGGGAGTTGCCGTAGCCCCAGGGGTCGTCGACCGTGACGATCTCGCCGTAGCGGTAGCTCTTGAACACGTTCCAGATGAACGGCAGCGTGGACGCACCGAGGATGTACGCGCCGATCGTGGAGATCGTGTTCAGCGTGGTGAACCCGTCGCTGGCCAGGTAGTCGGCGTACCGGCGGGGCATGCCCTCGGCGCCGAGCCAGTGCTGGACCAGGAACGTGCCGTGGAAGCCGATGAACGTGGTCCAGAAGTGCCACTTGCCGAGCTTTTCGTCCATCATCCGGCCGGTGATCTTCGGGAACCAGAAGTAGATGCCGGCGAAGGTGGCGAAGGCGATGGTGCCGTAGAGGACGTAGTGGAAGTGCGCGACCACGAAGTAGCTGTCGGAGACGTGGAAGTCGATCGGCGGTGCGGCCAGGAGGATGCCGGTGAGCCCGCCGAGGAGGAACGTGACGATGAAGCCCATCGAGAAGATCATCGGCGTCTCGAAGGACAGCTGGCCCTTCCACATCGTGCCGATCCAGTTGAAGAACTTCACGCCGGTCGGGACCGCGATCAGGAAGGTCATGAAGGAGAAGAACGGCAGCAGCACGGCGCCGGTGGCATAAAGGTGGTGCGCCCACACGGAGACGCTGAGCGCGGCGATGGCCAGGGTCGCGAAGATCAGTCCCTTGTAGCCGTAGAGGGGTTTGCGGCTGAAGACCGGGAAGATCTCGGACACGATCCCGAAGAACGGTAGGGCGATGATGTACACCTCGGGGTGGCCGAAGAACCAGAACAGGTGTTGCCACAGGATCACCCCGCCGTTGGCCGGGTCGAACACGTGCGCGCCCAACCGACGATCTGCCTCCAGGCCGAAGAGCGCGGCCGTGAGGATCGGGAAGGCGATGAGGATCAGGATGCTGGTGACGAGGATGTTCCAGGTGAAGATGGGCATCCGGTACATCGTCATGCCCGGCGCGCGCAGGCAGACCACGGTGGTGATCATGTTGACCGCGCCGAGAATCGTGCCCAGACCGGACACGATGAGGCCGACGATCCACATGTCGGTGCCGGGGCCTGGAGTGTGGACGGCCTCCGATAGCGGCGTATAAGCGGTCCAGCCGAACTCAGCCGCACCGCCCGGTGTCAGGAAGCCGGATACGACGATCAGGCTGCCGAAGAGGTAAAGCCAGTACGAGAACGCGTTGAGTCGCGGGAACGCGACGTCCGGGGCACCGATCTGCAGCGGCAGCACGAAGTTGGCGAACCCGAACAGTACCGGGGTCGCATACATCAGCAACATGATCGTGCCGTGCATGGTGAAAAGCTGGTTGTACTGCTCCTGCGACAGGAACTGGAGCCCGGGCCGGGCCAGCTCCGTGCGGATCAGCATGGCCATCGCACCGCCGGCCATGAAGAAGGCGAACGCCGTGACCAGGTACATCACGCCGATCTGCTTGTGGTCCGTCGTCCGCATCAGCCGAAGCAGCGCCGTGCCCTTCGGGGCGACGCGCGCGGGATACGGTCGCGTCGCGATCGACCTGGACGCGACAGTCCTCATGATTTCCTCCGACTGAATGCTGCACTGGCTGGCTTTTCGATCCTGAGCCCGAGGCCGGGCACCGTTCGACGGCACCCGCCCCGCCGGATCTCCCGGGAGAACTCACCTTTGTCGAAATCCGGGCAGTCCGTGGGCCCCGGCTCCGCTCAGGCGGACCTGCTTCGTCACCGGGTCACCACGACCTCGGCGAGACCTTACGTGGACTATATGGTCCTAATCAAGTCAGAGAGGCGATTCTCGCAGGCCCGGGTTTCTCAGCAGCTGGGCGCGGGCTCGGTCAGAGCACGTCCTTCAGATCCGACAGCAGAGCTGCCTTTGGCTTCGCGCCGACGATCTGCTTCACCGGCTTGCCACCCTGGAACAGGATCAGGGTCGGGATGGACATCACATGGTAGTCACGCGCCGTGTTCGGGTTCTCGTCGATGTCGAGCTTCGCGACGGTCAGCTTCTCGCCGTTCTCGGCCGCGATCTCCTCGAGCACCGGGGCGACCATCTTACAAGGCCCGCACCAGGTCGCCCAGAAGTCGACCAGGACCGGCTTCTCGCTGGTCAGAACGTCGTCCACGAACGACTTGTCGGTCACCTTCACGGTGTTGTTGCCCATGGTTTCTCCTTCGGGTTGTCGGAAACTGGCGAGAGTCAGTTGGTGCCGGCGCCGTAGCCGAGAGCGGTTCCGAGACGTTCCGTTGTCGGGGTCCCGTGCCGATCAGCCGATCACGTTCGACGACTGCTTGTTGTTGAACCGCGCGACGCGCCCCCTGTTTCCACAAGCCTGCGAGCACCACCTTCGCCGTCCGTGGCCGGACAGGTAGTAGTTCGCGCAGCTCGGTGCGAGGCAGGCCCGCAGGCGCTTCCGCCCTTCGCCGCCGAAAAGCCGCACGGCTTGGAGCGCCACGAGCAACTCACCGCGATGCCGCCGGGCAGGTCGCCCTGGAGCGCGATCGTCGGCACGCCCGCACCGGGCCACACGAGGGCGGACGACGCAGCCGCACGGGCCGCGGTGGTGTTGAGCGTGGCCACCGCGGCTTGGCGGTCAGGCAAGTCGGACACCACCCCGGCCGGTCGCTCGTCCGCTGTCGCGTCGGCAGCGAGCCGTCTCAGCGCATCGCGGAGCCGACGCAGGTCGAATGCCGTCTCCTTCACGCTCAACGCGCTTGCGCAAGGCAACCAGTGGTCGAGAGACCTCGGACGTTGCTCAAGACGAGGAACGATCTCACGAATCCACTCGCGTGCACCGTCCGCGGTGGCGAGCGCGTCCTCGGTACCCTTGCCGCTCCCCCACACGGTGTTCATCAAGTCGACCGGCGGCTCCTGGCCCACGACCCGTTCGCGGCGCGTCACAGCGCCCCACGCAACGCCGTGGTCGGAGTGTTCGACCGTGAGAACAGCTGTGACGTCTCCACCTTCCACCGCGACAGCAGTGGGTTTTGACGGAGACCCGCTGCACTCGCTGCGAGCAAGGCCTTGCCGGCGGAGCGCAGTCGCGTGTTCGATTCCGCCATACGACTCTCTCCTCTGCGCTGGTCTTCTTGTCGGCGTCAGCCGATCGTCGGCTCTTACCGCCGGCCGACACCGACACACCGGGCGCCGACCATTCCCCGGCCTCCCCCTGATGTCCTCATTCCCTCCGGGCGAGTGTCAGGAACCGTGCCGCCACGGCGGCGAGCACGGCGGAGGCAAGGACGATCAAACCCGCCGTGAGGAACACCGTCTGCAGGGCTGTCGATGAAACGAGGATCGCGCCGACACCGGATCCCACCGCCAGGGCTATCTGAAGGTTCGTCACATTCACCGCCGACGCGGCCTCCGGAGTTTCCGGGGCAGCGTCGAGCATCCAGACCAGCGTTCCGGGGTTCACGATTCCCCAGAACAGACCCCACAGCACGAACAACAGGCCGGCCAGCCAGGGTAAGGTGCCCGCGTTCGCCAGCGCGATGAGCAACGCGGCCACTATCGTCGCCGCCCCAGCGAAGCTGCCGATCACTCCGCGCTTGAACAGTGATCCGGCGACGAGTGAGCCGACGATGCCACCGCAGCCGTAGATGACGTACAGCAGCGAGATCACACCGCTGGACAGATGCGTGTGGTCCATCAGGAACGGGGTGATGTAGGTCCAGGCCGTGAACTGTCCGATGAACACCAATGCGCCCGCCGCCATCCCGAACCGGACGGCGCGCTGCGTCACGACCCCCACGAGATCACGCAGGTGCGTACGCCCGTCCGGCGGAATACCCGGTAGGACGAACCTCTGCGCGACCACGACCAGCAGCGTCGCCGCCGCGGCGGTGGCGAAAGTGAGACGCCAGCCCACGAGGTTGCCGAGGAACTGTCCCGCCGGCAGCCCCACCACTGTCCCACCGGAAATACCTGCCGCGATAATGGTGATGGCGCGAGTGCCGCCGGCGGGGCCCACCAGCTTGGGGCCGACCGGTGAGACCACGGTCCAGAAGGCTCCGAGGGTGGCGCCAAAGAACATACGGGCTATCAGCACCACGACGAAGTTCGGTGCCACCGCGACGATGGCGTTCGACACCAGCACCGTCAAACCCAGGACGAGGATGACCGAGCGCCGGTCAAATCGGCCGGAACCGAGGAAGAACAGCGGCGCCGACACTGCGGCACTGAAACCCGGCACGAGCACCATCAACCCCGCAAGGCCCAGTGAAACATGTAATCCGTCGGCGATCTGCGGAAGCAGCCCCACCGGCATCGTTTCCGTCATCACGACTATGAACGCGCCGAGCGCAATGGCGCCGACTGCGGCCCAGCCTCGCTTGCTCCTTGGCTCTGCAATAGTGACAGCAGCGCGAACGGCCGCAGGCTGAATCGGGACGGCCGCGGCGCACGACGATGTCGAGAGCACACGCACGTGCCTTGCGTGACGCCCCGGCGTCTCCCCTTCGGCATCCGTCATGATGTTCTCCTTACTCCTCAACAGCTCAGCGCAGCTCGACTCCCTATTGGCAATCCCACCGGCGGAGGGTCAACGCAACTCTGGAGTCGCACCTGTGCCGCGATCTTGGGCTGCGACCGCGCCGCAGCACATGAAGGAAAGAGAGCCGTGGTCCTGACTCGACGCCGGAGCGCGGGAGCCATTGTCTGGACCTACGGAGTCCGTGTGCACGACCCTCAGCCACGCTCGTCGCCCAAGATTGTGGGATCGCCGAGGGCCGCCGTGGTCCACACACGTCATGCGCGTTCGTCGTCGACGTTGCTGCACAGGCGATCAGCGTCGAGCCCAAGTGGGGTCTTACCACTTCGAAGGAGAGTTCCCGTCGCGGGCGTTGAATACCGCTGCCAAGGAACCGAGCGACTCCCCCCGTGGAAACTGCCCGGTTCATCGCGCGCTGTCGGCGCGGATCAGGCGAGGTCGAAGGTGTCGGGGTCTGGGCCGGTGCGCAGGCCGCGGTCGAGGGCCGAGAGGGCGGCCACCTCGGCGTCGGTGAGGGTGAAGCCGAAGACGTCGAAGTTCTCGGCCACGCGCGAGGGTGTGACGGACTTCGGGATGACCACGTTGCCCAGCTGCAGGTGCCAGCGCAGGACGACCTGGGCGGGCGTGCGGCCGTGCGCGGTGGCGATGTCGGCGACGGCCTGCTCGCCCAGGAGGTCGCCGCCCTTGGCCAGGGGGCTCCAGGCTTCGGTGGCGATGCCGTGGTCGGCGTGGAAGGCGCGCAGTTCCTGCTGGACGAGGTACGGCGACAGCTCGATCTGGTTCACGGCCAGCACCACGCTGCCCTCGTCGAGCACGCGGCGCAGGTGCGACGGCTGGAAGTTGGACACGCCGATGGCGCGCACGCGGCCGTCGGCGTAGAGCTTCTCCAGTGCCTTCCACGTGTCGAGGTACTTGTCGCGCGCGGG